>JAYURJ010000205.1:0-3409 GCA_043756275.1 Betaproteobacteria bacterium | reverse complement strand
GCCTGCCGGGGCAGGCTGCGCACCGCTATGGCGAGGATTTGCAACGCCGCAGACCGCCCAAAGCAAGGATGCGCATCCCGTGAGGGAATAGATCGGCGCTTCCTTAGCCTGTCTGATCCGGCGCGCGGCGGCTGCGCGCGTCCGAGCGAGTCCTACATCAAATGCAACGCTTGTCCGATGACGGCGCGTGTTCGCACGCCTTACGATGGCTGCATGGATTCAACAAATATCAAACAGGCAACGACATGAAACAACTTGCGATTTTTGGCGGCTGCGCTCTGCTGGTTGGCTTGGTAGCCGTACTGCTGGCGGCAAGCCCCCTCCTGATACTGCTGGGCAAGCTCGCCATCGGCTTGGCGATGATCGCCCTTGCCGGCATAGCAACGACTTACGTGATGGTGCAAAGTTTTGCGGCCCACACGCTGCGCAACGAAGATTTTCATTGGCACTGATTGTTTCTTAAAACGGCACATTGATCTCGACATTCTCAAGACACAGGAATGAACACCAAACAACTCATCACCGTCGGCATGATCGCATCGACCCTGATGCTTGGTGCCTGTGCGACACGAACAGACAGCCGCCCGATTTATGTCGAGGTTGAAGATCGTCAGTTCGTGGGGTTTGTTGAAAACGTCTCCGGAAACGAATCTGAACAGTATCAACACGTCCGTGACCGCATTGCAGTCAAGGTGCGCCTCGACAACGGCACACGGGTGACCTATACGCAGGACAGCCCCCGCGATTTTCGCAATGGGGATCGAGTTCGCATCGAAGGTGGCCGCGTTTATCGAAGCTAAACGTGACCATGCGCGTCAAAGCGTCACAACGCAGTAGAACGCAGTAATCACCGCCCTTTCAATGCCGGTGAACACTGCGGTGAACGGGGCAGAAGCCCGCTTTTAAACCATCAAACAGGAGTCTGCTATGAACTGGGATCAAATCGAAGGTAACTGGAAACAGTTAAAGGGCAACGCGAAAGAACAATGGGGCAAGCTTACCGATGATCACCTCGATGTGATTTCAGGCAAACGCGACCAGCTCGCCGGCAAGGTTCAAGAGCAATACGGATACACCAAGGAACGGGCTGAAGAAGAGGTTGATCGCTGGGCCAAGGAACGGGAACAGAAATCGTCCTGAGTCAGGCGACATCAAGAGGTTGATTCTTGATGTCACCGGCCCGCGCGTGCCATCCAATTAACAATATTTCTCATTTTTTACCATCTAACTCACCGCTCATTTACAAAGGAATATTTATGAACATGAAACCAATCCACGCTTTACTCGCCGCAGCAATCTGCGCCACCAGCTTTGCTGCGCATGCAACAACGAAAGACGAACACAAAGCCGCAGTCAAGAACGCCGAGATGTCTTACAAATCCGCCAAAGCTGCCTGCGGCTCGTTGGCAGGAAACGCCAAGGACGTGTGTGTCGCTGAAGCCAAAGTTGAAAAGACCTACTCGATTGCGAAATCGGATGGCGACTTCAAAAATACACCGAAGGCCATGTACGACGGTCGTAAAGCCGTTGCCAGCGCCGAATATGATTTGGCCAAAACAAAGTGCGCGGCCAAAGGTGGCAACGAAAAGGATGTCTGTATCAAGGAAGCCAAAGCGGTAGAAGTCCGCGCCCAGGCTGATGCCAAAGCCGGCACCAAAGTCAGCGAAGCACGGGCTGATGCGTCCGATGACAAGCGTAAAGCCAATTACAAAGTGGCGATCGAAAAATGTGACGTCTTTAGCGGCACCACCAAAGACGCTTGTGTAAAAGAAGCAAAAACAACGTTCAACATGTAATTTCCAAGTTCGTCTCCCTTGGAGCCTGCTAGGGCTCCACCTTAGGCGGGTCCTCGTGGCCCGCTTTTTTTGGCCATTCAATAGCGCTGTCGGCATTGTCCTACGCTGGAATCGGCTCATACGCCATGACGGCTGTGGTGTCTGACTCGATAATGAAGAAACACCTCGTCAGGAGATCGTCATGAAAAAAACTCGACCGTTGCGTTCACAACAATCGCGGGCGTTGTTGGTTGGCGTGTTCGCCGCTGCCATGCTCCTCGCTGCGGGCTGCGATAAATACACCGACTCAGGGCAAACCGTGGGGCAAAAGCTCGATAACGCGATCGACAAGACCAATGCCAAAATCGCTGCCGCTGGCGAAAAGGTTGAGAAAAAAGTTGATCAGGCTGGCGCTGCGGTGGCGAGTGCGGGTGCATCGATATCCAGCACCACCAGCACCACCGTGGACAAAGCGGGCACGGCGGTGTTTACCAAAGTCGATCAGGTCGGTGCCATCGTTGAAGATTCGGCCATCACTGCATCGATCAAAGCGGATTTACTGAAAGACCCCGGCCTGAGCGCGCTCGCCATTGAGGTCAATACCGTCAAGGGCGAAGTCACCTTGAAAGGTGAAGTCTCCACGGAGGCGCGGAAACAACGCGCCGAAGGCATATCTCGTCATATCGTGGGCGTGAGGAAAGTAACCAACCTGTTGAAAGTCACTGGAACGTAGGGCAGCTCTGATCAAGTATATTTTGAGTGTGGTTCGGCAAGCCTGAGCCCGATGCAGCGGGCTCAGGCTTGTCGAAGGACTCAATCAGAGCTTCCCTGGCACCAGTTTACTGGCGCACTTCCTGAAGAATTTGCGCCACATTAATGTTGCGCGCCTTCTCGCGAATCGCAGGCAGATATTGGCCCTGCATGTTGGTCGCTTGCCCGAGTAGCTCGGTGTAAGTGTCTTTCAATACCGTGGCTGAGAACGTGCGACCACCGGCGTAGTAACGCTTGGCCAGATGCCCCAGCGCATAAGTGGTGGAAAAGGACAACCCGGAACTGACAGTCTGCTTGGCAATGCCGCCGATCAGCCCACCAATCAGACCGCCGCCAAAGATTTTACCGATCAGCTTTACCCCTATCTGCTCGACATATTGCGAGGCCATGCCGACGCCTGCGGTGGCGAGAAAATCCTTGATGTGGCCCTTGTCGAGATCGAAGCCGTAACTCTTGCCGATGCGGTAAACCATTTTCATCTGCAAGGGAATGATCGCCATCGAGGCGAGTGTTTCGGGCAATAGCTCCAGCGCGCCGTTCAGGATCGCGTAATTCAGAATCACCTTGTCCTGCTCATCACTACTCATGGTACTGGCCAGAAGTGTTGGCTCAAACGAGGAGCTGGTGCCAAGCGGGGCGGCAGCAAAGGCCTCGGCGTTAGCTGTCAAGGTGGTGGCAGTTGCGATCGCCTGCGGGCTTAGGGCGAGTTTGCTGCGCAGATTGGACAGAAACGCGCGTTCGGCATCGCCCTGCACGCCATCGGCGTCGCACACACCGACGGCCAATTCATAGGCGAGGCTTTTCATTTCCGCCGTTGTCAGTGCTGCCACTGCGCGGTCAAGCGAGGCCCGGTTGAGGATGAC
>JAYURJ010000204.1:0-3414 GCA_043756275.1 Betaproteobacteria bacterium | reverse complement strand
TGTTGGTACCGGTGCAACGCGCGGCCGAACAATGCACCTGGTTACGCGCGATGGTCGACGCAGGTGACATTTATCACCCGTTACGCTGGCTACCGGACGAGGCCTATCAGTTCCTGATGGATGTGCCCAAGCTCGAGGCCGCGGGCATCATGGTGCGCGCGCCGGGGACGTGGCAAGCCGGTCGTCCGGCCCGCCCATTGGTGTCCGCCAGTGTCGGCACGCGTGCACCGTCATTATTGGGCAAAGACGCGTTGCTCGACTTCAACATGGACGTCACCCTGGATGGCGAGACCCTTAGCGCCGCTGAGATTGAGGCGTTGCTCTCAGGCGGCAACGGATTACAACTCATTCGCGGCCGCTGGGTCGAGGTGGATCGCACCAAGCTTGGGCGCATGTTGGATCGATTCCAAGCGATTCAACGAACTGCCACGGAAACCGGTTTGCCCTTTGCCGAGGCGATGCGGCTGGTGGCCGGCGCCACGCTCGATGCGGGCGGCGAATCCGCCGATGCCGATTGGTCGCAACTGATCGCCGGCCCGTGGCTTGCCGAGACGTTGCAGGGGCTGCGGCAACCGGAGGGGCTGGCGCAGGTGAGCGCCGGTTCGGAATTGAACGCCACCTTGCGACCCTATCAAGAGGCCGGTGTTCGCTGGCTTTATTTACTCACCCGGCTTGGCCTGGGCGCGTGCCTGGTGGACGACATGGGCTTGGGCAAGACCATTCAAGTGCTGGCGTTACTGTTGATATTGAAGGGTGAACGCAAGGAGAACGGCCCGAGTTTGTTGGTCGCGCCGGCATCGCTCTTGGCCAACTGGGCCGCTGAAGCGGAGCGCTTTGCGCCCAGCTTGCGCATATTAATCGCGCATCCCTCGGCGTTGCCCGCGGCGCAATTACAAGCGCTGAACGCGAACCAGTTAAGCGGAATTGATCTGGTCATCACCACTTATGGCACGTTGCTACGCTTACCCACGTTGCAAGCCATGCCATGGCGGCTCGCCGTGCTCGACGAAGCCCAGGCGATTAAAAATCCTGGCGCGAAGCAAACGCGGGAAGTTAAAAAACTAACCGCTCAATCACGCATCGCGTTAACCGGCACCCCGGTCGAAAACCGTTTATCCGACCTGTGGTCAATCTTCGACTTTACCCATCCGGGTTTGTTGGGTACGCAAAAAGTCTTCTCGACCTTCACCAAACGCCTGGCCACGGCGGAACATTTCGGCCCACTGCGTGCCCTGGTCAGGCCCTACATTCTGCGCCGCCTCAAAACCGACAAGCGCGTCATTACCGACTTACCCGACAAGATGGAGCTCAAGGCCTGGTGCCATCTCAGTGCAGCGCAGGCGGTACTCTATCAGCAGGCGGTGAAAGAACTGGCTGCGGCGCTTAACGGTACCGCAGGGATTAGCCGCAAGGGCCTGGTGTTGTCCTTCCTTTATGCGCTTTAAGCAAATCTGCAATCACCCCTCGCAATGGCTGGGCGACGGCGCCTGGCAAGAAGCGGCCAGCGGCAAGTTTGCGCGCCTGCGCGAGCTCGCCGAAGTCATCGCCGCCAAACAAGAAAAGGTTCTGCTGTTCACCCAGTTCCGCGAAACCACCGAACCGCTGGCAGCCTATTTGGGAGCGATCTTCGGCCGTGAAGGTCTGGTATTGCACGGTGGTACGCCGGTGGCCAAACGCCGGGACTTGGTCAAGCGCTTCCAGGAAGATGAACTTACGCCGTTCTTCGTGCTATCGCTCAAGGCCGGTGGCGCGGGCCTCAATCTGACCGCCGCCTCGCACGTGATTCATTTTGATCGCTGGTGGAATCCCGCCGTGGAAAACCAAGCGACCGATCGTGCCTTTCGCATTGGCCAGCAGCGCAACGTCCTGGTGCATAAATTCGTCTGCCGTGGCACCATTGAAGAACGCATCGACCAGCTGATTGAATCGAAGCAGCAACTCGTCAAAGACGTATTGGAGGGAGGCACAGAATTGCTGCTCACCGAGATGAGCGATCGTGAGTTATTGGATCTCGTAAAACTGGACATTCATGCCGCCCAAGAAAACTAATCGCCCGGGAGAGTTCCCATGAGTTTCTATGGCTGGAAGCCCTACGTCCCCGCCGCCGAGCGGCGTAAGAAAACCGACAAAGCCATTGCCAAGGCCATCAAAGCGGGGGCGAATCTTTCGCCCATCGCCGCTTACTGCGGCACCATCGCCAAAACCTTCTGGGGCAAGGCGTGGTGCGATAATTTGGATCGCTACAGCGATTACAGTAACCGTTTGCCGCGCGGTCGTACCTATGTGCACAATGGATCGGTGATCGACCTCAACATTGCGAAAGGCAAGGTACAGGCGCAGGTCATGGGATCGAGTCTGTACCAGATCACGGTTAGTGTGACGGCGGTTCCGGGAAAGCAATGGCAATCGATCAGCGCCGATTGCGCCGGCTCGATCGATTCATTGGTCGAACTGCTGCAAGGGCGGCTTTCTAAGGCCGTGATGGAACGCATCTGTACGCCAACGACGGGTTTATTCCCGGCCGCAAAAGACATTCAATTCAGTTGTAGTTGCCCGGACTGGGCGGCCATGTGTAAGCACGTCGCGGCGGTGCTCTATGGTGTCGGTGCACGCCTGGATACGCAACCGGAATTGATTTTTACGCTGCGTGGCGTCAACGCCCAGGACTTGGTCACGCAGGCCGGCGCCGGTTTGCCGAGCGCTAAGCAGCGTCCCGCAACCGGCAAGGTGCTCGACGATTCACTGCTGGCCGATGTGTTTGGTATTGAGATGGCCGATGTTGCACCGATGGCAAAATCGATGGCGCCGCGCCCTAAGGCGAGGGAATCAAAACGAGTTGACGCAACAGTGGGGAGGAGGGTGCCTGCCGAGAAATCGCCTGGGGTCGTGCGCAAGACGCGATCCCAGAAAACAGCCCCCATTCACGCACCGGTGCCGATGCCTGTGGGCCGACGTAAATCAGCGGCCGCGGAAGTGGCGCACGATCCTGTACCCGAGATGGCAAAAACACGACGCAAAAGCAAGGTCAAAACAAAAAAACGAGCCTCCGGTTAGTGGCAGGCGGCGTGAAACGACGCTTCCAGCCACAAGTCTGTCCTCATCATGATCGAAACGCTTATCTCGGAGGTCGACTTTCAATTCGCGGCATAACCGATGGACGTTGCGCGGAGGCCATCTCGGCACTAAGAAGAACAGTTCTTGGCCATTGCTGTCGAACCACTGCATATTGGTGCAGCGCACAATGGGACGGTAGGTCCGCAGCGAAAGCCGCCGCTCACAGGAGCATGAATGATTTGCGGAAAGCCGACTTCCAGATAAATCACGGTGATTGCTTGCCGACATTCGCTAGTGTGCCGGCCGACAAGTTATTCCAATCGGATCACAATAGGTTCCCATTCACCAGGCCAAGGAGGC
>JAYURJ010000203.1:0-9725 GCA_043756275.1 Betaproteobacteria bacterium | reverse complement strand
CACAGGCGACCAGTTTCCGGATGCAGCGCCGCGCCCTGCATATTGCGATTGCCCCAGGTAAAAATTTCCGGTCGCGCACCCGACGTTTTCACAAATGGGTTATCGGCTGGCACGCGGCCATCATCGTGCAGGCGAATGCTTTTGCCGGCATGGTCATTCAATTGTTGCGCGCGTTGCGCAGCACCCTTGGCTGGACTGTCGCCACGGTCCCCCAGCGTGAGAAAAAGATAACCTTGCCGATCAAAAACGATGCGCGATCCGAAATGCTGACCAGCCGCTGATTTTGGCTGCATCTGAAACAACACTTCAACGTTTGTCATCACCGGCGCTATACGCGTGCCGCCCAGTTTGCCGCGCGCGAGCTCGGTGCCATATTCGCCAGGCTTGCCCGCGTTGTAGCTCCAATAAATCCAGCCGTTCTCAGCGTATTTCGGGTGCAGCACCACATCCATCAAACCACCCTGCCCGTGCTGCGCCGCCTGCGGAATGCCCTCGATGGGTTTTTCGACCAACTTGCCGCCGTCAATAATCCGCATGGTGCCGCGACGTTCATTCACTAGCAGTCGGCCATCAGGCAGGAACGCCATCCCCCAAACGTTCACAAGCCCTTTCACGAGCGTCATCGCACGCAGCGTGTAGTGCTCGGTTTTCTCAGTTTTCTCGGCTGTAAATGCGCGATCGCTCGATGCCTTTTGCGCGTCCTGCGCCATTGTTGATGTCGCCACAACACATGCGGCCACGGCGACCATGCGATGGGCAAACGATAATTTTTGATGCGTCATGAAAACACTCCTGAACTACTGGCTCTTGCGAAGTTGCGTGAAATTCTTGCGGAATTTGCCGAGCTTTGGCGAGACTACCGCCATGCAATAGCCCTGATTGGGATTACGTTTG
Source organism: Betaproteobacteria bacterium (assembly GCA_043756275.1). Taxonomy (GTDB): domain Bacteria; phylum Pseudomonadota; class Gammaproteobacteria; order Burkholderiales; family Usitatibacteraceae; genus UKL13-2. Next base: position 8,831 of record JAYURJ010000203.1, on the reverse strand, counting down.
AAAAATTCCTGATGGTATTCTTCAGCGGGATAAAAAATTCCCGCAGCGACCACTTGGGTGACGATTGCGCCGCCCCAGATTTTTTCATTCGTCAGGTACGCGATGCTTTCATTCGCTATTGCCACCTGCTCCGGCGAGTGCGTAAAAATCGCCGATCGATATTGCGTGCCAGCATCGTTGCCCTGGCGGTTTAGCGTGGTGGGATCATGAATGCCGAAGAGCACCATCAATATTTGTTTGTATGAAATGACTGCGGGGTCAAACACGACTTGCACGACTTCGGCGTGACCTGTGGTGCCGCTGCATACCGCCTCGTAACTTGGGTTGGCGCCCGGGCCGCCCATGTAGCCTGAGACAACATCCTCAACGCCGTTGAGATCGTCAAATACGGCCTCAAGACACCAGAAACAACCGCCGCCGAGAGTGGCGACTTCAATATTTTTCATCGGAGTACTTTCTTTGTTTCATGCCGGAACGATTTTGGTCACGCAACACGCCGGGACTTTTCGCCAACACCACCACCAAGCCTTCAAATTAACAAGGCCCATCCTCAAACAAAGATGGGCCTGTTTAATTTGAAGTGGGGGTGCTTTATTTACTTGGCAAAATTTGCCGCAACGAAATCCCAATTGACGATTGACCAGAAGCCCTTGAGATAGTTAGGGCGGCTATTGCGATAGTCGATGTAATAGGCGTGTTCCCAGACATCGCAGGTCAGTAGCGGCGTCATGCCTTGTGTGAGCGGCGTGGCGGCGTTGCTGGTGCTTTCAAGGCTCAAACTGCCGTCCGCTTTTTTGCATAGCCAAGCCCAGCCAGAACCAAATGTGCCCGCTGCCTTGGCATCGAACTGCTTCTGGAATTCCTCAAACGAGCCGAATTGTTTGTCGATGGCAGCAGCCAGCGCACCGGAAGGTTTTTCGCCACCGCCAGCACTGACCGGCTTAAAGCCCAGAAAATAGAAATCATGATTCCAGATTTGCGCTGCGTTATTAAAAATTGGTCCTGCCGGCGCCTTCTTTACGACTTCTTCCAGCGAGAGGTTTTCGAACTCTGTGCCCTTCGCCAGATTGTTCAGATTGGTGACATAGGTTGCGTGATGCTTGCCGTAATGGAAATCGATGGTCTCAGCCGAAACATGCGGCACGAGGGCGTCTTTGGCATAAGGAAGGGCGACTTGGGCGAATACGGTCATGGCAGACTCCAGTGGAATATGGAAGGTAGGTTAAAGATATTGCGTGCGCTGTATTTGAACATGGCGACATGGGTAAGTTCGTTCAGCTGACATTTTCGCAGCTTTTCCATCAATAAAAACGGGCGCATGGCGCGCCCGTTTTTATTCACACATTCACCAGTTCGCACTACGACACCCGCTGCGCGTGCACCCGCCAGACAGTTTATCTGGCCTGAATTACCGCACACGCAATACGGGGTCCAGCATTTCCAGTCGGCTGCGTCTTATAGTCATCCGGGTCGCGATGCGCGATCATGCCGCGACCGATAACGCTGGTAGGGCCGGCCGACACTGATATCACATCCAATACCGCCGACAACTTTGCGTTGCCCGCAGCGTCTGCCGTAAGCGAAGGTAAATCGCCAGCATGACGCTCCATTGCTCCGTGAGCACCATGCGGTTTGCCGAGCGGATTGAAGTGGCCACCGGTACTCATGCCGTCGCCGGAACTACAGTCGCCCTTCTCATGTATGTGAAAACCATGGTCAGCATTGGGTTTCAGTCCCGTTAAATTGGCCTCCACACGAACCTTGTCCCCAACCTGCGTAAACGTGACAGTTCCAGCGGCAGTATTGCCTTTGGTCGGTTCGAGCTTAGCCACTGCGACCGGACCCGTGGAGGCAACGTGTGCACAGCTAGCAAACAAGACAACGACAACAAAACTAATTATTCTCTGGTTCAAAACTTGTCTCCCGGCGAATTAAGAAACATCATTTGGTAACGGGCTTCACATCTTTTGCAGGCGCCGCAGCCGTCGCAGGCGGTGCCGCTGGTGCTGCCGCAACAATGATGGGCGTTGGCTTGGGAATCGGCTTACCTGCCTTTTTCATATTTGCCTGATAGTTCTTGACGGCACGTTCCTCTGCCGCGGTTTGCAGGACCTTACCCTTTTCCGCAGCCGCTTTGTCTTTTTCGGCCTTTGCCGCAACCGCCACAGGATCAGGTGGCGGAGCAGGAGGCAATTTGGCGAGTGCACAGACGCTGAAACACGTGATGGCAATAGATCCAAAGGCTAGTTTGACGTTCATGTTTTGGTTCTCCTCAATCGTCGCCGTTGGCAGGTTGTGCAGCACCTGCAATTGTGCCTGCGCGCTTTCCGGATTTCACTTCGTCATACCAAAGCGCATGGTGTTCTTTGGCCCATGTTTCGTCCACAGAGCCACTGCGCATGCCTTGGTACGCACCCTCGGTGCCGATGGACCCCATGTATATGTGCGCCAGCGAAAGTGCTGCAAACGTCACCGCGCCAATGGCATGGAATAAATTCGCCTGCGCCATGAGGTCGCGTCCAGTATTCCAGTTTGGGAACAACAGGATCACACCGGAAATACTGACACCGAGGCCAAGAATGACCACGCCAAGCCAAAACCACATTTTTTCACCGCCATTGAAACGACCGGAGGGCACATGATTGCCCGACAACATGCCGCCAAGTTTCGATAGCCATGTAACGTCGTTGCCATTCAGAAAATTGTCTTTGACGTAAATAAAGAAAAACACAATGATCGAGAATAGAAATAGTGGTCCGACAAAGTTGTGAATATTCTTGCCCACCACCGTGATCCATGAAAATACCGATGCGCCCAGCAGCGGCAAGAGCACGTACTTTCCAAACAAAATGACGATGCCGGTTATCGCCAGTACGGTAAATGAAATGGCCATGGTCCAATGCGCCATCCGTTCCGCGCTGTTGAACCTTTCAATCAGCCGCCCGGTTGGTTTGTCATGCAGTTTGATCGGTCCCTTGATCACAAAAAAGACCAGCAGCAAAGCTGGCACCACCAACAGCGCAATGCCGCCATAAAACGTAACGGGGCCATTGCGGATCGCGCGCCACCATTGCCCTTGGTCTTCGACCAGCACATTCATTTCCCGCCCCGGGACAGATGCATACTGCGGCTTGGATTCAACTTCGGACCATTTGGGCGGCTGATTCCAGCCAACCGCGGCGGTACTGCCTGCTGGTAATGCCGGTGCCGCTTTGGGAGCAACGACATCAGCCGATGTCGCAGTTGCGGGCGCAACAACTACAGGTGCAGGTGCGGCAGACTGTGCAGCCACTCCTCCTGCACCCAGCAAGATCCATCCGGCGGCACACAGGTTACGTAAGACTTTTAACAGATTCGTATTCATCGCCCATCTCTCCTATTTTTTAACGTCGGTGCGAAGATATTCGTTTTGGGTGTTGCTCCGCTGTGCTAGCGCGGCCTCCCATTTTTTCTTGTCGCCGCCGAATGCTGCGCCCTCAGCTGCGCGCGTATCTTTCTTGCCGGCGTAAACTTTCTCGGTCTTTGCCGTCTGATCGATTTCGCCACAGCCCACCAGTGTCAGCGCCAGTGCAGTCCCGACAAGAATGCCAGCTTGGCGAGCCGTCATGTTTTTGCTCCCACCGGCGCAACCCGCGCGTCCGTCTTGTAGGCCATCGCCCAACCCCAGACTTCCTCACCTTTGCCGCGCCGCTTGACGCGCTGTTTGTAGATGGAAGTAATCACATCGCCGTCGCCCGCAAGCAAGGCCTTGGTTGAACACATTTCTGCGCATGCGGGGAGCTTGCCTTCGGCGAGCCGGTTGCGACCATATTTCTTGAATTCTACTTCCGTACTATTTGCCTCAGGCCCGCCGGCGCAGAAGGTGCATTTGTCCATCTTGCCACGCAGGCCAAACGCGCCGGCTTGCGGGAACTGTGGCGCGCCGAACGGGCATGCATAGAAGCAATAACCGCAACCGATGCATAGATCCTTGTCGTGCAATACAACACCTTCTTCGGTTTTGTAAAAGCAATCCACCGGACACACCGCCATGCAGGGCGCATCCGTGCAGTGCATGCAAGCCACCGAGATCGAACGCTCACCGGGTTTGCCGTCGTTGACTGTCACGAGTCGGCGACGATTCACACCCCAAGGTACTTCGTGTTCGTTTTTACATGCCGTTACGCAGCCGTTGCATTCGATACAACGCTCAGCGTCACAGATAAATTTCATTCTTGCCATGATGGATACTCCTCGAAAGATTGTTGGTTTCCGCTGCAGAAATCGAGCAGATGACCGCCAGGCAAGGCGCGCGCAAAATTTCGAAGCACCGTGTACAACGAGTACACAAGCAAGAGATTTTGTAAGCAACGCGGCATGGTGGTCATATGCGAAGGTTTATGCGGTGGAAACCTGGCAGAGGGTGGTTTTGGTTTCCTGCATCATCGTCACGCTGTCGTAGCCGTAAGTGGTCGCTGTGTTGACGGCTTCGCCACGTACGATCGGCGCTGCGCCATCAGGGTATTTGTCGAGCAAGTCCTTACCCTGCCACCAGCCGGCGAAGTGGAATGGGATGAAGGTCGTGCCGGGTGCCACGCGTTCTGTGAGCAAGGATTTGACTTTGATCTTCGCCCCGGTTGGCGAATTGACCCAGACAAATTGATTGTTCTTGATGCCGCGCGCCTCCGCATCTTTGGGGTTGATCTCCACAAAGTTCTCTTGCTGCAATTCAGCCAGCCATGGATTGGATCGGGTCTCGTCGCCACCACCTTCGTACTCCACCAGACGACCGGATGTCAGGATCAGCGGGAAGTCCTTACTGATATCCTTGTTCTTGTCTTGAATGGTTTTGTATAGCGTGTGGATACGCCAGAAGTTTGCCTTGTCGGCGTGCGTTGGATATTTTGCAACCATATCCGGACGCGGGCTGTAGATCGGTTCGCGGTGCTGCGGTATCGCATCCGGGAAATTCCACACGACTGCGCGCGCTTTGGCGTTACCGAACGGATGGCAACCGTGGACTTGCATGACGACGCGCTGGATACCACCGGAAAGATCGGTCTTCCAGTTTTTGCCCTCTGCCGCCTTTTGCTCGGCTTCGGTCAAGTCTGCCCACCAACCCAGCTTCTTCAACAGCACATGGTCGAACTCGGGGTAGCCGGTGGTGATGTCAGCACCTTTGGAATGCGAGCCATCTTCAGCAAGCAAATTGACACCATCCTTGTCCACACCAAAATTGGCGCGGAAATTCCCGCCGCCATCCATCACGTGTTTGCTGGTGTCGTAGAGATTCGGCGAGCCCGGATGCTTGAGCGCGGCGTTGCCGTAACAGGGCCACGGCAGGCCGAAATAATCACCGTTCATGTTGTAGCCGGACTCTTTGTCGATGACATCCTTGGTACAACGTAGCGTCTTCACATCAAACGCATCCATATTGCGCATATGCGCTTTCAGGCGCTCGGGCGATTGGCCGGTGTAACCGATCGTCCAGGTACCGGCGTTGATTTCACGCAGAATGTCTTCTACGACAGGTTCATCGCCTTTCAAGGCAATATTTTGTTTGCCATTGGCTTTGCCCACCAGTTGATCACCGAATCCAAATTTCTTGGCAAACAAATACATGATGGTGTGGTCGGGCTTGGACTCAAACAAAGGCTCGATCACTTTTTCGCGCCATTGAAGGGAGCGGTTTGATGCCGTTACGCTGCCCACGGTTTCAAATTGCGTCGCAGCGGGCAATAGATATACCCCCTCCTGACGTTCTGGCATGGCCGCAGTCGCTGTCGGATACGGATCAATAACGACCAGCAAATCCAGCTTCTCCATTGCCTTTTTCATGTCGAGGCCGCGGGTCTGCGAATTCGGCGCGTGTCCCCAGTACACACACGCGCGCAGGTTACTTTCCTGATCGATCAGTTTGTTGTCTTCCAACACGCCGTCGATCCAGCGGGATACCGTCATGCCCGGCTTTTCCATCATTGCCTGCGAAGCGTACTGCGCCTTGATCCAGTCGTAATCGACGTTCCATACTTTGGCCCAATGCTTCCACGAGCCGGTCGCCAACCCGTAGTAGCCGGGTAGTGAGTCTGGATTCGGGCCGACGTCTGTTGCACCTTGCACGTTATCGTGGCCACGGAAAATATTTGCGCCGCCACCTGAGGTGCCAATATTGCCCAATGCTAACTGCAAGAGGCATGAAGCGCGCACGATTGCATTTCCGATCGTATGCTGCGTCTGCCCCATGCACCAGACAATGGTGGAGGGACGATTCTTGGCCATCGCTTCAGCGGCCGCGTAGACCTCAGCTTCAGGCACACCGCAGGCTTCTTCAACAGCCTTCGGGTTCCACTTTTTCATCACATCTTCTTTGACCTTTTCCATGCCGAACACACGGTCGTTGATGTACTGCTTGTCTTCCCAGCCGTTGCTGAAGATGTGATAGAGCATGCCAAACAGGAACGGGATGTCCGTGCCAGAACGAATGCGGATGAACTGATCAGCCTTGGCTGCGGTACGCGTGAAACGCGGATCAACAACGATCATCCGAGCGCCGTTTTCTTTCGCGTTCAACATGTGCAGCATCGACACCGGATGCGCTTCAGCCGCGTTGGAGCCGATGTACATCGCACATTTGGTGTTCGACATGTCGTTGTACGAATTGGTCATCGCACCATAACCCCAGGTGTTGGCCACGCCCGCCACCGTTGTGGAGTGGCAGATGCGCGCCTGATGGTCCATGTTATTGGTGCCAAACAGCGAAACGAATTTGCGCATCAAATACGCTTGTTCGTTGTTGTGCTTGGAGGAACCGATCCAGTACACCGCATCCGGGCCACTTTCTTTTTTAATCTTCGCCATCTGGTCGCCGATCTCGTTGATCGCCTGCTCCCAGCTGATGCGTTTATATTTGCCGCCGACCAGTTTCATCGGATATTTCAAACGATGCTCACCGTGGCCGTGTTCGCGAATCGCGGCACCCTTGGCGCAATGCGCACCGAGGTTGATTGGTGAATCAAACACCGGCTCTTGCCGTACCCACACCCCGTTTTGCACGACGGCATCAATGGCGCAACCCACTGAACAATGGGTACAGACAGTGCGCTTGATTTCGAGCTTGCCGTCACCCGTGCCTGGCGCGGCGGCTTCCGCTTTTCTGACCATGGAAAAGGGCAATTGCGACGCGAACGCGCCCGCACCCGCGACCATGCCAGAGCGACGCAGAAACGCCCGACGGTCCATGGTACCGATGACCTGATTTGCCTTTAGCGCCAAGCCACCAATTGCACCGTTATGGTCGCGACTACTGGATTTTTTTGTGAGCAACATGATCGTTCTCCTCAATTACAATTTGGTGGTTTCGTAATACTGTGTGATATGCGGCGTGACGTGGTAACCCTTTGGCTTTGACGGCTTGTCATCTACATTTGTTGTTTCAATAATTTGTGTCGCACTTCCGCCAGCAACCACTGCTGCGACAGCACCGGCACTCGCAATAGTCGCGCCCAACAAAAAATTTCTGCGCGCATTCGGTGTTTGCGTTTTGGATTCAGGTTTCATGGCGGAACTCCTCAGTGTGAATGGAGATATTGATCATCGGACTGTCGTGTAAAAAAAGAAGAACTACATTTCAAAAGCGTGGATTTCAATCTGGAAAAAAACCCGGGCGAATGCGGCAACCCGTCTATAGTAATTTGAATTTTCATTTTTGGTTGTTGCGTCGCAGCATTCGAGCACCCAAGACTGTAGATGCTTCAAGAAGAAAGCTCGTTGTTCATCCAGCGTCGCAGGCTCACTGGCAACATCGCCCATGATCAGTGCACGCATCACATCGCAAAGTGCCGCAAGATGGTCTTCTGTTTCGCGCACGGCACCGTCCCGCGTAAAACCCATGCGGGCGAGATCGGCACGCAGTTCCGCCAGCGGTTTTTCATTCATGAACCCCGCCTGATAATACGATCCATACAGCATCACGGGCGGACGTCCGACACCGATGAACAGGAGTTCGAATTCTTCATCCAACGCGTCTGCTGTCACAACGCCCGACGCCGCCGCGAGCGCAGCCCACGCTTGTGCGAGCGCAGGTGCATTTCCAGTCGCGGGTTCAGGCGCAATCATGATCGCCTGCAACAGCCGGTCATCAGGGGCGTGGTAAAAAAGATTGGCCAATAGCGCATAAAAATCAGCGCGCACCTGATCTTCCTCGCCAATCAATCGTGGCTGTTCAAAGCGGATCGCCTGAAGGGCGCTCATGATTGCCGCTCCAGGGATTTACCGGTGAGGATGGAGTATTCCTGTTTGTTGGACATCATGTCCACGACGCGGCAATCAGCACACATCTGCAAACGCTTCAGTTGTCCTTCGCCCTGAAACATCGAATGTCCGGCGAGCTTGCCCAGCATGTTGTCGATCATCTGTTTGGTGCCGAGCGACTTGCCGCATGATATACAGTCGAACGGCTCAGCGTCGTTCAGCACAACCTCAGTTTTCCGCGCATCCCCCAGCAGCAAGCGTGGGAAAAGTGCGATGGCGCTCTCCGGGCAGGTGTTTTCGCAGAGCCCGCACTGGACACAGTTGCGCTCCAGAAATCTTAGTTGTGGAATTTCTCCACCGTCCATCAGCGCCGATTCCGGACATGCGCCAACGCAGGCCATGCACATGGTGCATTTTTGCTTGTCAATAGCCAACGCGCCGTAAAGGCTTCCTGCGGGCAACGCAATTTCCGCCGGGCGAACTTTCGCGTGGCGCATAAAATGCTCGATCACAAATTCCAGTGTGCCGCGCTTGTCATTGGATAAATTGAACCCGGCAGGTACCGGCACGGTTTCGCCGGATGCGATGTTTTGCAACTCGTC
>JAYURJ010000202.1:0-31428 GCA_043756275.1 Betaproteobacteria bacterium | reverse complement strand
CGAATTTGAAGGCGATTTATGGCGGGGAGAATTGGATTGAATGATTTTCGTCGTTCCCGCGCAAACGGGAATCCAGCGACTTTCGCGATACGACGCTGGATTCCACGCCCGGCGCAACCCCTGTGGTTGTACGCGGGAATGACGGGCACTATTTTTGGTCGGCGCCAATGAGTGCAACCACCACCCGCAACCCCTTCCCCGCCAACTGGCCCACCCGGCTCGGCTGGCTGGCACTGCTAATCTATTGCGTCTGGGCTGCCGCACAGCTGGACTTCACCTGGGATCGCTTTGTCGCGGGCCTTGCCAACGCAGAAAGATTTCTGTCTCGCATGTTTCCGCCTACGTTCGGTGGCGACAAATGGGAAATGATCGTCAAAGGGCTTACCGAAAGCCTTGAGATCGCGGTGATCTCAAGCGCGCTCGGCATAGCCATATCGCTACCCATCGGATTGATGGCATCGCGCAATCTTTCGCCGCTGTGGCTGTCCTGGCCCGCGCGGTTTTTGATTGCATTGTGCCGCTCGTTTCATCCAGTCATCGTCGCCATTATTTTCGTCAAAGCGGTGGGCTTCGGTGCATTGGCGGGTATTGGCGCGTTGGTGGTTGGCTCGATCGGATTTATTTCAAAATTATTTGCCGATGCAATCGAAGAAATTTCGTTAAAGCAGGTTGAAGGAGTACGTGCATCAGGTGCCTCCTTTGCCAATGTCCTTACGTTTGGCGTATTGCCGCAAGTGTTCGGTCGCTTCCTCGGCTTTTGCACCTACCAGCTTGATTCAAATTTACGCAACTCCACCATGGTCGGCATCGTCGGCGCAGGTGGCATTGGCGGCACGCTTTTTTCGGCGTTTCAACGTTTTGATTACGACTTCGTGCTCGCCATTCTGATTTCCATCATCACGCTGATTTTCATCGGAGAGATTCTTTCCAACGTGCTCCGTGCCGTGTTTCTCGATAACAAAACGATCTCGCAATGGTTTGTCCGCAATGGCGTACACGCGCCTGTCACGCAACGCGGCCTGCACGAATGACCGCCGCCACCTCCAATGTGATGCAGGGCATCAACCGCGAATGGCAGCGATTTACTGTCGAGCAGCGGATCATCCGTTTTGCATTTTATTTCGTCGCAGTGGCGGCCATTGTGATGTCGGTGCGGCACATCGAATTCATTCCGGAGTTTTTGTACGATGCGCCGGCGCAGATCAAAGATTTTTTTGTGCGCATGTGGCCGATGGATACCGCGTTTTATGGAAAATCGGTACACGCTGCATTAATTGAAACACTCAATATCGCGACGCTGGGCACCATTCTTTGCATGGTGATCGCACTACCGGTCGGCATGCTGGCCGCGAACAATCTGGTGCCGTTCAAACCCGTCAACTATTTTGCAAAATTGATTTTAGTATCGTCGCGGTCGGTCAATTCGCTGGTGTGGGCGCTGCTGTTTATCGCCATCTTTGGCCCCGGCGCGCTGGCGGGCACGCTGGCGATTGCGTTTCGCTCCATCGGCTTTGTCGGCAAACTATTCGGCGAGGCGCTGGAGGAAGCACAACGTGGCCCCATCGAAGCGCTTACCGCCGTTGGCGCACCCAACAGTAGTATTTTCATCAAGGGTTACTGGCCGCAAGTGAAGCCGGCCTTCTGGTCGATTGCGTTGTTTCGCTGGGACATCAACGTGCGAGAGTCAGCCGTGTTGGGGCTGGTGGGTGCAGGCGGCATCGGCATGGCGATGGATTCGGCAATGAATCTGTTCCGCTGGGATCAGGTGGCCGTGGTGCTGTTGACTATTTTTGCGGTCGTCATTCTGGCCGAGGTGGGTGTCTCGGCAATTCGAAAGAGGGTAATCTGAGATTCAGATCAGCCTCGTCGGCTTGGGGAAAATGGCGATCTGCGTGACCCGTCAACTTCAGAAAGCCCGTTCGTGCTGCCTGTCGAAGCACTCAATCAGCCATCGATTTTCAACGGCGAAAAAGACTTCACCAGATCATCGAGCGCCTTGAGTTGTGCGAGGAGCGGTTCGAGCTGATCCAGCCTGAGCGCACTCGGCCCGTCACATTTCGCATGTGACGGCTCCGGATGCGCTTCAAGAAAAAGTCCCGCCAATCCAACGCCCATGCCGGCACGCGCAAGTTCCACGATTTGTTCGCGGCGCCCGCCCGATGCAGCCGCACCCACCTCACGTTGTTGCAGCGCGTGGGTCACGTCGAAGATGACGGGCAAATCGCCGGTCACTTTTTTCATCACGCCGAAACCCAGCATGTCGACGACTAGATTGTCGTAGCCAAAACACGTGCCGCGATCACAGAGGATAAGCTGCGCATTGCCCGCTTCCTTGAATTTTTCGACGATGTTGAGTACCTGTGATGGACTCAGAAATTGCGGCTTCTTGATGTTAATGACGCGTCCGGTCTTTGCCAGCGCAACAACCAAATCAGTCTGGCGCGCGAGGAACGCGGGCAGTTGCAATACGTCCGCCACCTCCGCCACCGGCTGCGCCTGCCACGGCTCGTGTACGTCGGTGATGACGGGTACACCGAACGTAGCCTTCACCGCTTCGAGTATCCGCAGCCCCTCCTCCAGCCCCGGCCCGCGATACGAGTGAATGGACGAGCGGTTGGCTTTATCGAAGCTGCCTTTGAACACATAAGGGATGCCCAGCTTTTGCGTCACACGCACGTACTCCTCGGCTGCGCGCAAGGCGAGGTCTTTGGATTCGAGCACGTTGATACCGCCAAACAACACGAACGCACCGTGATTGCTGACGTTGATGGCGGGATTGATCGTAATGGTGGTCAAGGTTGTTCCTGTGGACTTTGCAATAGTATTTTACGCTTGGGCGGGATGGGGACTTGAAATGGCAATCTCGTTATACGCATTGATTACGACACGTGATGAGTCATGGGAATCAACATTAATTTTTCAAAACTAATAACGCTGGCCCTTTTGATTCCGTTATTTGGATTCACTGCGCTTCTCGTTCGTTGCGATACTCGGAAATCGCCCCACGATCGCAACAAACAGGAAAATGAGAAAACCAACTGCGCCTATAACCAACTCGAACACAATTGTTGCAGACTGCTTTTCGAGTAACGCTAAGTTTGAGAGGAGCAGCCATGCGATGAGCACTCCGCCAAGTCCGAAGAGGCCGCAGACCAGCCGCAAAACTACTGAGACGCGCTGCCACTTGATTTCCACGTTCACGATGGATTTCTTAACTTAATTTTGGGCGCGCAGCATCCGCATAACATTTTGCGCGGTTCCCACTCATGCTGTGAATAAGTGAATAGAAATTCATATTGAACATGAGCTTATCACCAGCGCTACCGTGCAGCGCTACAAGTAAATTATTAAGAAACAACAAACACAAGCACCCGCGCTCCTCCCCAGCCATTTCCCCTCCAAAAACCCCGCCAAATGGCGCTCTACATCTTTTTATCCACCGCAAACACAGCCTCGGTCGGCACAAACGGCTCCCCCACCACGCGCACGTATTTCACGTCGATCACATCCAATTCTTCCACACCGCCCGGCGCGCGCAAGGTCACCGCATCTCCCGGTCGCGCTTTCATCAACGACCGTGCCAGCGGCGAAATCCAACTGATGTAGTTGCGCTTCAAATCGATCTCATCCACGCCAACAATGGTAATGGTGTTTTCATCGCCATTCGCGCGGGCGTAGGTGACAGTGGCACCGAAGAACACCTGATCGGCTGAATCTTCATCGCGGGCAATTTCGGGGTCCACGACTTCGGCGATATCGAGCCGCTTGGTGAGAAATCGCAATCGCCGGTCAATCTCACGCAGGCGTTTTTTGCCGTACTGGTAATCGGCGTTTTCGCTGCGGTCGCCATTCTTGGCCGCCCATGAAACCGCCGCCGTGACGGCTGGGCGATCTTTTTTCAGCAGATAGTCGAATTCATCCTTAAGGGCCTTGTGCCCACCCGGCGTGATGTAATTTTTGCTGCCCGCAGGTAGTGGTGACGCGCCCGCGTCGAGGTCATCGTCATCGTCCTGATCGCTTTCTTTGGTGAAGGCCTTGCTCATGGCGTCGCTACTTCACCTGTAGCAAAAACTGCTTGATGCCGCCCAGCAGCATTTCAACGGCAATCGCGGTGAGGATCAAGCCCATCAATCGTTCAATGGCCTCCATGGCACGCTTGCCGAGTAATTTTTCGATCTTCTCACCCATCACGAGCAGCACCGCCGAGACCAGCACCGCTGCGGTCATCGCGGCCACCCACACGCCCAACTTGGCGGGCTCGCGCGACACCATCAGCATCACCGTGGCCAACGCCGAGGGGCCTGCGATCAATGGAATTGCCAATGGCACGATGAACGGCTCGTGATCCAATGATTCGCCAAACACGCTCTCGGTGGATTTGAACACCATATTGATGGCGATCATGAACAGGATGACGCCGCCCGCGATGGAAAGCGATATTTCGGACAGATGCATCACATCCAGAAACTGGCGTCCACCGAACATGAACGCGAGCAGGATGAAGTAGGCGATAAAGCATTCGCGGATGACGACCCTGGCGCGGCGAGTCGAATCAACCTGCTTTAACAGCGAGGCGACGACCGGGAGATTGCCCAGCGGATCGAGCACCAGAAACAGCAGCACAAATGCGGAAATGAGGTCGGCGTTCATCCCCGCATTTTAACGCCTGCGCTGCACCCGCCGACGGCGTGGACAATCCGGAATTTGCATCGTTGGTTGAGGTAAATCAATTTCGCGCAACATAAGTCGGGCATACTACATTGAATGTTTTTAAACCACTTGGAACCTGCAAAGGTATTATCATGCTGTCACTTAAATTGATGACCGCCGTGCTCGCGCTGATGTCCGGCTTGGTTGGGTTGGCCGTCATTTCAACAAGTGCTCAGGGCGCACCCGCACCTGGCGAATGTCCACAGCCGCGCTTTACCGGGTCGGCACCCGCAGATTATCTGGCACGCATGAATCCCTTGACTGCAACGCCGCAGGCGCTCAAAGCCGGTGAGCAGCTTTATCTTGGGACGGCTGATACAGAATTTTGCTCAATTTGCCATGGTCGCAAAGGTGATGGCAAAGGCGCGCTGGCCAAGCAATACGATCCACCACCACGCAATTTTGCCTGTGCCAAGACGGTGGTCGATGTGCCAGACGGACAACTATTCTGGATCATCCGCTTCGGCTCACCAGAGACTGCCATGCCCCCTCACAGCAAACTCAGCGACGAACAGATTTGGCAGCTAGTACTGTATTTGCGTCAGTTGGCAAAGTAATTCAGAGGATTAGTTTATCCCGCTGTCCTCCTCACTCAATCGCTAAACAGGAAATCACCATGAAGGCACTTATCGCAATCGACGGATCCGAGCATGCACTGCGGGCGTTGCGCTACGTGCTCGATCACCAGGATGTTTTCAGCGCAAATCCGGAGTTGGTGTTGGTGAACGTGCACTTGCCCGTGCCATCCGCGCGCGCCAAGGCGGTAATTGGCAGCGAGGCAATCGAGCAGTACTACAGAGACGAGGCCGAGGCGGCATTGGCACCAGCGCGCGCTTTGATCGCTGGAAAACCATGTCGTGTCACCGAGCGATCAATTGTCGGCCAACCGACCCAGGAAATCATCAACGTCGCGAAGCAAGACGGCTGCGATTTGATTATTATCGGCACCCACGGTCGGAGTGCAATCGGCGATCTGCTGATGGGCTCGGTCGCGATGCGACTCATCGCCACTTCACCGATTCCGGTGCTTAGCGTCAAATAGCGCTTAAAGCTGTTACCCATCGCTTTTTGAGGCAACACAAATTTTCACCAATTGTGTTTTCGTTTGATACTGATCAAACGGTGTGATCCTCTGACCGCTATGCTTGAGACCTCTTCCACCACGAAGGAGTCGCCTTGTTCAAGCATATTCTGGTTCCCACCGACGGCAGCAAGCTATCGTTGAAAGCCCTCGATCTGGCCGCAGGGTTAGCTAAAAGCGGCGGAGCAAAGGTCTCAGTGCTTTATGTAGCGCCCACGTTCCCGACCATGATTGGGGGCGACGGCTACATGGTCACCCCGATGTCGGCAAAAGAATGGGACACTTCCATCGCCAAAACGACCGTGCGCATTCGCGACGTGGTTGAAAAGCGTGCCAAGGCGAAGGCCGTTGCAGTGCAATTCCTGAGTGCGGCCAACGATCAGCCGCACGTTGCGATCATCGATACGGCCAAGCGTAAAAAGTGCGACCTGGTGGTAATGGCGTCGCATGGACGCAAAGGGTTATCCGCATTCCTGCTCGGAAGCGAGACTACCAAGGTGCTCACACACTCCAAGTTGCCGGTGTTGGTCTGCCGCTGATTTCATTTGGGGCGCTTTTGATCCAGTCCTTCGACAGGCTCTCAAGAAGCATCTTTTTTATTTGTCAAAATCAATGCGTTGTAGTGTGGGTTTATCGCGGAGATTGATTCAGCGCGGCGGCGCAACCCAACGACAGTCGCAATTGCCGAGACCATGTTGGGCTACGGCCTCACCTAACCCAGCCTGCACGCGATCACCTGCGAAGCGTCTGCCTTCTTGATCGGCGCATCCGGACGCCAACCCAACACCGCAAGCATGACAAAAAAACCGATCACGTAGGCAAGTGCTACATGCCAGCCGTGCTTTAGCCAGAGACCGACTGATTTCCCCTCCGGATACATGCTCACCAGAGCCACACCGGCAGAAGAACCGAACCAAATCATTGAGCCACCGAAGCCGACTGCGTAGGCGAGAAACCCCCAGTCGTAGCCGCCCTGCTTGATCGCCAGCGCTGTAAGTGGAATGTTGTCGAATACGGCGGAGACAAAGCCTAAACCAAGCGCGCTTTGCCACGACGCAATCGGCAATTCTTCAACCGGCATCATCGATGCGCAGGTTACCAATGACAACAGAAAGATCGCGCCCTTTCCGGCGTCGGGCAATATCTCCCAGTCCGGCCGCCGCATGGGTATTGAGATCAATATCGCCACCCAGACAGCCACGCCAATAAACGGAAAGTGGTCGGCCAGCGCATTGAATTTCAGGTTAACAGTCACGTTCGTACCGATAGCCAACACGAGAATCAACGCAACGATACCGATACGCGTCCAGTCCACATGTGTATGTTCGTTGGCATTTTTGAGGATGGGTGAATATTTGTGCTGCTGGAACGACGCCGGAATGCCGAAAATAACCAACGCAACCACTGCGGCGACATAGGCATCGAACACCTGACCGGGACTCACGCCGGATATCCATAGCATCGTGGTGGTGGTATCCCCCACTACACTACCTGCACCGCCAGCATTAGCAGCAGCGACGATGGCGGCGAGATAGCCGATATGCACCTTAGCGCGAAACAGTTGATGCGCCATCGCGCCACCGATCAAAGCAGCCGCAATATTGTCGAGGAAAGACGACAACACGAACACCATGATCAACATCACAAAGGCACCCTTCCAATCGTCCGGCAGATACTTCGGCAAGATCACCGGCACGTGGCTTTTCTCGAAATGCCGGGAGAGCAATGCAAAGCCCATCAAGAGGCAAAGCAGATTGACAAGAATGACCCACTCGTGACCCATGTGCGAAACCCAGCCAGACACACCGGGGCCAAATTTGAAGCCGGTAAAAGTGATTTTGTAGAGCGATATGACAATTGCCCCGGCTAGTGCCACGCGCAGGGTATGGGCGTGAAACAAGGCGACGCCGAGCAGCGTCAAGGCGAACAGGATGAAATCGATGGGGATGCCGAATACACGGTACAGATCCGGCGTGTACATAGTTGGCGTCGTGCTTTGTGCAAAGGCCAGCATGGGTACATGCAGCATGGCGATGAGGAAAAACCTTCGGGCAAAGGTTAATGAGCGACGCATGAAATCTCCGGGTCAGGGGATCAAAATGACATGCACACGATAAGGACCGTGGGCACCAATCACAATAGTTTGTTCGATGTCGGCCGTGCGAGATGGTCCCGAGACAAAAAATGTCGCGCGCGGTGGCTCAGCAAGTTCGCTACGCATCATTTCAAACGCATCTTCCATGGCCGGCACCATGCGGCTTTTTTTGACGATGCAAATGTGCGTTTCTGGCAGCAGCGCAGTCGATTTCGGCGTGTCGGGCGCGCCAAGTAGTAGCAGCGTGCCCGTCTCCCCAATGGCGCAAAAGCAGCCGGTGATGCCGATCAGGTCGTCGCCATTCGCCGGTCGGTTGTTGTACTGGATACCGGTCGCCTGCCAGTCGAGCGTCGCGAATTCGGGCCAGCCAACACAACGCGGCTGCAGCGATGTGCTGGCAATATACACGGCCACTTCACGCGGTACATCGGCCAACCCGGTAACTTCTGTGATGGTAGTGGAAAGACGCGCACATTCCTCGACGAAATGCTGCACCGGATCGTGCAGTGCAAAAGTCGGCAGCGGTCCGCGTTCATGTCTGGAAATGTGCGCCCGCACGGCCGCGAGTTCACTTACGCTTGTCGCACCCGATTTGCCGGTCTGTCGGCGAATGCGCGCGAGGACATTTTCGCGCGCGCTCATGGATTCTCTTTCTTCACCGCCAGTTTCGCGGCATAGAGTTCACGAAATGTCTTGCCGTCAGGTGCGGGCATGTCGCGCCCGTCCGTCCAGCCGTCGATGCCTGGTAGCGAGTGAATCAACTTTTCCTTCCCGCCCAACATCGCCGCGAATCGTGCGGCGATGCGCGTGGCAAATGCGTACAGGCCTGGACGTTGCACGAAGAATCCCCACACCGAGATAGCGAAGCGCTCGCTGAACGGTCGCAGCTTCATGTCGAATTGCCGCTCGCGCCATTTGCGCATCAGATCCGGCAATGGAATTTTTACCGGGCACACTACCTGGCATTCACCACAAAACGTTGCCGCGTTGGGCAGGTCACCTGCATTTTCGATGCCGACATAGGTTGGTGTCAGCACCGAACCCATTGGTCCCGGATACACCCAGCCATAGGCGTGACCACCGACGTTCTGGTAAACCGGGCAGTGGTTCATACAGGCACCACAGCGAATACAGCGCAGCATATCTTTCATGTCACTGCCGACGAGCTTGGTGCGGCCTGCATCGACGAGCACGATGTGCATCTGTTCAGGGCCATCTGTTTCAGCACTGGCTTTCACACCGGTAGTTAATGTCAAATAGTTGGCGATGGACTGGCCGATAGCCGAGCGCGGTAACAGGCGGATCAACGTTGCGAAATCCTCCATTGTTGGAATGACTTTTTCGATGCCGGTGACCACGCAATGTATGCGAGGCA
Source organism: Betaproteobacteria bacterium (assembly GCA_043756275.1). GTDB lineage: Bacteria > Pseudomonadota > Gammaproteobacteria > Burkholderiales > Usitatibacteraceae > UKL13-2. Next base: position 22,167 of record JAYURJ010000202.1, on the reverse strand, counting down.
GCGTCGTCACCAGATCCGCGTTGCCCTCATTGGTGACAGTGAGGGTAGTGCCGGTTTCGGCGATAACAAAATTGGCACCTGAAATACCCATGTCAGCACCGAGAAAATAGCTGCGCAATTGTTCGCGGGCTTCGCGGGTCATTGCCGGGATTTCGGTGAGAAGCGGCTTGTGATGCGCGTTCATGAACAATTCCGCGACCTGCTCTTTGGATTTGTGCACGGCGGGCGCGACGATATGCGAAGGGGGTTCATCGGCCAGTTGCAGGATGTATTCGCCGAGATCGGTTTCCATCACGCGGATGCCCGCGCCGATTAGTGCATCGTTAAGCGCAATTTCCTCGGTGACCATCGACTTGGACTTGGTGATGGTTTTCACGCCATTGCGCTGCGCGATGCCCAGCACAATCGCGTTCGCCTCTTCCGCTGTTTCCGCCCAATGTACTTCTGCGCCTCGGCAAATGGCATTTAGTTCAAATTCGAGCAGATACGCGTCGAGGTTATCAATGACGCGGTCGCGCATCGCGGCGGCATAGGTGCGGATGTCTTCCCAGTTGTCGATCTGCGCCACGCCAAGCGCGCGGCCATCGACGAATTTGCCCTTGGATTTCTTCAGCGCACTTTGCAATACGGCATCGTTGAGCTTGCTGCTCGCCGTTTGCTTGAAATGCATGCTTTGTACTTGCATCGTCGTCCCGCCAGAGCACTTCAGAAGTGTAGATCGCCATTTGACGGGCATTCCAAGACAAAAAATGCCTGCAGCCCCCGCCAGCACTAGAGTTTACTAATTACTTCGCCATCCCCGCCGCAACTTCCGCGAAGTGATAAACCTTTGTTTTCATGTCGCCGTTGCGCCGCAAACGGCCTTCAATATTCAACAGGCAGCCCAAATCGCCACCGACAACTGCACTCGCACCGGACACCCCGATGTTGACGCACTTATTCTCCGCCATGCGCGTGGAAATTTCGCCGAGTTTGATTGAAAACGTGCCGCCGAAGCCGCAACATTTTTCAGCGTCCTGCATTTCGTTCAAGGTACATCCGGTTTTCGCCAATAGTTCGCGCGGCTGCGACTTGACGCCGAGTTCACGCAGACCGGCACAACTATCATGGTAGGTCACGGAGCCATCAAATTTATCGGTGAGCTTTTCGACCTTCAGCACATTCACCAAAAAATCTGACAGCTCATACCACTTGGCCGCGAGTGCACGGAAATCGGCTTCCTCGGGCTCGCCTTTGAATAAGTCTTCGACGACATGCAGCTTCATTTGCCCGGAACAGGAACCGGACGGCGCGACGACGTAATCGCAATCTTTGAATTCTGCGAGCACTTTTTTCGCGAGGGTTTTGGCAATGTCGCGCGCGCCGGAGTTGTAGCCCGGCTGGCCGCAACAGGTTTGGCTCGACGGCACGATGACAGTACAACCTGCGTCCTCCAGAAGCTTGCAGGTGGCAAAGCCAATATTGGGGCGGACGAGATCCACCAGACAGGTAACAAAGAGGCCGACGTTCATGCCGCTATTTGAGCATGCGGGCACAGCGATGGCAAACAGGCGAGAGAATTACCCCTGCTTGGCGGTGAACCCAGCAATCTTCTGCGTTTCAAGCCATTTTTTGATGCGATTTGCATCGCCAATTCTGGTGAGTTTGCCCCACGAATCGAGCAACACGATCACCACTGGATTGTTGGCGATGGTCGCGTGCATGACGAGGCATTTACCCGCTTCGTTGATAAAGCCAGTCTTGGAAACACCTATGCTCCAGCCTTGTGCACGCACCAGTGCGTTGGTGTTATTGAAACCCATCGAGCGCCCATTGCTGGCGAGTGTGACGTGGAGTTCCTGCGCGGTTGAAAATTCGCGGATTTCCGGAAATGTGGCGGCGGCTGAAACCAATAGTGCCAAATCCTGCGGGCTGGCAACATTGCCCGGTGCCAGGCCGGTGGGGTCAACAAACTTTGTGTTCTGTAGTCCCAGCAACTGCGCCTTCGCGTTCATTGCCTGAACAAATGCAATCGTGCCACCCGGATAAGTGCGGCCCAGTGCGGCGGCGGCGCGGTTGTCGGAGGCCATCAACGCCAGGCGCATCAGGTCTTCACGCCGAAACGCTGCACCAACCGGGATGCGCGAGCGCGAACCTTTGAGCATGTCGATATCGTCTTTATCAACGATGACCGCCTCATCCATATTCAGCTTGGCATCAAGCACCACCATCGCCGTCATCAGCTTGGTGATTGATGCAATCGGCACGGCCTGATCGGCGTTCTTGGAAAATAACGCGCGGCCGCTGGCAGGATCGAACACCATAAAGGCGTGCGACAGCAAATTCGGCATGCCGTCCCTGTTCAGATCGGCAACGGCCGCCGCCTTTGCACGCACGAGCACGGGCTTGGCTTTTTTGGCTTGGGCGGTTGTTTTTTTCGCAGTCTCAGCGAACGTATGATTCGGCACGCAAAACATCAGCGAGCCGCAAAAAATCGCGATAATAGGGGAAAAGTAGAGTCTCACTTTGTTACCGATTAGTGAATTGTTTAACACCATAACAAAAACTAGTGGGTTTTAGCAAGGTTTCATGCTCCGCGTTAAATTTCAATTGCAAGCCACTGAATAACGACAAAAATGTCATCGCCCAAATATCCCCGCCTCGAAACGCTTGCCGTCCATGCCGGCCAGTCGCCTGATCCCACCACCGGTGCCCGCGCGGTGCCGATCTACCAAACCGCATCCTTTGTCTTTCCAGACACCGAAACGGCGGCTTCTTTATTCAATCTGGAGCGCACCGGACACGTTTATTCGCGTATTTCCAATCCGACCCTGTCAGTATTTGAAGAGCGCATGGCCGCCCTCGAAGGTGCCCCTGCCGCTATCGCCACCGCCAGTGGTCAGGCAGCATTGCACTTGGGCATTGCCACCTTAATGGGCAGCGGGTCGCATATCGTTGCGTCCAATGCTCTTTACGGCGGCTCGCATAATTTATTGAGCTACACCCTGCCGCGATTCGGCATTGAGACCACTTTTGTGAACGGCCGTGATCCGGACGCGTGGGAAAAAGCAATTCGTCCCAACACGCGCCTGCTGTTCGGTGAAACGGTTGGTAACCCTGGATTGGATGTACTCAACATTCCCGCCGTTGCCCTTACTGCACATAACGCCGGCCTGCCACTAATGGTTGACGCCACGCTCACCACGCCCTTCCTGTCGCAGCCGATTCTGCAAGGTGCAGACATCGTGATGCACTCGGCAACAAAATTTCTGTCCGGCCACGGCGTGGTGATCGGCGGCATATTGATCGACGGCGGAACCTTCGATTGGGAAAAATCCGGCAAGTTTCCGACGCTTACCGAGCCTTACGATGGGTTCCACGGCATGGTCATGTCGGAGGAATCCTCGGTCGCCGCGTTCGCATTGCGCGCGCGTCGTGAAGGCCTGCGCGACTTTGGCGCATCGATGGCACCGATGACGGCATTCCAGATTTTACAGGGCCTCGAAACGCTGCACGTACGCATGCCAAGACATGTCGAGAACACGCGAAAGATCGCGCAATTTTTGCTGGCCAATAAAACCGTGGCAAAAGTTAATTACCCTGAACTCGAATCGCATCCGGATTACGAACTGGCCAAACAATTGTTGCCTAACGGCGCAGGGGCCGTGATCAGTTTTGATTTGAAAGGCGGCAGTGGAAATGCGAAAGAAGCAGGCAAGGTATTCATCGAAAAGCTTTCCCTGTTTTCACATCTGGCTAATATCGGCGACGCCAAATCACTAGTAATTCATCCTGCATCCACCACCCATTTCCGGATGGACGCCGATGCATTGAAGGCGGCCGGCATCAGCGAGGGCACCATCCGGCTTTCCATCGGCATCGAGCACGCCGATGATCTGATCGAGGATTTATCGAAGGCATTGTATGCGGCAGGGAAATCGGCTGGCTTATGAAATTTCTTGTTCAGCAACAACCGGCCTACGTTTACACCGGCGGCAAAAATTTTGATGCCGCCAAGCCCAGCGTGGTCTTCATCCACGGCACCGCCAACGACCACAGCGTCTGGACCTTGCAGGCGCGCTACTTCGCGCATCACGGCTGGAATGCGTTGGCACTAGATTTGCCGGGACATGGCAAAAGTTTTGGCGTCGCGAAAAAATCCATTGCCAACGCTGCTGATTGGCTCATTAATCTGCTCGACAACGGCAATATTAAATGTGCCGCGCTGGTTGGCCACAGCATGGGTTCACTGATCGCGCTCGATGTGGCGGCGCGCTATCCGTCTCGGGTATCGCAACTCACCTTGATCGGCGCAAGCGTGCCAATGCCTGTGACCGACATCTTGATGGATGCAGCAATACATCGGCCTGCTGAAGCTTTCGACATGCTCAACATTTGGGGCCATGCGCCGCAGTTGAAGTGGGGCAAAAATCCGACGCCCGGCACGTCAGCAATGATGGCAAACGCGCGATTACAAACGCAAAGTCACCCCGGCGCATTGGCGACAGACCTCGCTGCCTGCCGCGCCTTTCAGATGGACGATGTTGCACTAGCTGCCATTGCTACGCCCACATTGATCGTGGCAGGCACCAATGATCTGCTGACACCCGCAAAAGCGGGCAAGGCACTGGCTGACCGTCTTGCCAACGCAACCTTGATCACACTCCAGGATACCGGCCACAGCATGATGCAGGAAGCACCCGCCAAGGTCGTTGAAGCACTGAAAGGGTTTCTGAAAGCATGAAGCTCTGTAAATTCTTTTTTGCTTCGCTGCTCGTGGTCACCAACGCTTTCTCTGCGCCAGTTGTTTTGCTGGAGTCGCCGATCCGTGTCGTTGCGGAAACACTGATCGGCCCGACCCCTGACAAATTGCGATTGGAAGTATCAGTGCAGCACAGTACCGGCGAATTTGTGTTGAATGTGTTGCAGCGTGGCACGGCCGCTGAAGCATTGGCGGCGCAAAAAGCGACATCGGGCTGGAAAGACGGCTATCTTTTCATTCGCGACGATTGTCTTAACGACGACCCCGCGTCGGCAGTGTGGCGCTGCGTGGTTGATCATATCTTTGCGCTCGCAGAGGACGCAAAAGCCAAATCCGGCGTACGGCTAATTTACGTCGGCGACGTTTTTGCGGGTGAAGAATGCATCGAAGCCAGGCGAATTGGTTGCGCGATTTACAAAGGCGCATTCACCGATATTTATGATCGGCTGGAAAACAATACGTTAGCACCCCGCGCTGAATCGCCAGCGCTGTTGATCGAGTCAACTGTTCAAGGCGGCGTCTTCGCGGTGGATCTTGAAGAAACCTGGAAAGCCAATCAGGAACGATACCTCGCGGGCACAAAATGCCTGCAAGCAAAACCAGACATGCAAAAGGAACGCTGTACTGATGGCATCACCCCGCGCCGCGCATATCTTTTCAATACGGCACTGGCCACGTACACGCGGCAGGACGAGCACCTCGTGCGCACCCGCACCTTTGCCCGCGCCGCACTTTGCGAGAACGGGCGCATAAATCTGACAGATGCGGAATGCAGCGACACTCTGCGCGCCGCCGTGCTTATGCTCGCTTCAATCAAATCCGGTGATAAGCCACGACCACGCGGGAATGTGTTGTCGCCTGCGGCGAGAAGATAATTAACCTCTAGCATGGGGGCGGGTTCACAGGCGTTTTCGGCCTGTGAAGCTCGTCAATGCTGGGGTTTAGTCACTTTTTACCCTCCTCCTATTTGTTGGCTCAATAAAAAATCCAATAATGTCTCCCCGGCGAACAACCACAAGGGTTGCGCCGGGCCGGGGCCCAAGTTTGCCAGTATTGTCAGATGCCTATAAAACTTGGATGCCGGCCCGGCGCAACACACCCTGCAAGCTTGACACACTCCCCCACATCGCTAAAATGTATCTACACGGATATACATTAGGAGCGAGTCATGCGACTGCAAATTGCAAAGTGGGGAAACAGTCTGGCCGTCCGCCTGCCAGCCAGCTACGCCAGGCAGTCGGGCGTAAGCTGCGGCGATTATCTTGAGGCCACAATCAACACCAGCGGCGAGATGCGCCTTGTCCCAAGCGCGGCAAAAGCGGACAAAACCGCCATGCTGAAAAAAATATCCGTCCTGCACAAAACATTGCCACGAACCACCAGTGTGATGGACGCAGTGCGCAAAGAAGCGCGTTACTGATGGTTTATGTTGACACCAGCGTGCTGGTTGCGTTGCTCACCAACGAAACAACGGCCGAGCGCATCGCGAATTGGCTTACCGAGGAAACGCGCCCGCTGGTTTCAGGCGATTGGTGCGTTACCGAATTCGCCAGCGCGCTCGCACTCAAGCAGCGCACCTCACAAATTACGTCCAAGCAGGGCAATGCGGCATGGAAAGTATTTAATCAGTTTTGCGAAGGACATCTCCGCTTGTTGCCGCTGGATCGGGAAGTATTCAGTCAGGCCGCGCAGCTGGTGCGCAACAGCAAAAATGGTTTGCGTGCCGGAGGTAGCTTGCATCTGGCGCTTGCGTTGCGAGTGAAAGTGGTGGCGTTTTTTACGCTCGATGTGCGGCTGGCGGAGAGTGCTGGGCAGAGCAAACTTTCCGTTATTTTTTAGTTTGCCGAGCGCAGACTTAACGTCCGACATCAGAGGCGGCGCGCTTTTACACCGTACTCTGGAACGACGAGCTGGGCGGCGGGCAGCTAAAGCAGCGCGCGAAATTCTTCAATGGTTAGCCCCGCGTCACGGACGATTCCACCCAGCGTAAACGCATTGACAGGGTTGTGTCGAGGAATGGTCAAAATGCGCCCGCCATTTGACATGACGATGTGCTTGCCTTGCCGGGCGATCATAAATCCTGCTTTCTGCAAAGCACGCACCGCATCAAGATGATTTATGCCGGGAATTTTCGGCAAAATCAGACAGCCACTTCAATTTCGCGGATTTCTTCGCCGCGAAGCTGATCCTCGACGACCGTTAGATACTCGCGAATTGCGTCCTTGATATTTTCGACCGCCTCGACATCAGTAGCTCCTTGCGACCAGCAACCAGGCAGGCCAGGAACAGACACGGAAAACCCCTCTTCAGATTTGTGAATGGCAATGCGATAGCGCATATGGCCTCCATAAAAATATCAGTATATCGCGTGACCTCGCCATGAGGCCTGACGAGACCGTATAAAATCCCCCGACGTAAAGTCCGGGGTAATTATGGGGATACGTTGACAATTCCATAAGTGGAAATAGTGCCGTGCCAGCGATTCTGAGTTGCGTTGGGTTAGAGGCGAAGCGTCGTAGCCCAACATCGGTCTCAAGTTTAACCATCGCTTGTTGGGCTACGGCTGCGCCTCACCCAACCTACAAATTACATTTTCATGCCCGTTGAAACTACTCCGCCCTGCCCTCTTCCTGCTGCTGCAATCTCCACGTCTGGGCAAACTTTCCGCTCTGCTCAATCAACTCCCGGAAGTTGCCGCGCTCGACGATGCGGCCTTGATCCATGACCAGAATCTGGTTGGCGTCGATGATGGTGGAGAGGCGGTGTGCAATGACGAGCGTGGTGCGGTCTTTGGCGATGTCGCGCAATTCGGCCTGAATCAATTTCTCGGTCGCGGAATCTAGCGCGGAGGTGGCTTCATCGAAAATCATGATCGCCGGATTTTTAGCAGCGTGCGCGCAGGTGGCCGGACTTGTCAGCACCACCAGCGATGCCAACACGGCGGTGATGGTGCGCGTGGCGATTTCGCTGCTGCCGTCGCGGCGTGCAACGCCGACTTTGATCGTGTTGCTGCCCGGCGCAAGTTCGACCCCGCCTGGGGTGAAGGTATTGCCACGCGGGATCGCAGGCCGATTAGAAGTTCAGCGTAGTTAGTGGATACGGAACGGTCGTAAAGCTCGGGAACAGATTACCCGTGCAGCGCTGCGAGCCGGTACTACCGGTGTCCGTGGCGAGGCCCGGATAGAAACCAAAGCCGTCGTGTTCATAAAGGTCACCTGCGCCACTGGGCAATGGACGGGTTCGTCCTAATGGCCGGGGATTGTTGACATTGTCAACCGGATAGAAGTTGTCGTTCATGGCGACTGGAAAGGAATACGAGTAATCGGCACGCATGTACTTCTTGTAGCTGAAGTTATCGGTGAGAAAAACGACACGGGCAAAGCGCCCTGCCGGGACGTTGTTGGCGGTTGCGATATCGGTCGCGGGGACGGTATCGGTGGCCGGGTCGTGAAATCGGAACTGGAAAGACTGCGGAGCACCGGTCACCAATTCTGCCGTTCCGTCCGTGCGTATGCGGCAGTCAGTGTAATTGGCCAATGAAAAGAAGTTCGGTTCGGAGATGTTCTTTGTTTCGACGGCAACGGCATCCGGTTCGGTGCCGAGTGTGCCGCGAAAGGCGATTTGCAGATTGACGTCCACCGCGTTGATCGGTATGCGGCTGAGGCTCGCAAAGTCGAACGTAATACTTTGATAGTCGTCGTTGATGCCGGTCGGCAATGCGGCAAGGTTGGACACAACGATTTCCTCATCGGCACTGCGGCAAGCACCGGAGTAGAGCGGGCCACCGGGTTGTCCCTGCATGGTCTGGGGTACGTAGCAGGTGTTGCGGCGGAATTTAACGATGGCGACCAGGTTGCCGCTGGTCATGTCCTGATTGATTGCTACGGCGCTGCCAGGTGGCGTGATCGGATCGGTGGCGTTCTTCACCTTGGCCTTGAGCTTTGAGAACCCACCGGTGTCTTTGGTGTAGACGCTGGCGTTGCTGTGGTCAGCTATAGCGTAGACGTTCTCGTCGGGCACTTTAAAATCGAGCTTGCCGCGGAAGAAGTAATCGATGAGGCCGGCGGAGTAGGCGACTGCGCGGGGGATCAGCAGGCGCAGGTTGTCGTCCATGACGCAATGGTTCATGGTGTAAAACGACACGCCTGTTGTATTCCAAACCGAACGGCTTTGAAGTTTTATTTTTTCTGTGGTGGATGGCATCGCTACGTCTACCACATTGCGAAGGAGATATTTTGCTTTGATGGGATTCGCACTCGAACTGTGCAAAGATTGACAACATCAGATTGCGTGTAGGAAGGATCGGATGACAGCCGTGGCGGAAACCGATACTCCGAAGCTGTCGCACCGTTTAGACCCGTGCCAAGTGTGAGAAAACCACGGTTGCTGTAGTCGGCAAGGCCCAGACCATTGGCGATGCTCGCGTCGTCGCGCGGCACCGCTCCACGCGCGGTCGTCCAGTAGTCGGTGTAACTATTGAATAGCGGGATCGGATATGCGACTAAATTTCCTGTGCTATCACGCAATTCGTAGTCAAGTGGGCGCAGCGTGCCAGCAGCAACCGATAATGCCCCCGCGTCAATCTCGAACGTCTGAGCTGGTTTGATTGTCGGCCCACCCGCCCGCGCGTCCGCATATGCCTCATACCATGCTGCGGCACCAGAGGGATGCCCTTCATTCCGTGTGTGTTGCGGCTGAGCCATATCCTGAAGAAGGTGAACCACGTCTCCCACGGAGCGGAACGTCGTCGCCCAATAGGCAAGGCGTTCGGATGCAAGTGCTGGAGTTGTCGTGCCAAGCGCGATGTTGAGTCCATTCTTATCGCGCAACGTGAGCGCACGCCACATGGCTTCGCGCGCGGCGAACACCGAGAAGTGATTGCGATAGAACGACTGACGTTGCACGGGGGACGCGAATGCATCCGCTGTGCCGATCACCCAATTGGGCGACATGTCGAGGGTTGAATTAAAACAGAACCCCGTCAGTGCTCGAACATTTACCGGATCAAAGAAGTGGTTGCAAAATCGATTGATGGGGCCGTAGGGATCATCCGTCGGAAAGTTTCCCGCGCCAGGAAGATATGAAACGAATGTCGATGTATCGTCTTCGCGGACGGCACCGCGCATGATCCAGGCGAGAGCAGATGATGTGTCCGGAATTCTGACTCGACTTGGAAACTTGTCGATGTCGAACTGCAATCCGAAGCGCGGGCTTACGGAATTAGGATCCGAGAGATCAAAATAATTAATGCCTAAATTTGTTCGAACATTCGTCAGGCCGAGGCGATCATAAGTCCCCGACAATGCGAGAAGTGACTTGTCATAGGCGGTGTTACTCATTCCAGCATGAGTTGATACCTCATAAGCGTCAGCAGTGTAGGAAAATATTGCGAGCGTCGCACCCACCATCACGACGGAAATTTTTACAATTTTCATTCACTTTTCCCCAGTTCTTTACGCAACTGCTTCCGTTTCTCATCAGCCCTTTGCATGGCGGGCAAGTTCGATTCATAATCCCTCCGAATGCGCTCAGTGGCTGCCGGATCGAATTCCGTCACCCCATCGGCGGAATTAGTTCGAACTTCCTCAAGCAAGTATTCGAGCTCAATAACAAATAGTCGGTCTTCGTAGGTCTTTGCAATTTGTTTTGCCTCTACTTGGAGTGCGCCAAGGTACGGTTGAAGTTTCGCACCAACATTTGGGCAACTATAAGCTCGCCTGTAAAACGCATAATCGCCTAAGCCAGGTTCGAACCGCTGCTTGGCAATCCCTGAAAACGGTCGCATTCTCACCGGATCAGCAAAGTCTGTCTGATTCGACACCAACTCGTAACCGGCCTTGAAAAAACCGATGTCTCGCGTGCGCTTTGGCACCATTGGATTGAAGTTCCCGGAGAAGAACGGGAAATCGAAACTGCCTTCCGCGCCAGTGACCAGCGCCTCCACACGAAAACAGGAGACGCGTGTACCGGCCAAATACATCCCCTCTCCCCAGTAGGTGGCGACCACATGTACGCCCGCCAATGGCTTGCCGCTTTCGTCAACAATCGTGCGCGCGCCGCAACCGCCGATTAATAGCGTGAGCGCGATTGTCGAGAGAAGCCGGAGAACACCCGACCGAGTTGTTTTCATCATCCCCTCACATTCCTTCAACGCGCCAGATACCGTCGCCATCGCGCATCAGGTAAACGTAGTAACCGAATTTTCCATCCGTCTCATCGCGGGTAATCCGCAACCGCGCTTGATCATGACCGACATTTCCGGATTCCAACTTCCCAAGCGCTGCAACGTCCGCAGCGAGATTGCTGCCCCGGGAATTGAAGAAAGCCCGAAACTGCTCCCGCGTCGTCTCGGTAATCAGGCCAACCGCTTGATCGACGCTGCCAACCGTCAACCTCGCCAACATATCAGCATAGACACCCTTCACCATGTTATAGCGCGCAATCGGATCAAACGCATAAATGCGCCGCTCGGTGGTATAAATCGTCACCAGATTCTGGTTGACATCGCGCGCCTTGATCGTGACGCGGATGGTCGCCATTCCCGTCTGAAAAGTGGCGGTGAAATTGGCCGTATCCAGACTGGTCGCGATGTAGTCCGGTGTGCCGTCGCCATTGAGATCGAACTCGATGCGCTCGAACCCATGCGTGAGCGGTGACGGGCCCAAGTCTTCAACCTTGATCCTGACGGCGAGGGGTGCGAAGCCGTCTGCCGGCTCCACCGATACCTTGAAGCCGGCACTGCCCATGCGGGTCATGTTAAGCGCCTGGCTACTGGTCTGGCCGTCCTGCGTGGTGACCTTGACGGTGAGCGCGTTGGCGCCTTCGACCAGCGGCAGGTCGTTGACGAAAAACTTGCCATCGTCGGTCACGGTCGCCAATGATCCGTTGACGGTGACGGCGGAGTTGGGCGGGGTCTGTACGGTGCCGGTGATCAATGTTGACTCCTCATTTACCGTGCGGCCATTCTGCCCAGGATCCACAGTAACTGTGGGTGCGTTGATGACGTTGACGCTGACGCTGACGGGACTGGAATCCGAAGTAAGGCCCGCACTGCTGGTCACGCGCGCTTTCAATACATAGCTGCCCGCCGATACGTTGGCCCATGCAAAGTCGAACGGCGGTGTCGTTGCCGTGCCGATCAAGGTCGTGCCATTGAAGTAATCCACCTTGGACACCGTCGCGCCGGCACCGTCGGCGATAGCAGAAAAGCGAACGATGCCGGGTGCCACGACCATGCTGTTGTTGCCCGGCGAAGCAAGACTCACGGTCGGACCGGCGGCAATGGTGACTGTCACGGGCGCACTGGTGACGATACCACCACTACTCGTGGTCGCTTTCGCGGAATAGTTGTGCATGCCGATGGTCACACCAGTCAGCGGCAGTGTGGCGGTAAACGGCGTCTGGCTTCCGGTAAAGGTGCCAAGCGATTGCGTGCCATCGAGGTATTCGATAGTTGTGATGGTGCCCGCAGATGTAGACGCGGTGGCGGTTAAAGTGAAGCTGGCCGGTGCAATGAACGCTTGTCCATTCATCGGCGAGGTGATCGACACCGCAGTGCCACCGACCGAAATCAACGCCTGCGCACTCGTCGCAGTACCTTTGTCGTCGGTGGCTTTGGCGATGATTGTGTAGTTGCCCGGCAGGACGTTGTTCCAGGTGTATATGTAGGGTGCTGCGGTGAGTGTGGCGAGCAGTTGCGTACCGGCGAAGAACTCGACCTTGCTGATTGTGCCATCATTGTCGCTGGCCGTCGCGGCGAGCATCACGCTGGTGGGTGCGGTGAAACTCGCGCCGTTGGCCGGACTGGTGAGGGTCACCGTCGGCGCTTGATTGGTCACGACAGTCACGGTCACCGCCGCGCTGGTCGTCGTCGCGCCGTCATTGTCGGTGGCACGCGCCGTGAGCGTGATACTGCCGCTGCCGGCCGCTGTCCACGTCGCCGTGTAGGGCGTTGCCGTTTTGGTGGCGATGAGGGTGCCGTTGGCGAAAAATTCCACCTTGGCGATGGAACCATCATTGTCGCTGGCGGTGGCCGCGAGCGGCACTGCTGCACCGGCGGATACAGTCTGTCCTGCGCTGGGTTGATCGAGCGTAATGGCAGGCGATTGGTTTGCCGTACCGGTAATCGATACCGACGACCTGGTCGTGGCCACACCGGTGTTGTCGATTGCACGTGCGGTGACGGTGCGGGTGCCCAGCCAATCGATTGGCACACTTGCCGTGTAAGGCGCAGTAGTCACTGTGGCGACGAGGATGCCATTGACCTGAAACTCGACACGCGCGATGGTGCCGTCCGGATCCGATGCTGTGGCGGCGTAGGGCACCGGTGCGCCGACGCGATAGCTGCTGCCGGTCAACGGGCTGGTGAGGTTCACCACCGGTGGTGCCGAGGCGACGATGACGTCGACTGGCGGATACAAGGTTGTGGCCTGGCCGATGGCGTCGGTCGCACGCGCGTAAAGGCTGCGCGTGCCGGCCTGGGTCAGCGTGTAGGGCATCGTGTAGGGCGGGCTGGTCACGGTGCCAACCACGGTACCGTTGTCGAGAAACTCCACCTTGCTGATCGAGCCGCCCGGACTGAGCGCTTCGGCCGTGAGCGCAATGGTGGTGGGTATGGGGAACGGCCCGAAGGTGGCCGGGCTGGTCAGCACCACCAGCGGTGCCGGCACGGCGGTAATGTTGCGCGTGGCGACTTCGCTGCTGCCGTCGCGGCGCGCAACGCCGACTTCGATCGTGTTGCTGCCCGGCGCAAGTTCTACTCCGTCTGCGGTGAAGGTATTGCCGGTGATGCTGGCCAGTTTGCTATGGCCCTCGCCAGCGGTGACGATGACGGTGGTATCGGCTGCACCAGTGAAGGTGCCGCTCACGGTGATCGGATCGATGGGCAGCACCGCGCCGGCCGGGGGTGAAATGATTTGGGTGGTGACGGCAATCACCGTCACAGTCACCGTTGCGGAGCTGCCTGCCTTGCCGGCGTTATCGACGGCAGTGGCTTTCAATATGTAAGTGCCGGCAGGCACGTTGTTCCAGGTGGCGGCATATGGTGCAGTGGTCGTGCTGGCGATTACCGTGCTGCCATTGTAAAAGTCCACGCGCGCAACGCTGCCGTCCGGGTCGCTTGCCGTGGCGCTAAGCGAAATGGAAGCCGGTGCGTTGTATTTGGCACCAGTCGCCGGTGAGGTGAGCGTCGCGACGGGTGCCTGGTTGGGCGCGGCGTAGCCGAGAGTGGAGATTGCCGTGGCGACTACTGCAATCAGTGTGCCTAGCAAGTGCCGGAATAAATGGGTGGTTTTCATATTGTCATGTCCCATTTTTATAAGCAAACGCCGCGCGCGCGCGCGCGCGACCGGCAGATAAAGCGCGGGACTTTGTGTGCCGCCGAGCGTGGCGCGCAAGGTGTGGATACCTGTCGGCAGCAACGTGGTTATGTTTGCCACGCCTTCGACGAGCGCTGCTGTGCCGAGCGTGACCGCACCATCCGTAAAAGTCACCGTCCCACTCGTGATGGGACCTTAAGAGATGGCCTGCAATGCCACCGAGCAATTGCTGGTGGTGGCCGACGAGCTGGAAGTCAGCACCAAATCCGCCCGGTGCAGATCGAGCGTCATCAGAAAACCGTCCTGTGGGATGGGCAATTTGCCGGCGATCTTGGGCTTGGTATTTGCCGCAGCAATGGGCACCCAATCGGCAAAGGTGGAACCCGCGACAACGACCTCTCCCGCCAGTCGGCTGCCGATTGCCCGATCTGTACAGAAGTTCGCTTCCTTGCACGGGGCGAGCAGCGTCGCGTAGTGTCGTGTATGTCCATTACGACCGATGCCCATGGCAAAGACGGCGCGACCGTTGGTGTAGCGGGACAGAATGGTGGCACCACCCATAAACGCGGACTGCAACGAAAAACGCGTGATTACTTCAGCATTCATCTGGCCAACCACATGGATATCGCCTGCACGATCCACCGTCACGCCACTAAGCGTATCGCCGTTGTTGGCATTGCTGCCGAGAAAGGTAGAAAACACGATGCGTAGAGGCGATAGGGCAAATTTCGCGATATACCCTTTGCGAGTTGAAGTATAGATTGTCGCGATGCTCCCCCGGCTCTGAAGCGCATTAACGGTGGGGAAATTATCGGACTCCGTCTCACCGGCCATGACGACATTGCCGTAGGGGTCCGCAGCTAGTCCCGTGACTGCATATTCGCGTTGAGAACCGCCGAGATAACTCGATGCGATCAGCTGACCCGATGACGTAAACGCCGTGATGAAGGCGTCGCGACCACCGCCTGATGCCGGTTGGAAAGCACCTTGCATGAGCAATCCGGACGATTCGCTGGCACCGCCGACCCAGATATTTCCGGCAGTATCGATGGCAATGCCGGCGGCATCGTCATACGCCTCAGCGCCACAGTAGGTTGCGAATACTGGTGCGCTGCCGGTTGAATTCAACATCAGCGCGAAGGCGTCGCCGGTGTTCGTCAGGTCGGCGCTGGAAAACGTATTGTCTCCACTAAAGACGGTTTGAAACGCGCCGGTTGTCGCTCTAAAGCTGCTGCCAGCCGTCCCGGCGATTGCGGCACGGCCCTGCGCGTCGATTGCAATTGCGCGGGGCTGCGTGCCGGGTATCAGCGTCGAATAGGTAAGCGCATTGCCGGCCGGCGACAGCTTGGTCAGAAAGCCGGACTTAGCGGTCGACGATGCAACATAGGAGCCCACAGTCGTGGGAAATTTTGCGCCGGCCAGACCCGTAATATAGGCGCTACCTGCGCTATCGACGGCAATTCCCATGCCGTTGTCGGCATTGCGCGAATCGCCTAGATAGGTTGAATACACCAGTGCCCCGGTCGTTGGGTTGATCTTGGAGACAAACGCGTCGCTCACACCGCCCAGCCGCGCACTGTAGGCGCTCGCGGTCGGAAAATCGGATGAGTTGGTGAAGCCTGTCACGTAGATAAACCCGTCCGGGCCAATTGTCACCGCGCGCGGCGAGTCATCGCCGGAACCGCCGAGGTACGACGCGTATTCGATCACCGGATCGATCACCAGCGTCGCACTTTTGTCATATTTTCCTAAGGCAAAACCGACAGTACCGTCGCTCGCGACGCGAAACGCCGCATCGACCGGGCGTTTCTCGCCTTCAATAGTCTGGTAAGCATGTGGCTTTCGCTGCACGTATTCGCCCGATGCCGCATGAACGACAAGGTCACCGTCTGTCGAAACCTTGACCGATTGCGCGCCAGATACTTTCCAGGAAATTTGATTGGTATCGCCTCCAGGCAGGACGATGAAGTCGTATTCGAGCTTGCCATTGGCCGGGTAGTAGGCCAATCCGACGCGCGGATAGACCTCGTCGAACTGCACACGTGCAAAGTGCGGCACATCATGGATGTTTATCGGACGTTCGCCACCCTGAAAATAATTGGTCCGATAAGATTGTTCGTGTTCGGCGCGAGCGGTATGTCTGCTATTTGCGCCCGACAAAGCAAAGCGGACAGGCGATGCGCCGGCCGACATGCCTGGCTTGGGCAATATCGTAAAAGAACCGTTGGTGTGAATGGCCGCGTCAAGCTGCGCAAAATTGGCACGGAACGCGATATCCGCTGCGAACTGGCCATCGTTACGTTCGAACAGCGCCGGCTTGTTTAGTGGAGTCGCTCCGCGCAACGCTGCACGATCCAACCGCGCAGCGAGAGCATCGGGCAAAACAAAAGCTAATACCACCGTCAGTCCGATGGTGAAAAATGGATAGCGCCGCAATTTGACCTCCCTGTCATGACCACCGTGTGATGAATTTTTCTCCGATGGGAGCGTTACGGCGCGTAATAGTAGCATTTTGTTAATTAATTTGATACTCCTATTTGCAGATAGCCAACGCGCTATTGGTCGTCCTGCCCAAATTGCGTATCGGCAGATGTTTCCATATCGGCGTAACCTCAGCTTCTGTCGTGAAAAGACCCGCTCGGCTGAGGCGGTGAGGTCACATTTAG
Organism: Betaproteobacteria bacterium; assembly: GCA_043756275.1. Classification (GTDB taxonomy): domain Bacteria; phylum Pseudomonadota; class Gammaproteobacteria; order Burkholderiales; family Usitatibacteraceae; genus UKL13-2. The sequence goes on along the minus strand of JAYURJ010000202.1, from coordinate 5,443 downwards.
AAATCAATCCGCCAAATAAATATCCTCCGCGTCGCGGCGTTGTCCAACACCACCATTAACAGAATCATGAAAAGCAGCAGCTTGTTTTTCGGAGGGAACCGTCTGCACCGCCCAGTTGCGTAGATACTTAGCTTAGCCGCAACCATAGCCCAACAATCAACGGGTAAATTTAGACCAATGTGGGCTTCGACGCTTCGCATCTAACCCAATCTACAACTTGTGCTGCCAACTGGAATTACGCGTCCTTCCCCTCTTCCTGCTGCTGCAATCTCCACATATCCGCAAACTTCCCATTCTGCTCAATCAACTCACGGAAATTTCCGCGCTCGACGATGCGGCCTTGATCCATGACCAGAATCTGGTTGGCGTCGATGATGGTGGAGAGGCGGTGTGCGATGACGAGCGTGGTGCGGTCTTTGGCGATGTCTTTCAATTCGGCCTGAATAGATTTCTCGGTGGCGGAATCGAGTGCGGAGGTGGCTTCATCAAAAATCATGATCGCCGGATTTTTTAGTAGCGTGCGCGCAATCGCCACACGCTGCTTTTCGCCGCCGGAAAGCTTCAAGCCGCGTTCGCCGACCATGGCTTGCCATTTATCGGGCAACCGCTCGATGAATCCGCTCACGTGGGCACGTCGCGCGGCATCTTCGATTTCAGTCTCCGTCGCACCGGGCCGACCGTAGCCAATGTTGTAGCGGATGGTGTCGTTGAAGAGCACGGTGTCCTGCGGCACGATACCGAGACTGGCGCGCACGCTGGCCTGCGTGACATCACGGATATCCTGCCCATCGATGCTGATGCTGCCGCTATTGATGTCGTAAAACCGGAACAGCAATCGCGACAGTGTCGATTTGCCCGCGCCGCTGGAGCCGACCACGGCGACAGTGTGTCCGGCAGGCACTTCAAAACTCACATCGAACAGGATTTGGCGTTTGGCGTCGTAGCCAAAATTGACGCGATCAAATTTGATGTCGGCACCATGAACGACGAGTGAACCCGCATTTGGCTTGTCGGCGATTTCGCGATTCTCACCGAGCAGGCGAAACATTTTTTCCATGTCGGTGAGTGCCTGTTTGATCTCGCGGTACATCGTGCCGAGAAAATTAAGCGGAATGTAGAGCTGGATCAGCAGCGCATTCACCATCACCAAATCACCCAGCGTGAGCTCGCCCTTGACGACACCGTCGGCTGCACGCCACATTAATAACGTCACGGCTGCGGCAATGACACAGCTTTGCGCGACGTTCAACAGCCCCAGTGAAATTTCGCTCTTGGTGGCAGCGGCTTCGTAACTTTGCAGGTTTTTGTCGTACCGACCGGCCTCGTATTCTTCATTGCCAAAATACTTCACGGTTTCGTAATTGAGCAGCGAATCGATGGCCTTGGTGTTGGCCTTTGAATCCATGTCGTTCATTTGGCGCCGGTGCGCGGTGCGCCATTCGGTGATGCTGATGGTGGCGATGATGTAAAACAGAATGGCTGAAAGCGTGATGACGACAAACCAGATATCGAATTTTTTCGCCAGCAGAATCGTCACCAGCGTGATTTCGAGGATGATCGGGATCACCGAGAAAAGCATGAACGACATCAGCGTCGAAATGCCGCGCGAGCCGCGTTCAATATCGCGCGTCACCCCACCGGTTTGCCGATCCAGATGAAACCTGAGTGAGAGCGCATGCAAATGCCGAAACACCGACAGCGCCACCTTGCGTACCGCACGCTGGGTGACTTTCACGAATACGATATCGCGCAATTCACCGAACAGCGTGGAGGACAAACGCAGCAACCCGTAAGCGGCCAATAGCGCAAAGGGCACCACCAGCACCGCTTTCGATTTATCCAGCGAATCGACGATTTCTTTCAATAGCAGTGGCACACCGATATTGGCGACTTTGGCGGTGACCAGGAAGGTCAACGCAAGCCCGACGCGCCAGCGAAAATCCCACAGATAGGGAATTAACGATCGAATAACGCGCCAATCGCTTTTCGTTTGGACAGGAGTTGCGGCGGTGCTGCTGCCCGCAACGGGGGGAGGACTTATTGCAGTGGATGTGGCGTGATTGGGGGGCATGCTGGGACTTTTGAGGGGTAGCAGAGGTGCGGAATGATGACGATGAATCGAGCCAATTTAGGCATCATCAAGGCAGGCACAACTGGATTTTACGCGTCCGCACAGGCCAACACCGTTTCACTCCCATTGTCGCGCCCCCTGTGGTTGGTTACACTCAAGTCGGCGCACAATTTTTTACCTGTCCCCAAAAAAGGATAACCACCATGGACATTCAGCCAATCACGCTCAACGGTCGCCTGACCCGGCTGGAGCCGCTGTCGGAAGCGCATATTCCTGACCTTGACAGCGCATGCAAGGATTCGCCCGATGGTAAGCGCACCATCTGGCGCTACTTGCTGGATTCACGCGTTTACAGAAAGGAGGGCATGGCGGGGCTGGTCAAGGAATTGATGGCGCGCCAGCACGCAGGATCAGATTTGCCGTTTGCGATCATCGACGTCAAAACAGGCAAGGCAGTCGGCACGACGCGGTTCATGGAAATTGAAATTGACAATCGCGTGGTTGAAATCGGCACGTGGATCGGCCTCGATTTCCAGCGTGCGGGATTAAACCTGGAGAGTAAGTACCTGATGCTTCGCCATGCGTTTGGGACATTGAAGGCGATACGCGTGCAATTCAAGATTGATCATCGCAATTTTGGTTCGCTCGACGCCATCGAACGCATCCGCGCTTATCGCGAAGGGATCTTGCGCAACCACATCATCCTCGCCGATGGCACGGTGCGCTCGTCGGTTTACTACAGCATTCTCGATTCAGAATGGCCTGCGGTGGAAATACACATTCAAAACCTGACCGCGCGGACACCGGCGGAAGCGGTTGCAGTCCGAACGTAATCAGCCGCCCATGCGCGTTAATAATAATTACCACACACACCGCAAATGAACCCGCTGTATCGAAAAATGTTCATCCTCTCGGTCAGCATTGCGGCCTTTGCCGTCGGCATGACTTATCTGCTGGTGTTGTTCAAAGTGCAGGGCACGCATCGCGAATTGCGGCATGGTCGGTTTGAACTGATTGCCAAAGAAGTCGATCACATCATCGAACAAAGCATGGCGCTGGGATTGAATTTTTCAGAACTCAGTGCGCTGCCACAGGCAATGCAACGCCGCCAGCAAGCCGATGCCGCCATTTCGCGCATCGACATCCTTGATGCGCAAGGCAAAGCCATTTATTCCACCGAAGCTGATCGCGTCGGCCAATCAACGCTGACTTGGCAGCCAGCCTTGGGCACTGCGCGCGGTGGGCTCTGGCGATATCTGGCCGACGATGACGCTGTCGCCGGCACGGTGGTGAAAAATAATTTTGATGTTATTGAGGGTTATGTCGCGGTCAGATATTCGGCCGCGGAAGGCCGCGCCACACGGGATCAATTGCGTGATGGCTTGAGGCCGGTCGCGTTGACGGCCTTCGGTGTCAGTGCGGCGGCGCTGTTTATCGCGCTATCACTGCTCGCGTGGCGATTCGAGCGTGATGTGAAATCCGCTGCGGCCCGAATGGCGGGTAACAATATTGGTGCAAAACCGCTTCACGGTGGTTGGGATGGCTTGATCGCGGCGACAAAGAACCAGTTTACCGGCGCGCAGACTGCGTTGACAACCTGGCGCGAGCAGCACGGAACGATCAGCAAATGACACAGCCAACCCCTGCGCGCAAACTCGCCCTCGCGGGCTTGGGCATCGTGCTCATCACCATCGCCACTGCGATGGCCGTGATTGCGTGGTTTGCGTTCAGCCTGACCGATAGCGTGCTCACGTATGAGACGATGCGCAAAGCTGAAAGTGTTGCCCGCTCACTGGCCAGCACCTTCGACCGCGCCGCAGAGTTGGGCATCCCGCTCGAAAAAATGCCGGGCGTATCTGAAAAACTAGCTGATACACGTCAGCAACACCCAGAATTGTCACGTATCAGCGTCGTGGTTGCCGGTGCACCGCTTTACAACGCACGCGCAGAAAATAGCGATGGCTTGGTGGAAGCGCTGGTGGAGAGCGTGCCGATTGCGTCTGCTGCCGGAACGAGCGAGTTGCTTGAAGTCGCTGTCGATCCGCGCTTTGTGGCGCGTTTGTTTTCGGAGCTTATGCTGGATTTTTTGGTGATACTAATCGTTGCCGGATTTGTCACGCTGGAGCTGATCTATTTTTTGGCAGGGCCTATTGTTGTTTCGCCGTTGAATACGCTCGTGGCGAGTCTTTCCAAGATCGCGAGCGGGCGTTTGGCCAGTTCCGTTTCTGCCAATTTCTCCGGTGCCCTCAAAGACTTGGCCAACGCCACCCGCGATGCCCAGCAACAAGCGCTGCATCAATACCGCGAGTGTCGGGCATTGTTGCGGGAGCGTCTGCGGGATCGGCGTGCGCCCGGTATCGACCGCACTGCATCCAATCCATCAGCGCGCGCGGCCATCATCGGTCTGCGCGATGTGCGTGATCGCTTTCAGTTGCATCTCAAGGCATCGCGCGAAGCCGTTCTCGATCCGAAGGCCGCGCTGGGCAGTATGCGTGCGCCGTTTTTTCTGCTGTTGCTGGCGGAAGATCTTTCTCGCGGCTTTCTGCCGATTTTTGCGGGCACCATGTCAGTTGGGCCAATCGCGATTCCCGCGCACTGGGTCGTCGGCCTGCCAATATTTTTATTCATGCTCATCGTCGCCGTCTCGCAGCCCGTGCTGGGTGGCTGGAGCGAACGGCTGGGCCGCCGCAAGGCATTCCTGTTTGGTGCGGCAATCGGGGTGGTCGCGCATCTGATGGCCGCACAAGCAGAAACGCTGCACGGGTTGCTAGTCTGGCGTGCGGGTGCCGGGGTCGCATGGGCGATTGCGTTTGTTGCCGCGCAAGGCATCGTGCTCGATTACACCAACAAAGTAACACGCGCCAAAGGCTTGGCAACGTTCGTGTCGGTGATCATGGTGTCGATGATTTGTGGGCCATCCGTGGGTGGTCTGCTCGCTGATGGTTTGGGCTATCGAACCACCTTCATGATCGCCGCAGCACTCGCTGGATTGGCATGGATGATTGGCTGGGTTACGCTGCCTAAATCAGCGCCAAAGCCACGCCCTGTGGCCCTCGTAGGCGCGATGCCCGCGACAAAATCAATGCGCGTCAATCCGCTCGCCAATCCTCGCTTTGCAGGGCTGTTGCTGCTGGCGGCAGTGCCTGCAAAGTTGCTACTGGTGGCCTACTGCTTTTATCTGATCCCGCTTTTTCTGTCTTCCACCGGCAGCTCGGCTGCGATGGCGGGCCGCATCATCATGATTTATTCGGTGATGATGGTGTTGCTGGTGCCGGTGGTCGCCGCGCAGATCGATAGATTGCGTACCCGGCACGGCGCGGTGCCGCATGCAGCGTTTGTCGCCACCGGTTTGATCCTCTCCGGCATTGCCGG
>JAYURJ010000201.1:0-3438 GCA_043756275.1 Betaproteobacteria bacterium | reverse complement strand
CCTCACCCAGCCAACTCAAAAATGAGAGATTGGAAAGCCCGTATTGATGCTCACGATAGAAGCCCTCGTAAAACGTGATCGGCAACGTGAGCAACGCCGTTAGCGGCACATACACCAACGCATAGATGAACGATTGCGGAATCTGGCGATGCGTGCAGCGCTCTGCAAAATCGCGGATGCGCGCAGACATCCGCGTCGAAAGTAATAACCAGGCGACGACCAATCCATATATTAAGTTCCAGAGCAGGAGCCAGTAGCCGCCCTCAGCGTAGGCATCCGATTTCGCACGCGCCTCGCCTTGCAGGCGATTCACAAAAGCCTTGGTGACGGCAGCGGGGTCGATCTTGTCAACTTTTGCGGCGGACGTTTCCTGAACGGCAGCAACGGTTGCAGTAGGTGTCAGCGAATTGTTTACGGCTTGAGGTGCTCCTGTTTGCGCGCTGACTGCGCCGATCCATATCACAAGCAAAACGACTGCAATATTTTTTATCATTTTCATTTCCCTTTTAACGCAATTGCGTCAGCGGCGAATCACACTCCAGCGCCGTGCGCAGAAATTCGTGGCTGGATTCTGCGCGGCAAGCATGTTCACGTAAAGGTGCAATGCACCGAAATGCGACCAGATGTGGAATCAGTGGTGCGAAGTATTGGTGAGGTTCACTGTAGCGATGCGGCATTTTTTGTTTTCGGCGGCAATCGCTCGAATACCGCCGACGCGGGTGGTAATATCGGCTCTTCATTTAGTGCTCGCATAGGGCCTGCGAACGCTACAAGAACAGCTCGAAGTGTCCGAAGTACCCGAAGTATCTGTCGCGCGTTGCATGCAACCTGGGGGAGAACGTAAATGACCGCCAACGACGTCGTCGCTGAACTCAAAAAGCTAGGCAACGCACAGACAAAGAAAACCTGGATGACCCACGGTGCCCAGGAGCCTTGCCTCGGCGTCAAGGTCGAGGACATGAAGAAGATCCAGAAGCGCGTCAAGATGGACTACCAACTCGCGCTGGATCTCTACGACACCGGCATCGCCGACGCAATGTACTTAGCCGGGTTAATCGCGGACGACGCGAAGATGACCAAAAAGGACCTGCAAAAGTGGGTCGAAGGTGCCACTTGGGGCATGGTCGCCGAATTCACGGTCCCGTGGGTGGCGTCTGCGAGCCCGCACGGGCGAGAGATTGCATTGAAGTGGATGGATTCCAAGAACGAAGCCATCGCATCCGCGGGCTGGGGGACATACAGCAGCATGGTTGCCATTAAGGAAGACGCAGACCTCGATCTTGCCGAGATAAAATCGCTCCTGCAACGTGTAGCGAAGACGATCAGCAAGCAGCCCAATCGCGTCAAATACGTGATGAACAGTTTCGTCATCGCCGTCGCCTGCCACGTCAAACCGCTTCACAAGTTTGCGGTCGATACGGCCAACGGCATCGGCAAAGTCGCCGTCGACCTGGTCGGCGCGTGCAAGATTCCATTCGCGCCTGAACATATCAAGAAGTTTGAAGCACGCAGCGCGATTGGCAAGAAGCGCAAGTCGCCGAAATGCTGAGCGGGCTATCGAGACCCCGCAGAGGCGCGGTTCCGCAAAGGCAATGTAGAGATTCACGGTCAACCCAAACAGTACGTGCGCATCGCCGATGAGGGAAGCAGGATCAGATTCAGAGCTGGGCTTGCCTCGCATGCTGACCGCGATGGCCGCTTTCGAATACCAGCAAGCCGCCATAAAACGCGGCCACGTTAGCGATATGCAGCGCCTCGGCGAACGCATGGAAACACTCGACTGGAAAATGGAAGCGCACCGATAAGCCGGATTCTGTTACGGCACTTGCGTGCTATGACGGTCATTCCTCTGGGACGCACGTTACCGTGCGCCTCAAGCACCCTACCCGCAGGCTCCGCGGGACACACGTCAACGCCTGCCTATTTGGGTTTGCTCCAGGTAGAGATTGCCCGTTTCACCCAGACTAAACTGGCTCGTCTCTGTTGCTCTGATCCTCACCTCGCGGTGGATGGGGATTACCCACTACCCTGCCCTGTGGAGTCCGGACTTTCCTCTACGAAAAAAAACTTCGCAGCGACCGTCTGGCGCGCTTCCAGGAACATGGTATCACGCAGCTACTCGACGCTTTGGGCAGTCCCGTTGCGCATACGCCCACTGCGGAAATATTGTTGATCGTCGTAAAAGGCGGGCGATTCATTCGCTTTCCACCAACCTGGTACGCCCAGCCACGGTAATGGTGAGAAGTTTTTCGATGATGTCAGATTCGTTTCATCCATCAGCCAGGCAGCGGAGCGCTGGTCGATGTAGCGCATCTTCGCGGCAGGACTGGACACGAGGAAGCTGTCATCGACTAACAACAAGACGGCTTTTGCGGTCACGCCAACATAGGGATCGAGTGCTTTTTCCAGCATCGAATGACCGAATAGACGGAAGTTCATGCACGCGATCACATCGCGGCGACGATCAACAAATAACGCTTTCCATTCAAAGCGTCGAATCAGCTCAAGCAGCGATTCATCGCTGCTTGTGACGATGATGCCGCCTTCATCGAATAGCGTGAGTACATCGCGCGGTGCGGAACGCTCGCGAGCTTCTTTAGCGCCACGTGCCGACAACAGTCGTGCATGCATTTCGCTGATCGCGCTTTTTGCATCTGGAAACGAAAGCCATGACATCGCGTTAAAGAAGTCGTGCCAATTTTCGCGGGTGGTGATTTCACCGGTTTCGGCGATGCGGGTTTCGTAGTGTGGCGCAGCGGCGGCGCTGTCATCAGCGACAAATCGAATCGGCTGGCCGCGAAAGTTTTTGAAGCCGACAGCAACTTCATTGAGCCTGCCGATGCCCGGCCATGCTACCTCCGCAATCAACCCGTCAAGCGGTGTACGCAATGAATCAAATGGCGGCGTGGAAAACTGCTGCTTGGCGCGTTCCCAATCCATCGCGGTTGCTATGAAACAAAGCGCCAGTGCATGCGCTCACCGGCGCGCAGCGGAACCAGTGCGGCGTGGGCATACTCGACCACTTCCGGCACCCTCCAGCTTTCTTTCTTCAGTGTTATGCGTCCCTTGTTTCGCGGAAGCCCATAGAAATCCGGACCGAAAAAACTTGCGAAAGCTTCGAGTTTATCGAGCGCGTCCACAGTTTCGAACGCTTCTGCATAAAGCTCCATGGCGTGTGGCGCTGTGTAGCAACCTGCGGCGCAGCAGCTCGCCTCCTTTATATTTTGCGGATGTGGTGCGCTGTCGGTGCCCAGGAAGAACTTGGGGTTCCCGCTGGTGGCCACTGTCAGCAAAGCAACGCGGTGTTCCTCTCGTTTGAGTACCGGCAGGCAGTAAAAGTGGGGGCGCAGTCCGCCCTTGAAAATCGCATTGCGGCTGAACAACAGGTGTTGCGGCGTGATGGTCGCCGCCACGTTGTCGCTCGCGGCCAATACAAAC
>JAYURJ010000200.1:0-9757 GCA_043756275.1 Betaproteobacteria bacterium | reverse complement strand
ATGGCATCATCAGCGATTACCCGAATCGGGTAAGGGTGGCGATGCAGAAGCGGGGGATGATGTTGCCGAAGTGAGCAATGTTCTTGGCTCCTGTGTTTGCGAAGGGGTTGCGCTGAGAATTTGCGTCCCATCAACAAGAGACAATTGGTGTTTTGCAAAGTTGATAAGTCGTCAGTTTTAGCCACTTCTACTTGATATATCGGCGTGACTATACTTACGCTGCCGCTACAACCGCATCCAGCCCAAACATAGTCGAACGCAACTGACTCGCCACTGTTTTCAGCTCGGACAGATCAATCGTAGCAATGCGAATTCGCTTTATGTTGCCTGCTCCTGCTTCCGCGAGCGGTGGCGTTAGTGCATAGCTCGATCTAACGCCTGTCGTACCATCAAGCCCTGAATGGTGTGGATACAGAAGTATGACGTCGGCACATGCGTAACTATTGGCGTACGCGTACATCTGATAGACATCGGCCGGAACGACACCGTCTTTCGACTTTTCAAGGCTAAGTCGCTTCCACTTCGTATCAATAATCCAGGCGGCTTGGCCATTCTTCATCCCAACCACGTCTGGCTTCAATGTGAACGCCTTTTGCTTGCTTGCCTCGTCCCACGCCAAATTTCGCATGGGTCCTTGTCGCGTGATGCGGCATCCCGTTGCTCTTAGCGCACTTTCCGCAACGCGCCCGATGTACTCCTCAAAGAGTACATTCATGTCGAAGAAAAGAGAGAAGCCAATCGCACTTCCTCCTCCCACGTCGGGCGGCGCGTTCGTCAGAAACAGTTCTGCCAATTTGTAGCTTGGCCGATAACGATCACTTATCCGGTCAAACGCCACTTTGTCCCATGGAAGAGTTTGCCTGGCAAGATCCGACACGCCCGCAAACACCAGTGAGAGTTCGGCAAGTTTCTTCTGATTCCCCAAGTCACGCGAAGACCGCCGTAGAAGCTTAACCGCTGCCTTCAGAATCTGATTTAGGGCGTTGTCTTCTTGAAACTCATCGAATCGGCAGTACAACCTCTCCGGACTTGTGAGATTGAGTCTTGTTTGTTCAATGACGGCAAGTCTGCCCCGCAGAAATCGGAGATTTTCCTCACGTGCTTCATAGCGTCTCACAAGTCCACGATGAACCTGCGCGAAAAGTTTGTCGCAAAAGAGCCGAATAAATACTTCGAGAATGCCATGCTGCTGCGTCGATACCCGCGCCACTTCGCCTGCACTTATCTCCAACTCCAACGCTACCGACAACATGCCCACCAAGTTCTGGCGCATTGTCGCTCCGTCGATTCCCTCTACCTTTGGCAGTATTTCAATGGTCACGTCGCCGGCTTGCGCCACACCAACATATTGTTGTGCACTTAAAGTTGTCTCATCCGCAAACTTAAATACATCGAATCCATGAGTGCGTCTCAAACTCCGAAGATATGTAGCGACGGATGCTGTAATGCGTGGCTGTCGGCCATCAACTTCCACATCGCCGACGTGAAGACGGTCAAATTCCCGGATGGATATTAGCGACACGGTTTTATCGGTAAATACTCAAATAGCTTTCAATTGGAAACGCACTCACTCGCACCCTATATCTGGTTCCGGCCTCTTGGCCAGTCACGTCATCGAATCCACTTGGAGCTGACGAAAGCGACTCGATAAAGCTCCCGGAATTGTCATTTAGAACTTGGCGAACTTTGGATAAGTCCTCGTAAAAGTATTCCTGCAAAAGCGGAATGATCCTTCGTCTAAAAACCACCTCAAGTTGACGTAGCGTCTTTACATGGATGAAATATGCGTGGCCAATTGTGTGATCGCGGTCGTAAACGAACTCAATGCGCTCATTTAAGCTCCTGAGCAAAGCAGCAAGATCGAGCTGGCTATTCTCTATCTTTGGTAGCAGTTCGGGTTCCGGTTGAAGCTCTTCAAAGTCGAATCGTCGCCGCAGGGCGCTGTCGAGTAGCGCAATTGATCGGTCTGCCGTATTCATCGTTCCCACCAAGTACAAATTGGACGGAACCGCCAACTCGTCCCCTGAATACGGCAATTTGACCTTGATTGCATTCGTCGAGCCTTCGCGTTTGTCATCCTCGATCAGTGTGATTACTTCGCCAAAAACTTTGGAGATATTTGCTCGGTTGATTTCATCAATGATGAGGACAAATGACTGCGTCGCAACGCCTGCCTGTTCATCAAGCAACTTTTGCAATGCGTCAAACTTCAATCCGGTGTGTTCGATTCTATGCAATGTACGCTGAACGAAATCGCGGTCGTAAATGTCTGTGAGCGGACGGCTTCCCTCAAACACGGCGAGCCATCGGACGGGGCGCGTTTGGTGAATTGAACCAGTTTCCCTGAATTCATATTCACCAATTACCTCGCCAATAGCCTGAAAGGCGCTGTTGCCGTATGACGCGATAATGATGTCCCCAACTTTGACATCGAGCTTGAAGACTCGGACAAATTGAGCCTGAGAATCCGGTTTCACAATATCCGGTCGCTCCCTTTCCACAGCTTGCTTGATATCCTCCGGGGTTTTGCAGTCTGAGAAGTCAATGTCTTCGCCCCAGCCAAGCTGAATTACGCCTTGCTCGATGCACTCCTTAAATAGTGCATTCCCTTCTGGTGTACCCGCTCTTCCAAGCGACATCTTGTAAAACGCTCTTTCGTTCAACCGTTTACCCGTGAGCCCCGGTTTGACTAAACGGCTGCGTCTCGCGGCATCGCAAGCCTCTCGAAAGATGCCGGGCCGGACGCGATAAGTGATCTGTCCATCTTCGATCTCCGGTCGCAAGCCTTCCACAAAATCTTCGTAGCTATACGATTGGTGGAATGTAACGAAGCGGATCCTGCCTTCTCGGTGTAGATCTTCGTAACGGCGCATTAGCTCCTCGCGGGAAGCGGGGCAGCTCCCGTCGCAGATGTCTACCGCGATGTTTGCAGTCTTAAATGTCTTACCGGTCCCAGGAGGCCCATAAAGTATTCTGTTTATCGCTCTCATATTGTCTGTCCGATCTCTGCCCGGCGTCTTAAGGTAATACTCTTCGCTAATGCCACTTTCATCGATTGGGGCAAGAGTTATCACTCCCTCATTTAAAAAGCGAACTGCCACTTCCGACCCAGGCCGCACTTTCCAGCGGGCGTACCATGACTTCAGAGGTATACCGCCATCGCAATTCGCGGAAAGTAGGTCAAGCCGAACCGCCATTTGGCTTCCATCTTGGGCCACGACCTTTGCGTCGGAACCAGATCCACAAGCCACCTTAAAGGCGTGCAAAAACGCCATATTTAGCGCGAATGAACCACCCTCTATCTCGCTAAGCGTCAGCTTCTGCGAATAACCGTGTTCTAACGCCTTAAACGGCTGCATCATCAGTCTTTACTAAGCGGATTTCAAATCTGCGGTCTCCCAGACTAGTGATGGTTACGTAGTCGCCGACCTTTGCAGCTCCTGCCTCGAAAAATTCTCCGATCGGTCCACTTTCCCTCGGGCGCATCTTTCCGTCTTTGTCGGTCGCAATGTCGCACTCTGAAACCACAATTCCATAATCCAATATCACAGGCTTCCCTCGCTTCGGATGTAGGCCAGCATTCACCTCCTCCTCTCCACGTGCACCCAAAGCGTCGGTAGGAAAGATATTTGCCCATTCCTTGGGGATGTATATGACTTTTCGCTTAAGCCAGTGAGGGGTTTTAATAACGACTTGAATAGTTGACGCAGCCATGATTTCTCCACAGATAAATACATTTAGTTGATTTCAAAAAACGAAAGCAGAGAAGTGGCTCCGTTCGCGTAGACAGTTTTTCCTATGTCTTACGTAGATTTCTGCTTTGGATTACGCCGTCAGTCACGGCGGTGGGAGGTTGAAGTACCTATTTTGATTTATCGACAATATCATGCAATATCAAGCAACCTCCCTGATAGGTTTTTTGAATATTCTCTCACCCAGCAAAGTGAATTCGCTAATGCCATTTCCTCAACAGTCGAACACTGAATCGAAAGTAAAGCTGGATTCATCACCACCAGCGCCAAACACCTTGCTCGGGATATCGCGACATTCAAGCGATTCCGGCTATAAAGGAACTCGATGAAACGTGGCAGATATTCACCGCTTGATGTTGTCATCGAAATAATAGCGACTTCCGCTTCCTGTCCCTGAAATTTATCGACTGTTCCAATCCTGGCGTCATCTGGCAGATAGCGACGCAGCAGGTTCACTTGAATGTTGTACGGCGCGACGACAAGAATGTTTTCTGCATTCATTTCATGCTCGTTACCATTCCGGTCTCGGAAGCGTTGACTCAAGAGGCTCATGTAAATGGATCGAACCATTTCCGCCTCTTCCTCACTGCTTTGTGAACACGCGTCGTGAGCAACCGGCACATACTTCACACCGGTCGGTTGTAAAACAGGGTGTGCGCCCGCCTGAAGCAATAGACACTGCTTACTGTTATTTGCTTCAGGGTGTAGCCGACTTTCGTACATCGCATCGGAAATAAACTGACATACATCGGGATGCATGCGCCAAGTTGTTCCTAGAAATATTCCGCGCTCTGGAGGAATTGTTGCTCGCCCTTCCAGTAAAAAATCAAGGCTCGAAAAACCCGAATCGCCAGGATGAACGCCTTGAATCGGCTGTCCAAGCTGCATTTGATCCCCAAGCAACACGAAATTCTTCGCACTCGTGGCCATTGCCACAAGATTCGCAGTCGCCACCTGCCCCGCTTCATCAACAAACAGATAGTCCAATTGCTGGTCGAAGTCCTCGTCACTGAATAGCCACGCAGTACCGGCGATCAATTGAACTCGACGTGCGCTCAAGCTTTCAAATATTTCCTCGTTTTTCTCGGCATTTTCTATGTAGACGCCGTCAAAATCGGAACCCTTGGTTTGCGTCGATGACTTGTACATGCCTTTGAACGACAAACCAAGTTCCTGAGAACGCTTTTCAACCGCGTGCAGCAAATTGTGTATGGCCTTGTGGCTATTAGACGTGACGCCAATTCGTTTGCCTCGCGCCATCAGTTCAACAATCAAGTGTGAGCCCGTATGCGTTTTCCCTGCGCCAGGCGGGCCTTGAATAAACAAGTAACTGTGATCGAGATTGGCTACGGCGCTGATTGTCTGCGGCAGTGGCTCTGCGGACTCGACAATAATGGTGCTGCCCTCTGGGTGACCCTTGATACGAGGTACATCTCGCTTAAGAAATCCGAAAACCGCTGCATACCTCTCACCGCCTGACAATATGTCATCTGCAAGGCGAAAGATCGCGTCACGTATCTTGTCCGTGGAGATTGGCCCGCCACCGGAAATTGATATGACAGCTGGTATCTCTTTATTCCTTCCAATCTTGATTTCAATTGTTCGCTGAACTTGGTCAACAACGCCGATGGTACCAAGCGTCTGCGTCGTGTCGGTACGTACACAAGTGTCTCCCTCGCGCAATTTGAACTCTTGCTCGGGGTAGCGGTAAAGAGCGACGCTAGAGCCGCGACTTGTAGCGGCAAGACTTGTGGATACGAGTTGTAGACCGGCGATACATTCAGTATCGTCAATGAGCTCGTCCAGCGACATATCGCGTCGCGCAAATAGTGCCCACCACACCGGCTTTGCGGCACGACGATAAAAATCGAGAAGCTGAAATACTAAAACGCGAAGACGTTGCTCGGCGCTAAGGTTTTCCGCATCAGTCGAAAATCCAGCGAGCAATCGGTTCTCGTATGCGGCAAGCCGAGCCTCATGTGCCTGGACCTTTTCGCTCTTTTCTCTTTGTTGTTCCTGCGTTTCGACTGTCTGCGCCCAAGCTGGTATGTTTGGTCGAATTTGCAGCAACCACTGATGCAACAATTGCGTGGAAATACAATCATCTTTGTTGTAGTCACGAATCCTGCTCAACAATTCGTTGTCTTTCGTTTGACGCCATTTTTCGTAATACACAATACTCGCGCCCGCGCGCGTTACTTCGCTTTCGCGCTTTTTCATATAGAAGACCTCCAAGTTCTTGATCGAATAGCGCGGCTCTGATACGCGAATGGCATCTCTAACGACTTGGAATAAATCGACCAATTTGGCATCTCGAAGAAGTTGATCGACTTCTGCTTCACGAACGCCATGCAAGGACATCAGGCGCTTTAGGGCGGTAGGTTCGTAGTGCGCATAGTGGTAGATGTGTGCGGACGGATGCTGTTTGAGATGCGCTGTCACAAAATCCATGAATGCGACAAAAGCGGCTTTTTCTTCCAACCGGCTATGCGCCCAGAACTCTCGGAAAATCCACTCCCCCTTCTCCCGAAAATAAACGCCGAACAAATACTCCAGACCGCCGTCATGCAACGGATCACCTTCCATATCAAAGAAGAGATCACCTTCGTCCGGAAGCGGCAATCGATCAAAGCCGGTGCGCTGCTGCGGATTGCGCGGTAGTACCTCAAAGATGTCTTTGCCGGTCATCCGCTTTCTAAGCTGCAACGAAGCTTGCTCTCGTATGCGCGTCAGTGTCTCCGGCTGCATCTTCGGAATAGTGGTCGCGGCCGGCAATTCTCCAAGCTGCGCCAATGTGTGGACGCCGTTCTGCTGTAGCTTCTTGATCTGAATCTTCGAGACATTGGCGACTTGGTTGAGATGATCGACACGCTGCCACTCGTCGGTGCATCGGTCGCGCCAATCGCACATACCGCAGTGCGCGCAAGTTTCTGGCTTCGTCGTTGGTCGCTCGGCAATGAACTCGTCAAATCGCCGCCGCAAATGCCGGTAATAGCGAATGTAGTCGCTGACGCGAAAACTGCGCTCCGTATGATTACCCAACACCAAGTGCATGTTTTCGGGCATGACCCCTTGGATGCCAGCGAGCAATTCCGAATAGTGCGCCAACTGAATCATGAACTTTGGCTTCGGACGATGAGCGAGCTTGGTATCGGCGACTTCATAACTCCAATTGCCGAACACCGAAGGCGTGGCTACGCAACGCAGAAAATCGGCATAGCCAGAGAATGTGCCATCTGATAATGCCGCTTGGAAAATCACATCTGCGCCATGCACCATCGCATCGCGCGTCGCCGCAATGTTATCTGCCGCGCTCCCCTCGCTGGACAGCTCGACGATGTTGCCGCCTTGCTTGCGCAGCGACTCCAGAAAATCGGCTTCGTGCGCAAACCCTTTGTCCTGAATCAGCAATATCTGTTCATCCGGCGCGGCTCTCTCCATCTTGGTATCGAGCGCCATCAGATTTAGCGAAGCGAGATGTTGGCATTCGAGAAATGCCATCAAATCTGATGCTGAGTAGATAATCTTGTCGCCGCGCCTTTGCATACGAATCCTTTGGCCTCTTGGCCGTGAGTGCAACACCCGCCGTTTCATCAATTACTGGCGGTTGACCAATGGTCGCACTTCAAACTTGGCCGGACAACTCTAAATAATGCTCATCAAATCATGATGTTGCATCGCTGAATCAGCACGTTTTGTCAAAAAGACTGTGAACGATTAGTAAGTGTTGTTTTGATAAGTTGAGACACGGAGACGATCTCTTCCAAACTCAAAGTCAAAACCGTGTCTGGCCTGCCGATTGATATGCCCAGACCTACGCCACCACCGCCCGCCCACGCGTCTCATCCACCTTCACCAACACAATCAACGCCGCAATAAAAAACACGCCCGTAATCAGCATCGCCATGCGGTGATTGCCGCCACTGACCCATGACACCAAGCCGTACGTCAGCGGCCCCAGCACGGCAGACAGGCGCGTCGCCACACCCCACAGCCCAAAGAATTCTGCCGCCCGATCCACCGGCGAAAAATATGCGACCAAGGCACGCCCCGCCGATTGGCTGGAGCCCATGCAAATGCCGGCCAGATTTGCTGCCACCCAGAACAACTGCGGCGTCGTGGCGATCCATGCAAAACCTACCATCAACAGCCAGCCGAATAGTGTGATGGCCAGCGCGCGTTTTTTGCCGATGGCGTCCTGCACATAGCCGAACGCGAGCGCGCCGATACACGCGGTGACGTTCACCACCAGCACCAGTACGAGCGTGTCTTTGGTCGTGAAGCCCATGACTTCCTGCGCGTAGATGGCGGCTAACGTGATGACGGTGGCGACACCTGCCTGATAGCAGGTGCCGCACAAAAATACGTACATGAGATCGCGGAATTTGGCGGCTTCGCGCGCGGTCGTCATCAGGCGTGCGAAGGCATTCGCGCCGACATTGGCCACGGGTGTTGGCAATGCACGTTCTTTCAACCACATAAAAGTGACGCTGGCGCCGATCAGATAAATCCCCGCAGTGATGAGTGCTGTCATCGGAACCGCTTGCGACGTGGTTTGGCCGCGGCCCTCTGCGGACATGATCCAAAAAAGGCATCCGCCGAGTGCCACCAACCCGCCGACGTAGCCCCAGCTCCAGCCCCAGCCGGAAACCTTGCCTAGTGCCTCCGGGCGCGCCAGCTCTGGCAAAAATGCCGCATTGATATTCTCGCCAATCGCGTAGCAAAAATTGGAAATAATGATGAAGACCATCGCCCACACAATGGTGCCGGGGCCCGCGTAAAAAAGAGCGGCAGTCGATGCCACGCAGCCGATGGTGGCGATGAACAACACACGTTTTTTTGCCGCGTGCGCGTCGGCGTATGCGCCGACGATGGGCCCGGCGATCATGACGGCGATGTAGGAAATGGCGAGTGTCGCCGTCCACGCGAACGTCGCCCACTCGGCTTTACCAGCGATGACAGAAACGAAGTACGCGTTGAATACCGCCGTGAGCATGACGGTGGTGTAGCCCGAGTTGGCGAAGTCGTACATGGCCCAAGCAAATACTTCGCGCTTGGCCACGCCGGGATTGAGGGCAGTGGAGGTGTTTGTTGTCATCTGCGCATCGTAGAGCAGATGTTGGTAAAACGCGAGTCAGTGCGGGCGTTTGATCGGTGGTTATCGAAATACGGCTACATCCAGCATTGACGGGCATCGTGGCATGAAAGTGGCTGAAGAACCCTATCCATGCTTGTGTTTGCTATTTTTATTTGGCTGGCGGTGCAGGTTGCCAACGAAAACGTTTCAGATCAACACGCCCGGTGCTGTCAAAAATCACGCCTTCAGCCTCAAGCAAAATGCGTTGCAGATCGTCGTTGCCGGACTCCCAATGCCTCAGCCTCAAACTTACACGGCCTTGCGCATTGATGACGCGGTGCCAAGGGATTTTTATGTTTGCTGGCGTGGCGGCGAGCGCATGGCCAGCTTGTCGTGCGTGTCTGGGCATGCCCGCCAACGCGGCGATCTGGCCGTAAGTCGCGACCTTGCCGCGAGGAATGCGTTTGACCACCGCCCACACTTGGACATACAGCAACGCTGCCATTAATACTCGACAGGAATCGGGTCCAGACTACGCCACAAATACCACGTCGCGACCGTGCACCAGGGCGAGAAGCGCTCGAAATACCATTGCACTTCTGCTTTTTCGAGTCGGTCACCGTCGTGATAATGTTTTTCCACGGCGCGGATCACGCCGATATCGTCGATAGGCCAGATATTGGGCCGCATCAGGTAAAAAATCAGGAACATTTCAGCCGTCCAGATACCGATGCCTTTGACTTCCACCAGTTCCGCGATCACCTCATCATCGGGCATGGTGTGCCAGCGTTTGGGTTTGATGCGGCCATCGGTAAAATGCGCGGCGAGATCCTGCATGTAGGCAATTTTCTGGCGCGAATTTCCCGCTGCGCGCAGGTCTTCCGGCGTTGCTGCCAGCATATTTTTCGGGCTGATTTTCCCCACCACG
>JAYURJ010000199.1:0-9770 GCA_043756275.1 Betaproteobacteria bacterium | reverse complement strand
ATTCCACGTTGGAGTCACTGGCGAAACTGCGTACCGTGTTTGCCGCACGCGGCAGCGTGACGGCCGGTAATTCCTCGCAGATGTCCGACGGTGCGGGCGCGGTGTTGCTAATGAGCGAGAAAGCATTGAAAAAGTACAACGTGCAACCGATTGCGCGCTTTGTCTCATTTGCCGTGGCAGGTGTGCCGCCGGAAATCATGGGCATTGGACCGATCAAGGCGATTCCAAAAGTGCTGAGTCAGGCCGGCATCAAGGCGGATGATCTCGACTGGATCGAACTCAATGAAGCGTTCGCTGCGCAAGCACTTGCTGTCATTAAGGATTTGGGGCTGAACGCGGACAAAATCAATCCGCAAGGTGGTGCGATTGCCCTCGGCCATCCCCTAGGTGCAACCGGCGCGATTCGTGCAGCCACGCTGCTGCACGGGATGCGCCGTAACAAACAAAAGTGGGGCATGGTAAGCATGTGTATCGGTACCGGCATGGGTGCGGCGGGGCTATTCGAGGCGCTGTAAGCGTGTGGCGTTGCATAAAAACAACGCCGCGTCACTGCCCGGTTCGAGGCTCAACTCTACAGACAAATGCACTTCCCGCTGGGCAATGAGTGAAGCAGCGCTGCCAACCAGTATTTAACGCGCTTGCCACCTTAGTTTACGCTGCACTGCACAATCCGTAATTTGCCTCTCAATAAACAATTTCCTGTAAAGTATTTCCAAACATGGTGATCTGGGCGCAATGTCGGTAATAAGTAGTCTTACGATCACCAAAAACAAGTTTCAATACCATTATCGAGGAGAGCACCAAATGAGTAATTTACGTAAACGCGCTCGCGCATTTTCGCCCGTCCTGAAAGCGTCGGCAATGGCCGTGGCGCTGGTACTCACGGGCACCGCAAACGCTGTCCAGTTTAACTATGACAATGGCTTCAGCGGCAGTTTCGATTCGACCTTCTCGTACGGTATCTCGGTGCGTACCGAGAACGCGAGCAAGACGCTGATCGGCATTGCCAACGGCGGTGTGTCGCGCTCCACCAACGAGGACGACGGAAATCGCTCCTACTCAAAAGGCAGCCCTTTTTCGCAAACGCTCAAAGGCACTCACGAACTCTCCGGCAAATACGACGGATGGAGCCTGTTGGTGCGTGGTTCTTATTTCATTGATACTGAAGCACGCGGTGCCAGCAATCTTGGACCCATCGGTCGGGATCGTCTTGCGCAAGATGCCAAGATTCTCGACGCGTTTGTCGCGCGTACATTTGAGTTTGGCGGAAAAAACGTAAACGTTCGTGCCGGTAAGCAGGTCATTTCGTGGGGCGAATCGACATTCATCCCGAACGGCATCAACATCATCAATGCCGTTGACGTATCGAAACTGCGTACACCAGGATCTGAGCTAAAGGAAGCGTTTATTCCTACCGATACCGTATATGCCTCGTTTGAGCTTTCCAAGCAAGCCAGCCTTGAAATGTTCGCACTCTTCAATCACGACAAGTTCAAGCTTGACCCGAGGGGATCATATTTCAGCAGCAACGATACCGCGTCTGATGATTCCACCGAGCTGATCTTCAGCTTCGGGCGACGCAAGGATTTGTTCGGCGGTAAAAGGCCGGGCAATATCATCCCCCCTACTAATGCGGCCTTTCCATTAACGCAACAATTGGGTTACGGCGCATTTGATCCTGCCGCACAGGTTTGGGCACCGCGCAGAGCTGACCGCAATGCCAGTGATCACGGCCAGTACGGCGCGGCGTTCCGGTATCTGGCATCCGAATTGAACAACACCGAATTCGGTGCCTATTTCGTTAACTATCATAGCCGCACACCTGTACTCTCCGGGGTAAGAGGAACGCCGACATCCATCGTTACGGGCGGTCCATTGGCAGCCGCTGTTGGGCAGACCGGTACGGCGAGTTATTTCGTCGAGTATCCTGAAGACATCAAAATGTACGGCTTCTCGTTTAACACGCAGGGCCCTGCCGGTATCGCGTTGCAAGGCGAAGTTTCTTATCGCCCCAATCAGCCATTGCAACTTGCCTCGGCCGAAGTGGTACTTGCGGCGGTCGGTTTGCCGAACCTGATTACCGGATTTGCTACCATCCCAGGAACAGTCAGCGCCACTGCGCCGTTTGGCGCATCGGCGGCTTTTTTCGTGCCCGCTGGCACTGAAATTACCGGCTGGCGTCGTGTCAAGCAGACGCAGTTCCAGATGACGGGAACCAAATCTTTCCCGAACGTACTTCGTGCTTCCCAAGGCGTAGTGGTTGGCGAGGTTGGCTATACCAAATACAACGGACTGACCAGCAACGGCTTGAAGTTCAGCGGACCAGCTACCGGACTCCCGGCAACGGTGCAGGGTGCCGTGGCGGGACAGGCGGGATCGGTGCAGACAGATGGTTTTGTGACAGAAAATTCATGGGGCTACCGACTCGTTGGTCGGCTTGAATATCCCAACGCGTTGTTCGGCGGCAATTTGGCACCGCGCGCGGCCTTTAGCCACGATGTACGCGGTGTATCGCAGACATTCAACCAAGGTGTGAAGTCAATTTCGCTCGGTTCCAACTTGGAGTTTCAACGCCGTCTGAGCTTCGACATCTCCTACAACATGTTCTTCGGCGGACGCGTGTACTGCGGCACTGACCAAATCACCAATGCCGGACAGACGTCGCTTGCCCCACAGATCAATGGTGTCGCAGCATTGGGCATTGCACCGCAGGGCGCTAATTTCTGCTCCAACGCCAACCCCATCAGGGACCGCGACTTCTACTCGTTTGTGGTCTCATACTCGTTCTAATCTCAGTTCGGGAAGTCCGTCGACAGCAAAGTAGCCGCGTCGGCGGACTAACCACCTTCAACGTTAGACCAGTGCAACTGATGTTGGCTGACGCTGGAAAGTACAATTTTTGCAAAGAATTACGATAACCATCTGGAGGAAATATGAACCTGAAACGATTGACGATGTTGGCATCGGTCACGTTGGGGACGCTGACTATTTCGGTCGGCGCATCTGCCCAGCTTGCCGCAGGCGATCTGGCAAAACTTGGTACAACACTCACCCCAATGGGTGCGGAAAAAGCGGGTAATGCGGCGGGCACCATCCCTGCATGGGACGGCGGCATCACGAAAGTACCGGCTGGTGTAACGTTCAAAACGGGTGGTGCGTACCCCGATCCGTTCCCGGCGGACAAACCGGAGTTTACGATCACTGCGACCACGGCAGACAAGTACAAAGACAATCTCTCGCCCGGCCAAATGGCGATGTTGAAGCAATATCCAACGTACAAGTTGAATGTCTTCAAAACACGCCGCACTGCAGCTTTTCCTGAGGGGCATTACAAGGAAACCAAAGATTGTGCGGGTAAAGCCAAGCTTGCGGCTGGCGGTAACGGCGTTGTCGGCTGTACCGGCGGCACGCCATTCCCGATTCCAAAAAATGGCAATGAAGCCATCTGGAATATGATCCTTCACTACAAGGGCGACACCTTCGCGCAACACTGGGCACAGGCCGCAGTCACGGCGAGTGGCGATTTTGCGCTGGTGAAATTCGAGTACGAATACGATCTGCAGTACGGTAATCTCTCCAAAACCGCCGCGCAGCGCGAAAATAACAAGGTACTCAATTATTTACAGGTGACGACCGCGCCAGCGCGTCTCGCAGGGCAAATTCTGCTGGTACACGAAACGGTTGACCAGGCAAAAGAGCCGCGCTCGGCATGGACGTATAACCCCGGCCAGCGTCGCGTGCGTCTCGCGCCTAACGTAGCCTATGACAACCCCGGTACGGCGGCTGACGGCCTGCGCACCAACGATGACTTCGGGATGTTCAACGGCGCGACTGACCGGTATGAATGGAAGCTGGTTGGCAAAAAGGAAATGTACATTCCGTACAACTCTCATCGCATGTCCGATCCGAAGCTCAAATATAGCGATCAATTGCGTCCGGGCCACATGAATCAGGATCTGGCACGCTATGAGCTGCATCGCGTTTGGGTGGTCGATGCGACGCTGAAGGCGGGCACTTCGCACATCTACGCGCGACGCACGTTTTACATCGACGAGGACACATGGAATGTGGTGCTGATCGATAAGTACGATGGACGCGGACAATTGTGGCGTTTCTCGGAGCAGCATAGCGAGAGCTGGTATGACGTCCCGATGTGGTTCCCGACGATCGAGGTTCATCATGACCTGCAGTCGCGTCGCTACATCGCAATGGGTCTGCGTTCGGAAGAGAAGGTCATCTACGAACCGATCAAGCGCTCCCCGGCTGACTACACCCCTCAGAACCTGCGTAATCTTGGTACGCGCTGAACGGTGTGATGGGTTAGCGCACTACAGGCTGTAAAAATTCGGGGACAATTGCTTTGTCCCCGAATTGTTTCTGAAGTGTGATTTTCTCGTAGAGGCCAACGCAAGTCGCATCAACGAGATTGCCGTCCAGTTCCATTCAACTCCATTCCGCATCAACGTTTCTCACTGTTCGTCGAGGCCGTATTCACATGACAATATCCTTCGCAAATCGTGCATTTGGTGTCCTTCTCTCAAGCCTGGTGCTGGCTGGGGTAAGTGGGGCCTCTTTCGAGGCGCACGCACAAATTAATCCTGCGGTGATGCCGACTTCCGGGCCATTGTCCAAGCAGACAATGTCGCGCCTTCTGCTGACCGATGCCTCGCGCATCGGCAATCGTGTGGTCGCCGTCGGAGACCGGGGCTACATCGTTTATTCCGACAGCAATGGCGAGTCGTGGCAGCGGGCAACCACGCCGCCAAATACGCCGCTACTGACGGCAGTATTTTTTCTTGATGGCAAAACCGGCTGGGCGGTCGGGCACGACAGCGTGATTCTGACATCGACCGATCAGGGCCAAAACTGGGCCAAGGCTTTCTCGGCCGCAGACGAACAGAAGCCATTGATGGACATTATGTTCATCGACGCGAACAATGGCTTCGCCGTTGGCGCTTACGGCGCGTTCTACGCCACCACCGATGGCGGCAAGGCATGGGGTGCGCGCAAATTATTCGAAGGCACCAAGGCCGCTGCGCCAGTGGCTGCGCCCAAGAAAGGCAAGTACGAGAGTGTCGGCAGCCAGAAGGTGAACGACAAGGCCGGCGACAAGGATGCGGACATTGACGATAAAGCTGGCGGCAAAGGTGGCGATGACGATAAGCACATCAACGCTATCATCAAGTTAGGAGAGAACAAACTTTTTGTCGCAGGTGAAGCGGGCTTGCTCGCCAGATCAGACGATGGCGGCAAGACGTGGGTGAAGATTGTATCGCCGTACAAGGGCTCTTTTTTCGGGGCCATTCAGGCGGAAGACGGTGCCGTGCTGATCTATGGTCTGCGCGGTCGAATTTATCGCAGCGCAGACGCGCAACTGGCGAACTGGAAGCTGATTGAGAACAAGACGGTTGCCTCGCTCATGGGTGCCACTCGATTGCCGGATGGAACGCTGGTGCTCGCGGGTTTATCGGGAACGGTGCTGATATCCCGTGACAACGGCGAATCGTTTTCGTTGCTGCCATCGGGCTCGACCAAGGCGCTCTCCTCACCGTTGCCCGGCGCACCGAATGCCTTGCTGCTCGCTGGTGAAGCAGGTGTGCGCGGCGTGGTCCTCACGGCCAGCGCGCCAGCAGTTGCCGCTCCGGTTCCTGCCGCCCCGAAAAAATAAGCGACCGTAGTTTTTCCAACGCCAACCGTAGCCTCACGACAAGAGCGCACCATGAACGTACAAAAATTGATCGAAAAACTTTCTGCAATCGTTTTCAACAACCGCAAAATGTGGCTGATTATCTTTGCCATCCTCACGGTCGGCTTTGCGATTTCCGCGAGCCAGTTGAAGGTCGATGCCGGTTTTAACAAGATGGTGCCGCTGAAGCACCCGTACATGAAGGTGTACAAGGAATATGAAACCGTATTCGGCGGCGCCAATCGCGTTGCCATCGCGCTGGTGCAAAAGCAGGGTGACATCTACAACCAGGAGTTCATGGCCAAGCTCAAAGCGCTGACCAACGATATTCTGGTGCTTGAGGGTGTCGATAAGCCTAGCGTGCGCTCCTTGTTCACACCGAACACCCGATTCATTGAAGTCGTCGAGGAAGGTTTCGCCGGTGGCAACGTCATCCCCGCGACCTTTCAGGGGTCGCCGGAAGACCTGATTGTGGTGCGCGGCAACGTGCAGAAATCCAATGAAATCGGGCGTACCGTCGCGACTGACTTTACCGGCGCGTTGGTGATTGCGGGATTATTTGAATCAATCCCCAAAGACGGCGGCAAGGTTGAGAAGTTAAATTATTTTGAGCTGTCAAACAAACTCGACGAATTGCGCGCCAAGTACGAAGGTCCGAACCACAGCGTTCACATCATCGGTTTTGCCAAAGCGGTCGGTGATATTTCCGCCGGTGCCCGCGGCGTCATCATGTTTTTCCTGATCGCATTCGTCATCACTGCAGTATTGATGTTGTGGTTTGTGAAAGATTTGAAATTGACATTGGTGGCACTGGTGGTCGCGATGATGCCGGTGCTCTGGCTGCTGGGGACGTTGCCGATCATCGGGTTTGGTATTGATCCGTTATCGATTCTGGTGCCATTCCTGATATTTTCGATCGGCGTTTCCCACGCCGTGCAAATGACCAAGTCGTGGGAGCACGAGGTCAGCGCCGGTGCCGACAGCCTGACCGCGGCCAAGCATTCATTTGCCACCATCTTTATCCCAGGCACGCTGGCGCTGGTCACCAACGTACTTGGTTTTGCGGTAATCATGCTGATTCCGATCGACATCGTGCGCGAGCTCGGCATCACCGCCTCGCTCGGTGTGGCATGGATGATTATCACCAACAAAATGTTGCTGCCGATCATGTTGTCGTATTTGAGCATGTCCAAGAGCGCGCTCGGCAAAGAGGCGCAACAGGAAGATCGCGTTGATAAGATCTGGCATGCAGCCGCGCGATGCGTGGAGAAAAAGCGCGCCGGCGTCATCGTCGCAATTTCAGCTGTTGTGCTAGCGCTGGGATTGTGGAAAGCCCACGACCTGAAAGTCGGCGACTACGGCTCGGGCGTACCGGAGTTGCGCGCAGAATCGCGTTACAACAAAGACAACGACGTCATCGTGTCAAAGTTCGCAGTGGGTGTGAACACGCTCGGCGTGGTGGCGCAGTCCAAAGGCGTGCAGGGCGCATGTACCAACTACGACATCATGTCGACAATCGAAAAATTCGATTGGTATATGCAAAATGTTGAGGGCACGCAGTCGGTCATGTCGCTGCCGGGGCTGGCCCGCAATATCAATGCCGGATTCAACGAGGGCAATTTGAAGTGGCGTCAGTTGCCACGCGAAACCACGATGCTGGCGCAGAGCGTTACGCCGATCGATACCGCCACCGGCCTCCTGAATCCTGACTGTTCGGCCATGCAACTGCTCATTAACACCACCGACCAGCAAGGCGACACGTTAAAGCGCCTCGTCAGTGAAGCAAAAAATGTGGCCAAAGAAAGCAATAGTGACAAGCTCGAATTCAAACTCGCCACCGGCAACATGGGTGTTGCTGCGGCGACCAACGAAGCCGTCGACAGTGCGCGCTACGAAATGCACGCCGCGATTTTTGGTGCGCTGCTGCTGATGTGCTGGGCCACGTTCCGCAGTTTGCGCGCCACACTGTGCATCCTGATTCCACTGGCCATCGTGTCGATCCTTTGCGAAGCGCTCATGCCGATGTTGGGCATCGGCCTCAAGGTGTCGACCTTGCCGGTCATCGCGCTGGGTGTTGGCGTCGGCGTGGACTACGGCATTTACCTGTTTGATCGTCTCGAAGTACATCTTGAAGAAGGCATGGATCTTGGTGCCGCGTTTTTTGAAGCGCTCAAGGAACGCGGCGCGGCGATGGTGTTCACCGCAGTCACCATGACGCTTGGTGTCGGTACGTGGGCAATGTCGGCGCTGAAATTTCAGGCCGATATGGGCGTGTTGCTCGCATTTATGTTCTTCCTGAATATGCTTGGCGCAATTTTTCTATTGCCGGCGCTGGCTACCTTCCTGCTGAAGCCACACAAGAAAGTGCCTTGACAACAATTAATGCGCTGGTTTCGAGGCGTACATTCAGCGGCGAGAAATCTGCAAACACTAGCACTGGCGCGCTTTTGCGGGCATAAATGTGCCAGCAAGCGCGCCAATGCTAGTGTTATCGGGTGCGATTCAAAGTGATGTGGTTTTTAGCTCCTCCCTTTGTAAAGGGAGGCTGGGAGGGATTTGCGGCATCATGAAATATGCGCGCACCAGAGTATGCGGCGGCCCTTATTGCCCCCTCGCTCCGCTCTCCCCCTCGGCCCCCCTTTATAAAGGGGGAAGCAAAAACAATTCACGTTTCCACATCAGTTTGAATCGCACCCAGTGGTATCACTTTTGGTGATCATTCCGCACTTGCCGCTTCTGCTTTCGGCGCGCGCCGCAACCGGGCGGCAAGTCGTTTGACGAGGCCCTCGGCGTCGTCGACATAAGTGTAGACCGCCGGTACCACCAACAGACTGAGCAAGGTCGAGGTGACCAGCCCGCCGATAACGGCGACGGCCATCGGCGAGCGGAACGATGGATCGGCGCCAAAGCCGAGTGCAATAGGCAACATGCCAAAGCCCATCGCCAGTGTGGTCATGATGATCGGCCGCGCGCGCTTGTGGCAGGCGTCGATCAGCGCGTCGAAGCGATTGAGACCATGATCGCGTCGCGCGACGATCGCGTACTCGACCAGCAGGATCGAATTTTTGGTCACGACACCCATCAACATCAGCAGGCCGATCAGCGACGGCATCGAAAAACTTTTGCCGGTCAACAGTAGCAGGATGAATGCGCCGCCGATGGAGAGCGGCAACGCCGCCAGAATCGTCAGCGGCTGCATGAAGTCCTTGAACAGCAACACCAGCACCGCGAAGATGCACAGTACGCCGATGACCATCGCCAGCCCAAAGCTTGCGAATAATTCCTCCATCATCTGCGTGTCGCCAAGTTCCGCCTGCCGGACCGATGGCGGCAGATTCTTCATCGTTGGCAGCTTCATCGCCTCTGCGTATACGTCCCCGAGTTCACGCAAGCCCAGCTCGACGTCGAGGGTCACCTGACGATTGCGATCAAGCCGGTCAATCTGCGCCGGACCCGAATCCATCGTCACGGTCGCCACTTGGCTCAACATGATCACGCCGCCCTTACCGGGAATTTGCAATCGTTCAATCGCGGCCAGATCGGCGCGCGCCGCGTCGGGCAGTTTTACGCGGATCGGAATTTGCCGCTCGGCAAGATTGAACTTGGGCAAGTTCTGGCTGTAATCACCGGCGGTGGCGATGCGCACAGTTTCGCCAATGGTGGCGGCGGAAACACCCAGGTCGGCGGCGCGGGCAAAATCGGGTCGCACAATGATTTCCGGCCTGACCAGGCTGGCAGTCGATGACACATTTCCCACGCCTTGCAAAGTACGCAGCTCACGTTCCAGATCGCGGGCGGCATTGAGCAATGCCTCCGGGTTTTCACTTTGCAAAACCAGCTGCATTTTAACGCCTGTATCCTGCGGCCCTACGGTCAGGCGCACGCCCGGCTGATCGGTCAGGCGGGCACGGATTTCAGTTTCCACCGCCTGTTGGTTGCGGGCGCGGTCATTGCGATGCACGAGCGTAACGGTGAGCGCAGCCTTGCGCGCTTCGGCCGCCACGCCAATGGCGAACGCATCACCGGACACACCACCGCCGACCGAACTGAAGACGTGCTTCACCTCTTTAACGGCGATCACCGC
>JAYURJ010000198.1:0-9773 GCA_043756275.1 Betaproteobacteria bacterium | reverse complement strand
CAATGGCGAGTGCATCCACCCCCGTTTTGCCAACGAAGTCGGCTGCCTCGTTTGGATCCGTCAACAGTTGTTCGCGCGTCATCGTCGCGTCGGTGCCGTGGCCATCTTCCTTGTCACCTTTCATGGTCTCCAGCGAGCCCAGGCAGCCCAATTCACCCTCGACCGACACACCAATCACGTGCGCCATGTCGACCACGCGCCGTGTCACGTCCACGTTGTAGTCGTAGCTGGCGATGGTCTTGCCGTCAGCCTGCAGCGAGCCATCCATCATCACGCTCGAAAAGCCAAGCTTCATGGCGGAATCACAAACGGCGGGCGACTGGCCGTGATCCTGATGCATCACCACCGGAATATTCGGATAGGTATCGACGGCGGCTTGAATCAGGTATTTCAAAAACGTTTCACCAGCGTATTTGCGTGCACCCGCGGAGGCCTGCATGATCACCGGGCTATCAGTCTCGGCAGCCGCTTCCATGATGGCCTGTACTTGCTCCAGATTGTTCACATTGAAGGCAGGCAAGCCGTAAGCGTTTTCGGCGGCGTGGTCGAGCAGTTGGCGCATGGATACGAGTGGCATGAATCTCTCCTGAGGAAGCTTAAGCCCGCGACAGGGACGCGCGGGACAATGGAATAGTTGCAGCAATGCGCATTTTACCGCGATGGCCGGTGCAGGGCATCGGCTGCGGATGGAAAATTACAAAACACCAGCATTGGCGCGGCTTCTGGCAGCATTTAGCCCTGAAAGTCCCACCGAGTGGCGTTATACGCTAAATATGCCGTTTTTACTTAGCGCAACCCCAACATCAAATCGACATTCTGCAACGCCGCGCGGCCGGCACCCTTGCCCAGATTATCCAGCCGCGCAACCAATACCGCTTGCTGACAGGCCGCGTTTTCAAACACGAATAATTCCGTCTGGTTGGTGCCGTTCAGCGCTTCAGGATTGAGCTCTGCCGGCGGCTCACCGCCAAACAGCATGACGTTCACGAAGGGTTTGCCGGCGTAGTGGGCCGCGAGGCAATCGTAAAGTTGCCGACCGCTTACAGGTTTCGGCAGTGCCCACAAATTCAGCGGCACGTGCAGCAACATGCCCTGACGATACGCACCCACCGATGGCGTGAACAGCGGCGGCTGGAGAAGGCCGGTGTACTTCTGCATTTCAGGCAGGTGTTTATGGTTCAGCTTCAAGTTGTAGGTGAACACGGTGGATTTATTCTCGCCACGCTCGAACTCTTCGACCATTTGCCGCCCACCGCCGCTGTAGCCGGATATGCCCCACGTCGTCACGGAGTGATTCGGCGGCAGCAACCCTGCATCGACCAACGGCCGCACCAGCGCAATAAAGCAAGTCGACCAGCAACCAGGATTGGATACCCGACGGCTCTGCGCTATCCGCTGCTCCTGCCCTGCTGTCATTTCAGGAAATCCAAATGCCCAATCCGGTAACACCCGATGCGCCGTGCTGGCATCGACCACACGAACATCGGGGTTGTCTATCATCGCGACCGATTCGCGTGCAGCATCATCTGGCAAACACAAAATCGCAAGGTCAACGCTGTTGAGCAATCGTTTTCTTTCGGCAGCGTCTTTGCGTTTGTCTGCCGCGATGCTGACGACGTCAATGTCGGCGCGCTCGCGCAGCAGATCACGGATTAACAGACCCGTGGTGCCGTGCTCGCCATCGATGAAGATTTTTGGTTTAGCCATTTTATAATTTGGTAATCTGACAATCCTCTCAGGGGAAATTTATGTCCGGATTTACGTCTGCGTCAACATCGTTTCTGCATTCGAGACTTCGAATTTTCCGGGGCCTTCGAGGTTCAGTGTTTTCACCACGCCATCGACCACCAACATTGAAAAGCGTTGCATGCGCATGCCCATGCCTTTGGCTGTCAAATCGAATTCAAGCCCGAGCGCTTTTGTCCATGCGGCCGAGCCGTCTCCAAACATACGCACCTTGCCATCAGTCTGCTGCTCTTTAGCCCAAGCACCCATGACAAACGCGTCGTTGACAGATACACACCAGATTTCATCAATCCCTTTTGCTTTAAGTGCGTCGTAGTTGGCGACGTAGCCCGGCACGTGTTTGGCCGAACATGTCGGCGTGAATGCGCCCGGCAGGCCGAAGACAGCGATCTTCTTTCCCTTGACCAGATCGCTCACGCTAAAGCTGTTCGGGCCGATCGAGCAACCTGCGGTCTCGACCGCAATGAACTCGCCCAGGATACCGTTGGGTAATGTGTCTCCGACTTTGATCATGTGTTTTCTCCTTGGTGATAAAAACTGTTCAAGTGCTGCTAATCTCGTGGGGCGCATAGGTGAATGCATCGGCAAAAAATGCGTCATCCGGCAACCCTTTTGCTGCAAATGTCTTTTGGCCCAGCTCGATCATGATAGGTGCGCCACAGGCATAGACCTCATAACCGGCCAGTGATTCAAAATCGTCCGCAATCGCCTGATGCACAAATCCTGTTCGACCGGACCAATTATCCTCGGCTTTTGGCTCCGAGAGAACCGGGATGAACGTAAAATTTGGGTGCTCCCGCTGCCACTGGACGGGCAGTTGCGGCAGGTAAATATCCTGTAGCGAACGGCAGCCCCAGTAAAGCACCATTTCGCGATCAATATGCGTGTAAAGCGCATGCTCAATAACCGCTTTGATCGGCGCAAAGCCGGTGCCGCCAGCCATAAAGATGATCGGCTTGTCCGAATCCTCACGCAGAAAGAACGTGCCCAATGGCCCTTCAAAACGAAGGATGGCGCGGTCGCGCATTTCGTTGAAAACGTAGTTGGTAAATTCTCCGCCGGGAATCAGGCGCATGTGGAGTTCCACAAACTGATCATGATGCGGCGCATTGGCCATGGAGAAGCTGCGTCGTTTGCCATCCTTGAGCAGAATATCGAGATACTGACCCGCCATGAATTGCAAACGTTCCTGCGCGGGTAGCTTGAGGGAAAGGATAGCCACATCGGGTGCGACAATTTCTTTTTTTTCCACCCGGCAAGGTAGCGTGCGAATTTGGATGTCGCCCGTTCCGCCGATTTCTTTTATGTTCAGCGTCATGTCCGAGCACGGTTTGCCGACACAGAACAAGGCTTTGCCGTTGGATTTTTCTTCAGCCGTCAGTGTGCGCGCCTGATAAACGCCGTAGTCGAATTCGCCTGACACGATCGTGCCCTTGCATGACCCACACGCGCCATTTCGACAACCGTAGGGCAGGCCGATCCCTTGACGAATGGCGGCGTCAAGCACAGTCTCATCGGGCGCGACGCGGAAGGTATTGCCGGAGGGTAATAAAGTAATTTGGTATTCGTTGGTCATTTCGCGTTCTAAACTCTATTCTTTATACTGGCGCGCTCAAATGAAAAAAGCGCAAAACATTCTCATTGCAGGATTCGGCGACATCGGCAAGCGCGTTGCCCGCCGACTCCAATCCTCCCGCCACTATCAGGTCAAGGCAGTCATTCGGAAAACAAGTTCGCTGGCGCATCATCCGACATTCACCAGCCGCTTTGGTGTCCAACTTGTGCGTGGTGACCTAAACGATCTTCGGTCACTGCAAAAATTGGCGGGATGTGCCGACACGATCCTTCATTTTGCGCCGCCGCCGGCCACCGGCAAAACTGACACCAACACACAACATCTTCTCTCTGCGCTCAGCGGCAAGCATCGATTGGCTCATCGCAATGCTGATCGAGCGCCTCCATCACGACCGGGGATGCTACCACGACGAATTGTCTACATCAGTACGACCGGCGTTTACGGAAACTGCCATGGTGGCTGGATTGATGAAACCCGCGCGACGATGCCTGACTCTGCGAGGGCAAAAAGACGCGTAGATGCCGAGCATCGATTGCGGAAGTGGGGTCGGCTGCATGGCGTGGCCGTTACTGTCTTGCGTGCCCCCGGTATTTATGCCCAAGACCGACTGCCGCTGGAGAGGCTGCGGCGGCAAACGCCGGTGCTAATGGCCGATGAAGATGTCTTCACGAACCACATTCACGCCGAAGATCTCGCGACAGCGGTGATCAAGGCGATGCGTCAGCGCTGGCCAAAAATGTATCGGGTTTTTAATGTGGTCGATGACAGTCAGTTGCGAATGGGCGACTATTTTGATCAGGTGGCGGACGCGTTTGATTTGGAGCGCCCGCCTCGCATTAGTCGCGCGGAAGCGGAACAACGGATCTCGCCGATGCTGCTTAGTTTTATGCGCGAATCGAGGCGCATTGGCAATGCGCGGGTCAAGCGCGAACTGAATTTGGAACTGCGCTACCCGACGATCATTAGCGCTCTCGGCGAAACTCACCTTCGATAACGCCACTGCGGTCAGCATCCCGGTTTGGTGCCCTAGACCGGTCGGTGCGTGCAGATGAGTATTGATAAGCCGGCTCACGGATCGGCAGCAATAATAGCAATAGCGCCATGATGTCAGAAATGATGCCGGGGAAAATCAGCAGCAAACCCGCAACGACAGCGCGAAAACTATCGATGATTGCGGACAGTGAAAATTGGCCGCGCGACAATTCACTTGCCAGCCGCGTGATCAGGGAAAACCGCGCCTGCTTGATCAGCACAATGCCCGCGATGGCTGCGAACAACAACCACGCAACGACCCATCCGCCGTGCCCTTGGCCGAGGCGATATAGCACCGCGCCTTCCAGCAGCGGGAATCCCATTACAATACCAAGCATCAAGAATCGCATTACGTTTCGTCCTTCTCAATCAAAAATTCGGCAACTTTGCGCTGTTCACCAGTGTCAGTTCATATTGGGGCGGTTGCCGACATTAATACAGTACCTGACCAATATCGTGCTGTAAAGGTGGCTGGCGACACGGCAAGCACGCAGTGCTCTTTCGCGCTTTTGCCATGCCACATCAAATTTCGATTGGAATCGTTGTGACCTCAGCTAAAAAGCAGGTGATGCCGTTACGTTCACGCGGCGCATTGTTTACGGTAATCCTCCTTGCGGCCCTTGGGCTTCAGGCCGACCTGTCCGTTTTCGCGGCGTCAACTTTGCCATTGGTGGCAACGCCTGATTCGGAATTGCTTGAACCAGAGCGCGCATTTCAATTATCGGCACGCTACAAAGATTCCAAAACCGTGGATTTGCAATTCAAAATCGCGGATGGCTACTATATGTATCGTTCCAAATTCAAATTTGCCATTGAACCTGCGAACGCCGCCAAACTTAACAAAGCGTCGCTCTCCAAAGGAATCATGAAAGAGGATCCAACCTTCGGGCGGGTGGAAACTTACCGGGATAGTGTGCGCATACTACTGCCGGTTACACAATTAAATCCGCGCGTTGCATTAGCCAATGGCCAGCCATTGCGCCTCAAAGTGACATCTCAAGGATGTGCTGATGTCGGCGTCTGCTACCCGCCACAGCATCAAACCCTCGTTCTTCGGCACGCTGATTCAAACGTAATCTTGCCTGACGGATTGGCAAATTCAGGTGTTCTTCCTGCACCGCTGCAATCAAACGCCGTCAGCGGAACGTCATCAGTGACCGACTCGCTACTTAAAAACAGCAATCGCAATCACTGATTAGGCAGAACAGGAATATCGGCTCGTGCCCAAGCGCTTATTTGCCATTGCCATTTGCATATTTATTGCACTCGCGGCTGTAGCCCTTTGGCTGGGCCGTGAAAATCCTACTCCTGCACAGTCGTCTGAGAAATCGAGCGCACAACCAAATGAAATCGCCGCCAGTGTCGGTGCCGTCTACACCGCAAAATTGCCGGACCTGCAAGGCAAAAGCCAGACCTTGGGCCAATGGGATCGCAAGCTGCTGGTGTTGAATTTTTGGGCAACATGGTGTGGGCCTTGCAAGGAAGAGATACCAATTCTGGCAAAATTGCAGGCAAAATACGGCGAACGCGGCTTGCAAATTGTAGGTATCGCCGCTGATTCAGCGATAAATGTTGCCAATTTCGCACAAAACACTGAGATCAACTATCCGTTGCTGATTGATGAAGCCGGGGCGCTACAGCTTTCAAAGCGCCTTGGCAATCGTTTGGGGCTGTTGCCACACACGGTGGTGTTTAGTCCGGGGGGTGAGGTAATTTACACCAAACTTGGCGCCATATCTGAGGCTGAATTAGATCGTATCATCTTCCAAAATGCGCCAAGTAAACCCTAAATTCGTTAACCTCCATCAAATGATATTATCAGTGCTAATTTGGCGGATGCGAATATCATATGTTGCCAGCCAGAATTCTTTCGATTGCTTAGCTGCCAATGTCCGCCAAAAAAACAACACTTGTGACGAAAAACCAACGTGATTTATGCTTCATCTTCAGCGATAAGCTTAACAATTTCTGGCAATTTAAGGCAAAATGATCGTTATGTTGAAGATATTGCTTTTGCACGGACCGAATCTGAATTTGCTTGGCACGCGGGAGCCCGCCGTCTATGGCACGACTACGTTGGCCGAGATCAATTCACGATTGCAAGCACAAGCGACAAATGCTAATGCCGTGCTGGAATGTTTCCAGAGTAACAGCGAAGGCGCATTGATTGACCGCATCCATGCGGCAAAATCTGCCGGGGTCGCATTTATTGTAATTAATCCTGGTGCCTACACGCACACCAGCATTGCCCTGCGCGATGCGCTGAGCGCGGTTGCCATCCCGTTTATCGAGGTACACCTGTCAAACGTCCATGCACGCGAGGAGTTTCGCAAGCACTCTTTCTTGTCCGACATCGCTGTCGGGGTGGTGACGGGGCTTGGTGCAGATGGCTACGAATTTGCCCTCGACGCGGCCATGCGGCGCGCGCGAAACACCAGCAACAACCCCAACTAGCGGCGTTTTTGCAGCTATCCCGCCTGGCAACGGTCAGCATAAAAATAATCGATTGCAGCAGCTAGGCACGAGAGGAACTATCGATGGACCTGAGAAAAATCAAAACATTGATCGACCTGGTACAACAATCGGGGATCGCCGAGCTGGAAATTACCGAGGGCGAGGAAAAAGTGCGCATCAGTCGCCATGGTGCACAGGCAAATTACGCGCCCTCACCCATGTCCGCACAGTCTTTTGTGCTGCCGACAGAGCTGTCGGGCGCGGGCCCGGCGGCGACACCCGGCCCCATTGAGCCAGCCGGTCACACGTTGAAATCGCCCATGGTCGGAACCTTTTATCGCTGTCCGTCTCCGGGCACGCCTTCATTTGTTGAAGTCGGGCAAACGGTAAGCAAGGGACAGACGTTATGCATTATCGAGGCGATGAAATTGTTAAATGAAATTGAATCGGATGCGGCAGGCGTGGTGAAAGCTATCCTGGTGGAGAATGGTCAGCCGGTTGAATACGGCCAACCCCTCTTCATCATCGAGTAGCTAGGCGACACACATGGCAGTCTTTGGCTCAAGCCCCAGAACCGGGGGGATGTTTGAAAAGGTATTGATCGCCAATCGCGGCGAAATTGCATTGCGCATTCAACGTGCATGTCGCGAGCTGGGTATCAAAACAGTGTGCGTTCACTCCGAAGCCGATGCAGATGCAAAATATGTGATGCTCGCTGATGAGTCGGTGTGCATCGGCGCGGCACCATCAAAAGATAGTTACCTCAACATTCCGGCCATCATCAGCGCGGCCGAAGTCACGGATGCGCAGGCAATCCATCCTGGCTATGGTTTTCTTTCTGAAAACGCAGACTTTGCCGACCGGGTGGAAAATTCCGGATTCGTCTTCATCGGCCCCAAGCCGGAGAATATTCGCACCATGGGCGACAAGGTCGCCGCAAAAGCGGCCATGCGAAAAGTTGGTGTGCCCTGTGTGCCAGGCTCAGAAGGCGCGTTGCCGGACGACCCTAAAGAAGTTCGCAAGATCGCCGCGGCGGTCGGTTATCCCGTCATCATTAAGGCCGCCGGTGGTGGTGGCGGTCGTGGCATGCGCGTTGTGCATACCGAGGCCGCACTGGTGAACGCGGTACAGATGACCAAGGCTGAGGCGCAAACCGCGTTTGGTAATCCGATGGTCTATCTTGAGAAATTCCTCGAAAACCCGCGTCATATCGAAATTCAGGTGCTGGCCGATGAACACAAGAACGCGATCTTTCTGTGGGAACGCGATTGCTCAATGCAGCGCCGTCATCAGAAAATCATCGAAGAAGCACCCGCGCCAGAACTGAAGGCCCGTTTGCGCGACAGAATCGGTGAGCGCTGTGCGGAGGCCTGTATCAAAATGGGCTATCGAGGTGCCGGCACTTTCGAGTTTCTCTACGAAAACGACGAGTTCTTTTTCATAGAAATGAATACTCGCGTGCAGGTCGAACATCCGGTGACAGAAATGATCACGGGTGTCGATATCGTTCAAGAGCAAATTCGAATCGCCGCCGGCTACAAATTGCGCTACCGGCAAAAAGACATCGAGTTGCGGGGACACGCGATTGAGTGTCGTATCAATGCAGAAAACCCGGTTTCGTTTGTGCCATCACCCGGCAGAATTACCCGCTTCCATGTCCCCGGGGGTCCGGGCATTCGCATGGATTCGCATGTGTACGCGGACTATTTTGTCCCGCCCTATTACGACTCACTGATCGCAAAGCTGATTGCGCATGGCGATACTCGTGAGCAGGCGTTCGCGCGCATGCGCACCGCTTTATCGGAAATGGTGGTCGAGGGAATTCAGACGAATTTGCCGCTGCATCAAGAGCTGTTCAATGACGCGGCTTTCATTCAGGGCGGAACGTCCATTCATTTTCTTGAAGCGCGCATGGCAAAGTTGAAGAAAATTGCGGGCGATGCAGATTAGCGGCGTGACCGACCAAGCGCGCGCATTGACAGTCTAAATGCCCTGGCAATCGCTCTCTTTTCAGCTTGCTCGTGAACATTCCGACGCATTCGGCGATGCCTTGCTGGAATTTGGGGCAATTTCAGTGAATGTCGAGGATGCGTGCGAAGGGACGAGCGACGAGAAGCCGATCTTCGGCGAACCGGGTGCCGATACCGGCCTCTGGAATGAATGCCGATTGACGACTTTGTTCGGCCCGGATGTAAATGTCCCGGCAATCTTCAGTGAAATCGTAAAGGCCCTCGATATCTTGCCGCCGCAATATCAGCTTGCGATGCTGGAAGATGAGGATTGGGTGCAAAGAAATCGCGAGCAGTTTCAGCCCATCAAGATTTCAGACCGCGTCTGGATTGTGCCAACTTGGCATCGCGCACCGCAGCAAGATGCAATCAATATTTCGCTCGACCCCGGTGCCGCTTTTGGCACCGGCAGTCACCCGACAACGCGACTGTGCCTGCAGTGGCTTGAGGCCAATTTGCAAGCGCACAACTGCCCCACTGTTCTGGATTACGGTACAGGCTCCGGCATCCTTGCAATCGCTGCAATGAAGCTCGGCGCGGCTGCGGCGTCAGGCGTTGACATTGACCCGGTGGCGGTCGAAGCGGCCCGGCACAACGCGGCGCAAAATAATGTCGTCGTTCAATTTGCGGATGTCGAATCGGCGCTTCACATCGTGGCCGACATTTTGGTCGCCAATATTCTTGCCAATCCGCTGCGCGTATTAGCCCCATTGCTCGCGGCGCACACCAAACCCGGCGGCAACCTTGTGTTGGCGGGAATTCTCGATCCCCAAGCCGACGAGATTATCGGCATATATCGGCAATGGTTCAATTTGAGCGTATGGAAAAGCGAAGAAGGCTGGTCGTGTATTGCAGGACGGCGTTTGGTCGCGTGAGTTGCTGAATCACTGCGCTATACTTTCGCGCTATATTGCTTACAATCTGCCCCAATTGCGCGGCACAATTTAAGGTACAGC
>JAYURJ010000197.1:0-31737 GCA_043756275.1 Betaproteobacteria bacterium | reverse complement strand
AATCGCGGCTGGTCGAGATGAAAAAACTCACTGCGCGCGGAATCGATCCGGCCAAGGCGGGAGAACGCAGCGGGCTTTTCACCAGACTCGAGGCGCGTTTGATTCACGCCGCCTTGAGCGCAGGTAGTCCGGCTGTAATGTATCGCCGCCTGGCCGATTTCTATACCCAGCGCTCGATGCAACTGGCGATGATGAAGTCGCGCATGATGATGCCGGCGTTGGTTCTGTTGATGGCGCTGTTTATCCAGCCACTGCCTGCGTTGATTGGTGGATCAATCAGTGCCGGCGGATACGTGTTGCAAATACTCAAGCCCATCATCGTCCTGGTATTGCTGTTTTTCGGCGGGAGCATGCTGTGGCGATACCTGCTCAACCAAGCGCAAAACTCGCCGCTGGAGACGCTTCTGCTGCGCGTACCTTTGCTAGGGCCATTAACAGTTCGCCGCAATGCGCGGGATTTTTTTGAAAGCCTGGCGCTGATGCTTGAGGCAGGTATGTCGATGCTCGACGCCTTGCCTGCGGCGCTCGATACCGTCGAGGTCGGAGTGATCAAGCAAGCGTTTTCGCAAATCGCGCCGCGCATAGAAAAGGGTGCGGCACTTGCTGGCGCGATCACCGGTTTGGCGTACATCAACTGCGAAACCAACGGCCAGCGTTTGGTTGAATTCGTCACCACCGGGGAAGCCAGCGGCACGCTGCCGGAAATGCTGATGCGTCATACCGGCATGGAGACAGAAGCCATCAATGGCTTCTACCAGCAACTTGCAGAGTGGGCGCCGCGTATTTTTTACGGCCTGATCATGCTGTGGATGGCGTACGGCCTGTTGACTGGTGGCGGATTTATGCCGAGAGTGCCGAAAGACTTGTGAACCTGCTGCTGTGGTTGCGCGCTATCTTCACCAGAGGACCACATGGGGAGCGTTGGTACGCGGGGTTGCGTGAGAGGAAGGGCGCGGCGCAGGTGGTGGGGCTGGAGTGAATACTTTTTTCATTTTTTCATTTTTTCATTTTGACATCGTCTATATTTTTCGGCATGTATCAACGCGACGCCTCCCTGTCGGCGGCGGCGATCACTAGCAGTGCGACGATCAGGCACAGGCTGTACTCCATGCCGCCCACGCCGTGCTCGCCGACGAACCAGCCCAACTGCGCATGAATCAGCACGATCCCGCCTGCGGCGATGACGATAAATCCGGCCGTCATGCAACGCGTGTAACAACCCAGCGCCATCATCGTGCCGGCGGCGAGTTCGTACACCGTGATCAGCCATACCACAGCGAGACTGAACGGAATCCCTTTGTTGCCGAGAAAGCCTGCGAATTGCGGGATGCTGCCGTTGGCGATTCGCACCGCCGCGTGCGCCATGAAAAATATCGCCACCGACACACGCAGAATGAGGAGCGCATGCGGCAGCGATACGAACGGATATTTTTTGATCACCATAAGCGTAGTGGCTGGTTCGTGGCGACTTCACAGCGGATACTTTTCATCACTCTCCTTTGTCTGATTGGGTTTGCGCCATCCCGGTTATTTTTATTGAGGCTGGCCGCTATTTCACTTCAGACAGCTATCGTCCGCAAACGAAAAATTTCAGCGCTTAGACCAAGTTAAACTAAGCCTTATGATCAAAGAAATTCCACCGCTGGGCGCGTTGCGCGCGTTCGAGTCTGCGTCACGACAGTTGAGCTTTGTCCGCGCCGCCGATGAACTGCACGTCACGCCGGCCGCCGTGAGCCACCAGATCAAGCAGCTCGAACAGTGGCTCAAGCTGAAGCTCTTCAACCGCGGCGCCAACGGTGTCACCCTGACGGCAATCGGCCGTGATTACGCGTTGCGCATCCACGAAGTATTCGACCTGTTGACCGAGACTACACGCACCGCGCGGGCCAATCGCCAGCGCTCGGTGGTACTGATCCGCGCCCAGTTCACCATCGCCACCATGTGGCTGATGCCGCGTCTGGTGGCGCTGCAAAACGCGAGGCCGGATATCGAAGTTTCATTGGTGGCGGTACCCGATGGCTTCGAGGCCAAAGTCAGTTCCGATTTGGTGATTCATGAAACGCAAAATATGGCTGGCTACCGGCACGATCTGTTGCTGATCGGAAAATTCAGGGTCTATGCCGCGCCGGCAACATTGGCGCGCTGCCCGAAGCCAACGCCAGCGCGCGTGCTTTCGCAGCCGCTGATTCATACCAGCCTGCTCAATCAGCGGCGGCGCTACCCGGGTTTTGCCGAATGGTTTCAGGTGGCGGGTGTGGCCGCACCCGCGACGTTGCCGGGCATTTC
Source organism: Betaproteobacteria bacterium (assembly GCA_043756275.1). Lineage (GTDB taxonomy): Bacteria > Pseudomonadota > Gammaproteobacteria > Burkholderiales > Usitatibacteraceae > UKL13-2. The sequence goes on along the minus strand of JAYURJ010000197.1, from coordinate 29,451 downwards.
CTTCAATCTGGTTCACCTGACCGCGAACGCGTGCGTGCTGGGTGCGGGGTTCGCGATGCTGCTCGATGAGTACTGTCTCGACGGCGTGCGCGCCGGCAGCCTGATCGCCATTCCCGGCCCGGCGATCAAATCGCCGCATCCGGTGTTTATCCACCTGCGCAAAGAGGCTTCGGCCGATGCCATTTTTGTGCGGCAATGGTTGCTGGGGAAGACGGGGTGAATTTGTGCGTGCCCATGCAACAGCAAACGGCGGGAGACCAAGGATAATTTCTCACAAAGAACTTTCCCAGTACACAACCACGCAGAACGCCATCCGGCGGGCATCCCAGCCGTAATAGGCCCTAAAACCTGCACCCATGCTAGTGCTCTAAGAAACTGTATGGCTCGCTGCGCTCGCGTGTACGCTGGACTCGGTCACGCAAGCGCGACCCCGGCATCCGCTGCATCGGATGCCTTTCGAGTCCTCCCGCAATGCCGCAGGGCATTGCTTTTCGGGGGACGAAAAAAAACCGCCGAAGCGGTTTTTTAACTTGGTGCCCGAAAGAGGACTCGAACCTCCACACCGTTGCCGGCGCTAGGACCTGAACCTAGTGCGTCTACCAATTCCGCCATCCGGGCTAACAGGTTGCTCGGCGCTTGCAATAACGTGTTCTGAAAGCAGCGCTTCGCGTAAAATGAGGGCGAATAATAGCCAATAGCGCTGTTTCTGTCCACTTATTAAAGCCTCATTCATTTCTACAAAAATTCTGGAAGCCATTTTGACCAAGAAAAACAATAAATCGCACCAGTCGCCTCGCGCTGCCGATCCCCACAAGGCCCGCGAGCAGGCCAAGTACGAAAATCCGCTCCCCAGTCGTGAATTGATTCTCGAAGTGCTCGCCAAGACGGGCGTACCGATGAACATGCCGCAACTCGCCACGATGCTCGACATCGGAGACGGCGAAATGGAGGGCTTCACGCGCCGCCTCGCGGCCATGGAGCGTGAGGCGCAGGTGATGCGCAATCGCCAAGGCGATATCTGCCTCGTTGAAAAGCTCGATCTGATTCCCGGCCGGGTACAAGGACATCCTGATGGTTTTGGCTTTCTAGTGCCTGACAACGGTTCCGACGACCTTTTCCTGGGACCAAAGCAAATGCACAAGGTGCTCGACGGTGACCGCGCCATGGTTCGCGAAGTGGGTGTGGATCGCCGTGGACGCCGCGAGGGCTCCATCGTTGAGGTGCTTGAGCGGAAGAACACCAAACTGGTCGGTCGCTTGTTTTCCGAGCGCGGCGTGCTGTTTGTGGTGGCCGAGAATAAGCGCATCAGCCAGGACATCCTCGTTGAGCCCGGCTTCGATGGGGGTGCTAAAAGCGGGCAGGTAGTGATGGTCGAGCTGGTCGCACAGCCTGCCAAGAATTCCGAGCCGGTCGCGCGCGTGACCGAGGTGCTGGGCAACTACGCTGACCCGGGTATGGAAATCGAGATCGCGCTGCGCAAACACGATTTGCCGTACATCTGGCCGGATGATGTGGAAGCGCTGGAAAAAAAGGTGCCGAAAAAAGTAACCACTGCCGATATGAAAGGCCGCGCCGATTTGCGCGACCTGCCGTTTGTCACCATCGATGGCGAAACCGCGCGTGATTTCGACGACGCGGTTTATTGCGAGCGGCAAGGCAAGGGCTTTCGCCTGCTGGTCGCGATTGCAGACGTTTCACACTACGTGAAAACCGGCGACGCACTGGATCGTGAAGCGCGCTTGCGCGGCAATTCGGTTTATTTCCCACGGCGCGTGATCCCGATGCTGCCTGAGGCGTTGTCAAACGAGATGTGTTCGCTGAAGCCCAACGTTGACCGGTTGGCTTTGGTTTGCGAAATGTCGATTTCAGCGACCGGGGAAATCAAGCGCTACGAATTCATGGAAGCGGTATTCCATTCCGCTGCGCGACTGACCTATACCAACGTGGCCAAGCTTTTATACGTGAATGAGCCTGATCACGGCATAGCCAAGAACTTGTGGACACACATGCATCACCTGGACGAAGTGTTTCAGGTTTTGCTGGCTGCGCGCAATAAACGCGGTGCCATCGATTTCGATACCGCAGAGACGGTGATGCTGTTCACCGATGGCGGCAAGATTGAAAACATCGTACCGTCCACACGCAACGACGCGCACCGCCTGATCGAAGAATGCATGCTTGCAGCCAACGTGAGCACGGCCAACTTCCTGATCGAAAACGAGCATACGGCGCTATATCGCATTCATGCCGGGCCGAGCGAAGAAAAACTCGACGGCTTGCGCAGCATGTTGAAAGATTTCGCGCTGACGCTGCCGGGTGGCAAGACGCCGAGTCCGCGCGATTACGCCGAGCTATTGAAGAAAATCAAGGATCGCCCCGATGCGCCGCTGCTGCAAACGGTGCTGCTGCGCTCGATGAAACAGGCGGTGTATAGCCCCGATAATATCGGCCACTTTGGCCTGAGTTACGACGCGTATACCCATTTCACCTCGCCGATACGCCGCTATCCGGATTTGCTGACACATCGCGCGATCAAGGCGATATTGCACAGCACGACCTATGACCCGAAAGTGCCATGGGACCAACTCGGTATGCAGTGCTCAGCCACCGAGCGCCGCGCAGATGAAGCCACACGCGATGTGACCGCATGGCTCAAGTGTTACTACATGAAGGACCGCCTCGGCGAAACTTTCACCGGTACGATTACGGGGGTTACCGGGTTTGGCATATTTGTCACGCTCGACGAGGTGTACGTCGAGGGCCTGGTGCATATCTCCGAATTTGGCCAGGATTATTTCCACTTCGATCAAGCCAAGCACGCCATCATCGGTGAGCGCACCAAGAAGAAATTTCAGTTGTCGGACCGCGTCAACATCAAAGTGGCGCGTGTGGATATTGAAACCAGCAAGATCGACTTTTCGCTTGCGGGCGAGCTTTTGAAAAGATCTGCCGTGTCCGACGAAAAAACGGACGATGGCAAATTCACCCCGTGGAACGCGGGAAAGAAGAAAGTCGCCAAGGCTGCAATCGAGAAGGGCGTAAAAGCACCTTCTGCGCCGGCGCAAGTCTTATCGCCGCCGCCGCGTGAAACCCGCCAGTCGCGCGAAGCCAAAGCTGACAAAACGGTTATCACGGTGAGCAGTGCCAATCCGCCGACCACACCGATGGCCGGTTTCGGTACTGCTGCGCCCAAAGGCAAGTCTGTGGCCAAGCCAAAAGTCGCGCCGCCGCCATCGCCCGCACCCAAGGCAAAAAAACCCGCCGCGACTGCCGCTAAAAAGAAGAAATGAAACCGCAAATTATTTTTGGCTTTCACGCCGTCGGCGCACGCATGCGCACCCGCGCCGAAAGTGTGCGCGAAATATTTGTCGATGCCAAGCGCGACGACAAGCGTATGCAGGCGCTGATCGAAAATGCCAAGGCCAAGGACCTGCGCGTCATGCTGGTCGATGGCAAGCGCCTCGATGGCATGACCGGCAACGCGCGTCATCAGGGCGTGGTCGCGAACGTTGAGGCTGCAGTGCTGCCGCAATTTGTTGATGACGTTCTTGATTTATTGACAGTACCACCGCTATTGCTGTTGCTCGATGGCGTCACCGATCCGCATAACCTGGGGGCCTGTCTGCGCGTGGCCGACGCTGCGGGTGCGCACGCGGTGATCGCGCCCAAGGATCGAAGCGTCGGGCTGACGGCAGTGGCCATGAAAGTGGCCTCCGGTGCGGCTGAATCGATTCCCTACATCACCGTTACCAATCTCGCCCGCACGCTGCGCGAATTGAAAGACCGTGAAATCTGGATCGTCGGTGCGGATGAGGACGGCGATTCTTCACTGTTTGCGGCGAAGCTTGGTGGGCCGCTCGCGTGGGTGCTCGGTGCCGAAGGCGAAGGCCTGCGTCGCCTCACGCGAGAGAATTGTGACCAGATTGTCAGCATCCCGATGTTCGGCGCGGTAGAGAGCCTGAACGTATCGGTGGCATCGGGTGTGTGCCTGTTTGAGGCGCGCCGGCAGCGGGAAAGTGCTGCCAAAAATTCGTAGAAACTAGCATTGGCGGGTATTTCAGGGGTAAAAGTCTTGTATAGCCGCGCCCAATGGCGATCTACATGCCGAAGTCGATTGAATCAGGCTCTACACTAGGATGATGGACGATACCTCAACCCTGCAAACGCGCGTTCCGCTTCTGCTGCCGCGTTATTTCTCCTGGCGCGCAGTGGCGCTGGTGATGGCTGAGAAATTTGGCCTGCGCGGGTTGCGCATTGCGGTAATGGTGCTCGCGCCGGTGATCTACGTTTGGTGGAAGCAATGCGATTCGTTTCTTTGCGTCTTGCTCTACGTCGCTGCGGCGGCCGCTCTGCTTTCGCTGATTTTGATGGTGTGGACGGCCAAAGAGGCACTCGACAAATTCGCTGTTCAACACGCGCAGAATGCGTGGCTGGTGCTCAGTGATGAGGGTGTCGGCGGTGAGTCCGGTGCAGCACGGTTTTTGTTTCCATGGGATCATTTCCGTCGCGTTGTCGAACGTGGTCAATGCTGGCTGCTCGAAACCCGGCATGGTGCGTGGATGGTGCTACCGACGACACAATTCACCCGTGAGGCGTGGGTGATCATGCGTGCTCATCGCTGCGTGCCCTTGGGAAAACAGCGCAAATGAAATCGGGCTCACGTCAGCCGTGACTGCCCGCACTCGATAGCGACCGAGCCTCGTCCTCGGTTAGCACCGGTCCATCCAGCGTGCAGCGCGCGTCCTGCGTTTCGGATGTACGGAAACGCGCGATCATCGGCTTCAATTCTTCCTTGATATATTTCTCTTCAAAGCCGTTGAAGAGGTGCCCGAACAGCCCGCGTCTGAGGTCGCTCGTGCCCATGATCCAGTCGGCGACTGGAAACGTGAGATTCATGTTCACGTGCATCATGATCCCCATATTGTGGTGCGCGGTATGGTGGCGGCGAATGGTGTTGATGAAGGGCGCGTTGCGCACGAACCAATTGTCCTGAACGTGGCAGCAATAGTGAAACGTCTCATACACCATGTAGTGGCCGATCATGGTTACGAAAGTGACGTACCCTGCATTGGCGTTGATGAGGGTCGCCATCACCAGTGAGATGAGACCGCCCGCAACGGCGAGAACAGCGAGCACGCGCCAGGGAAAAAACACGATCCGGAATTCTTTGATGGTGCTGATGGTGACGTCGTTATCAGTAAAGTATTGGTGATGCTGGCGGGTATGACGATCGTATATTGAGCGCAGTGCGAACACATCGCGCAACCGGTGCATGATGTATTTATGCATGCCCCACTCGACGAAATTGCCCGCGAGCGCCACCGGAATCACCAGCAGCCACTCCCAGCGCGCGTCCTGCATGCGGCTCAGACACCACCAGATGCCGCCGATGCCGGCTGCGTACATCACCCCGATATGCACCAGGCCCTGATACCACGAACTGATGCCAGCGACATAGTTTTCGCGAAACTTGCGTTGGCGTTCGGTCATCATGCAGGTGCCTCTTGAATTTGCTTGGATATTGGTGATATATTAGTTGTAGATCACACCGCATGTCAAGGAAAGTGCATGTCACAGCCCCAACCGGTTCAACGAAAAAAGCGCACGCTCCTCGATATCCTTGGCTCCAAGGTGAGCGGGGAGAAGTTGGTTTATATGTCGGTGCCTGATTACACCTCGGCAAGATGGGCCGAAATGGCGGGCGTGGATGTGGCTGTCGCTGGCGATAGTCTGTCGATGATTGCGCACGGCCACACCAACACCATTCCGGCCACGATGGACATGATGGTGATGCATACGCAGGCCATCCGTCGTGGTGCGCCCAATACCTTCGTGCTGGGCTGCATGCCCTACCAAAGCTACAACACGATTGACCGCGCGCTCACCAATGCCACGCGTTTTATGCAGGATGGCGGCAGTGATGCAGTGAAGCCGCAGGGCGGCAGGAGTCAGGCCCATATTCTCAAGGCGATGGTCGATGCGGGCATCCCCACGGCGTCGCATATCGGCATGACGCCGCACACGGTGGCCATGTTTGGCGGCTTCAAGATTCAGGGAAAGACGGCTGACAGCGCGATGAAAATATTAGAGGACGCCTTCGCGATTCAAGACGCTGGCTGCTTCATGCTTGAATTTGAAGCCGTACCTGCCAAGATCGCCGCCGTGATTTCGAGGCAGCTTGAGATTCCCACCATCGGCATCGGTGCGGGTGTGGGTACCGACGGACAAATACTGCTCGGCCATGATCTGCTCGGCATGTTCACCGACTTCAAGCCTAAATTCACCAAGCGCTACGCCAATCTTACCGAGGCCGCGCAGATTGGCATCAAGCAATATATTGCAGAAGTTAAGTCGGGCACGTTTCCGGACGATGATCATAGCTACGGCGTTGATGAGAAGGAGTACGAAAAATTCCTCGGATTGGTCGAAAAACGAAAGCATCAGTAGCGCTGAGCCTGACCGACAGAGCCTATGCGGATATTGAAGAGATGATCATCACGCTCAAACTCCTGCCGGGTGCTGCCATCTCAGAAGTCGAGCTTTCGCAATTGCTCGGTATCGGTCGCACGCCCATCAGGGAGGCGTTGCAGCGGCTTGCGCGCGAAAGCCTCGTGTCGATTTTTCCACGGCGCGGCATCATCGTGTCCGAGATCAACCTGAAGAAACAACTGCGGTTGCTCGAAGTGCGGCGGGAAATTGAGCGTCTTATTGCGCGCAGTGCCGCGCGCCGCGCCACCGATGAAGAGCGCGCCGGGCTAAAAAAATTGGCTGACAGATTCGAGGAATCAGCCAAAGTGAATGACGACGTCGCGTTCTTGCGTACTGATCGCGAATTCAATTCACTTTGCAGTGCCGCCTCGCACAATGAATTCGCCGCGCTCGCGATGGGCCTGATGCATTCGCTGTCGCGCCGTTTCTGGTACATACACTATAAACAGGCGGCGGATTTGCCGCTCACGGCAAAGCTGCACGCAAATATCGCGCGCGCCATCGCGGCCGGCGACGAAGAACGGGCAGCGAAGGCGAGTGATAAGCTGCTCGATGTGATTGAGAAATTCACTCGCAATACGACCGATATTTGATTTTGCAGTGCAACACCCAAAACAGCCACAACGGCAATAACATCCATAACGTCACAACGGAGGAGAACTACCATGAACAGCAAGCGTAGAAAACTGTTGCAGGCCATCGGCGGGACAGGTGTTGTTGCCGCGGCATCGCCATACATGAGCTTTCCGGCATTGGCGCAAAACACGCCTTTGCGGATCGGCATCATCGCCCCCAAGGCAGGAATCGCCGGCACCATCGGTGAATGTGGTCTGCGTGGAACCCTATTCGCAGTGGAGCGCATCAATGCGACGGGCGGCATCGCCGGGCGCAAGGTCGAGCTCATCATCGAGGAAGAAACCAACCCGAAAGATTCCATCGAGCGATTGCGCAAACTGGTGTTGCAGGACAAGGTCGATTGCGTGCAGGGCATCGTCTCGTCAGGGGTGAGTCTTGCGATGGGTGCGGTTGCCGAGGAGATGAAGGCGCTCACCATTTTCTGGGATGGCACCACGCAGGACGGCGTGAAAGAAACCATGCCGAATCCGCGTTATGTTTTCCGCAGCACCGACAACGAATGCGAAGCGGTCATGGCCTCATTGTTGGCGATCAAATACTGGAAGGGCAAGTTTGCGACTATTGCCGGCATTAATCCCGACTATTCTTATGGCCGCAATAACTTCGCGGCATTTCAGGCGCTGCTGAAGAAATTCGGCGTTGAGCACAAGGTGGTCGCAGACCAGTGGCCCAAGGTTGGCACCACGGATCTAAATTCACATGTGGCTGCACTGAAGGCGGCGAAGCCGGATCTTATTTTCTCGTCATTGCTGTTTGCCGATTTGCCGATCTTCATGCGCACGGCGCACGGTGCGGGCCTCATGGAAGGTGGCACCAAATTCGTGTTTCCGGCAGCGGGCTTCCAGCATACCCAGCTCAAGAAATCCTTCACACCAGAAGGCATGATCTTTGGTCACAACACGCTTTACTTTGACCTCAAGGATGCAGGCCCATTGCAAAAGCAATTCGTGAAGGAGTACTACGACAAATTCAAGGACTATCCGCATTGGGAGGCGGATCGCGCCTACTTCGCGATGCAGGTCTACAAGGCCGGGGTGGAAGCTGCACAAAAAGCGAAGAACGCCTGGCCCGGCAAGGAGGACATCATCAACGCCATGGAAGGCGTGAAGGTGGATTCGTTAGGCGGCCCTGGCCAGATGCGCAAGGACCACATCGCCGAGCAGACCTTCTATCAGGGCCTCACAACGCACAAAAATAATTACGATTTCCCGACGCTGGGCACGGTCGATGTGATGTCTTCCACCCAGTTGCAGAAGCCGCCCGGACAGGACTTCTGGAAGTGGATCGAGACCGCGCAGATCAAGCTGTAAAGTCCACCGTTGACTGCTTTTTTCGACATCCTGATCGGCGGCGTTTTTCACGCTGCCGTTCTCTTTCTGGTGGCCGCAGGCTTGCAGCTTGTGTTCGGCGTTCAGAAAATCGTGAACCTCGCCTGCGGATCGTTTTATGCGCTCGGTGCTTACTTCGGTATCAGCGCCGTGACGTGGGCAATCGCAGCGGGCGTTCCGGCGGCGCTGTTTCTGCCGGTGTTGCTCGCATCCGGCTTGCTGCTGGGCCTGGTCGTTGGCCCGGTGATAGAACTGCTGCTTCGTACGGTCTATGACCGCGATGAGGCGTTCCAGCTCCTGCTCACGTTTGCCCTGGTGCTGATGTTCCAGGACGTGCTGCGATTCTTCTGGGGGGCCAATCCCCAGCAGCTTGGCAATCTCGTCATGGAATATGGCAAGCTCTCCGTGGGCAGTGTGCAGGTGCCGACATACAACGTGTTGGTCATCCTCGCGAGCATCGCGATTGCAATCGGCATTGGCGCGTTTCTGCAACGCACGCGCTTTGGCCGTATCCTGCGCGCCACTGCGGAGAACCGCGAGATGAGCCAGGCGCTCGGCGTGAACGTGCGCTGGATGTACACCAGCGTATTTACCGTCGGCACGGTACTGGGTACGGTCGGCGGCGCGCTGGTCGTGCCCACGGCGGCGGCCTCCCTCGACATGCCGGTGGAACTCGTGGTCGAGGCGTTTGCGGTGGTCGTTATCGGCGGCCTCGGCAGTATGCGTGGTGCGCTTGTTGGTGCCTTGATTGTGGGTTTGATGCGCGCAGCGGCGATCACATGGGTCGCCGAGCTTGAGATGCTGGCGATTTATCTCGTCGTCATTGTGGTGCTCATCGTCCGTCCCGCCGGTCTGTTTGGAAAGCCCATCGAATGAAGATCGCTGCCATCATTGCAGCAGTGCTGGTGCTGATCGCGATACCGCAATTGGCGCAACCTTATTACGTCACGCTGGTGCTGCCCGCATTCGCGTACGCCATTGCGCTGTTGGGCTTCAATCTTTTGTTTGGCTACACGGGGCTGTTGTCGTTCGGTCACGCGCTGTTCGTGGCAGTGGGCGCTTATGCGGCGGCGGTGCTTTCCAGCAAATTCGGGGTGAAAAGTTTTGAGTTGATCCTCGTGCTCTCCGGATTGGCAGGGGTGCTGGTGGCGCTGCCTGTCGCGCTGCTGTCGGTGCGCTATGTGCGCATTTTTTTCGGCATCCTCACGCTTGCTTTCGGCATGCTGTTCCATTCGTTTCTCTTCAAGTTTTATCACATCACCGGCGGTGATACCGGCATCCGTGTGCTGAGGCCGTCGCTGCTCGGCAACGGCTTCGCGGATCTCGACAAAACCGCTTTCCTGATTGGCCCCTTCTACTACTACTGTCTGGCGCTCTTTGTGGTACTTGGCATCGTCATGTGGCGCGTCGTGCACTCGCCGTTTGGGCTGCATCTGGCGGCGATTCGAGAGAATCCACGCAAGGCTGAGTATCTCGGTGTCCGCGTGCGTTTGTTCCGGTTGATCGCGTTTCTCATTTCGGCGTTTTATTGCGCCATAGGTGGTGTCATCTTAGCCATCAACACCGGGCAGGCTGACCCGGAACTCGCGTACTGGACGCATTCTGGCGAGCTCGTATTCATGACCGTGCTGGGCGGCTTCGCCAATTTCTTCGGCCCGCTTGTTGGCGCGTTCACGTTTATTTTTCTCAAGTCCGAACTCATGGGCGTAACGCAATATTGGCGTTTTTGGCTCGGTGTGATACTGGTCGTGATCGTGGTTGTGTTTCCGCGCGGGCTGGTCGGCCTCGGCCAGACGCTGTGGGCAAAGCTGAGACGCCCATGACGGCTCTCATCGAAACGCAAGGTGTCAGCAAATCGTATGGCGATTTTGTCGCGCTTGATGGTGTAACGCTATCGATCAACGAGGGTGAACTGGTGTCCATCGTCGGGCCAAACGGCGCTGGCAAGACCACGCTCGTAAACGTACTCACAGGGCTCCTCAAGCCCACCGCCGGGGTGGTGCGATTCAAGGGCGAAGACATCGCGGGAATCGGTCCGGTGCGGCTCGCACAGCGCGGGATGGCACGCGCGTTCCAGTTGGTACATATTTTTCCGGCAATGACAGTGGCTGAATCCATTGCCGTGGCGGTGATTTCCCAGATGGGACGCAGTCTTCGGCTGTTTGCGTCGGCGAAGAACGACAAAGCCGTGCACGACCGGGTGCGCGAGGTGGCGGCTATTTTCGGGCTGGAGGCCAAGCTCGATAACGAATCACGGCTGTTGTCGCAAGGGGAGAAAAAGCTTCTCGATATTGCCAGCGCGTTTGCGCTCTCGCCTGAAGTGATCCTGCTCGATGAGCCGACCAGCGGTGTATCGAGTGGCGACAAGCACGGCATCATGAGGAACGTGATTGATGCGGCCAAACGTGCTGGCGTGAAAGCGATCATCCTCGTCGAACACGATATGGATCTGGTCGCTGAATATTCCAGTCGTATCGTGGCACTCACAGCAGGCAAAGTGCTTGCGGACCGGCCACCAGCGGCGTTCTTCAACGACCCGGAAATCATTTCAGCGGTCGTGGGCAAGTTGGTTGGCAAGTTGGCTAAAGGTAAATGAGGCGACCGATGATGCTGGCGATCAAGCAACTCACTGTCGACATCCAGAACAGCCGCATCCTGCGCGGTATTTCGCTCGAGGTTGCGGCAGGCCAGTTGGTCTGTCTGGTTGGACGCAATGGTGCCGGCAAGACCACCACGTTTCGTACCATCATGGGATTTCTCAAGCCGATCTCAGGAACGGTGCAGTTCCAGAATCAGGCGCTCGTCGAGATGCCTACCCACCGCATCGCGCAACTGGGTATCGGCTATGCACCTGAAGAAAGCCAGGTGTTCGGCGATCTCACCGTAGCCGAAAACATCGAGCTGCCTACCTGGACACGGCCTGGAGGGCGCGACGCGAAATCGCGCATCGATCAGGTCTACGAAATTTTTCCGAAGCTACGGCTTTACGAAAAACGCGGCGGTAACCAACTCTCCGGCGGCGAGCGCAAAATGGTCTCAATCGCGCGGGCGCTCACCCTTGACCCGCAACTGCTGCTGCTCGATGAACCGTTCGAGGGCTTGTCGCCCGCGATCATCCCGAGCATCAGCGAAGGTATTGCATCGATCCGTCGCCTCGGTCACGCCGTGCTCATGGCCGAATCCAATGTCCACCACATTCCCGACCATGCCGACAGCCTTTACGTATTGGAGCGCGGCGAAATCATTTACCAGGGCAAGCCCGGCGACACCTACCCACCCGAGGTGATGAAGATCATCACCGGTGGCGCTTAAGGGACCTCTATGCCAAAAATTCTTTCCCAGCAGCAGATTGACCGGTTTTGGCGCGACGGCTGCATCTTCCCCATTCCCGTTATGTTGGAAGCCGACGCTCTCGATATCCGGAGACGCCTTGAGGAGTTCGAGCACAGCACTGGCGGGCCGCTCAAGGGCGATTTGCGTCACAAGTCGCACCTGCTGTTCTCATGGCTCGGCGACCTCGTGCGGCAACAGCATATCGTCGATGCGATCGAAGACCTGTATGGCCAGAACCTGCTGTGCTGGACCACCAATTTCTTTATCAAAGAGGCCAACAATCCGGCCTTCGTTTCCTGGCATCAGGATTCCACCTATTGGGGACTCGACAAGCCCGATGTCGTGACCGCGTGGATCGCGCTCACGCCGAGTAACGCCTCCAACGGTGCGATGGGCTTCATTCCGGGCACGCATACCCGCGACCAGATTCCGCATCGCGATACCTTCGCAAAAAACAATCTGCTCACGCGCGGACAGGAAATCGCTGTTGATGTGGACGATAAAGACGCGGTGACGATCACGTTGAAGCCCGGCGAAATGTCGCTGCATCATGTACGCCTGGTGCATGGCTCGCCGCCGAACCCTTCAAATGATCGGCGGATCGGTTTCGCGATACGCTATATCCCGACGACAGTCGCGCAGATAGCCGGTGATGACAGCGCCACATTGGTGCGCGGTGTGGATGAACATCATCACTTCGAGGCGGAGCCGCGTCCTTTGACCGACATGGATCCGATTTTCGTCGCGCTGCACAAGAAAATCACCGAGCGCAACGCGCAAATTCTTTATCGCGGCACGACGGTGAAAAGTTACAACGACCCGAATGCTCTCCCGGATCGTGCGACATGACGGACCAGATTGCGAAGGCACAAGCGTTTCAACAGCGCCATCTGGGCCCACAGATTTTAGTGATCGCGAATGCGTGGGATGCAGCCAGCGCGCGCGTGTTTGAACACGCAGGCATTGTTGCCATCGGCACCGGCAGCGCAGGCATTGCATTCAGTCACGGCTATCCCGACAACGAACGCATTCCGCGTGACGTTATTCTCAATGCCACGCGCGAAATTGTCAGGGCTGTGAAAGTGCCGGTGACAGCCGATATTCTCACTGGTTTGGGTGAGACGGTGGAAGAGGTCGTTGCCACGGTAAAAGAAATTATTGCGATGGGTGCTGTGGGTGTCAACATCGAGGATGGAACCGATGATGGCCCGCGTTTGATTGATCTATCGGAGCAGGTGGAAAAAATTCGAGCGGTCTGCGATGCCGTAAAAGCATCCGGCGTGCCGATTGTGGTGAATGCGCGCACCGATAGTTTTTGGTTGAAGCTGGGTGATGATCAGCAACGTTTGCGCGTGAGTATTGAACGAGCCAATCGCTACCGCGAAGCCGGTGCCCATTGCCTGTTTGTGCCCGCGGCTGCAGACCGTGAAATCATCAAAACGCTGGCCAAAGAAATCAACGGGCCGCTCAACATACTCACCGTACCCGGATGTCCGCCGATCAACGAACTGCAAGCGCTTGGTGTGCGGCGTGTCAGCGAGGGGTCAGGTCCGATGCGCGCTGCAATGATGCTTACGCGCAAGATTGCCGAAGAATTGCTGCAAACCGGCACGTACAAACGCTTTCACGATGATGCTGTTCCCTATGCGGAAGCAAACAAGCTGTTTTATTGATCCGGCGATTAAATGTAGTGAAATTTTCACTAATTTTCGTCGTTCCCGCGAAGGCGGGAATCCAGTGTCGTGCATCGAAAAGTCACTGGCTCCCCGCCTTCGCGGGGAAGACAATGTCAGCATATTTAGTTGCCACACCAATAGATAAGAAAGCAAAACTCAAGCATTGGCGGGCACTTTGGGGCAAAATGCCGCCAGCAGGCGCTCCAGTGCTTGATCTACGTATTTTGCATCACCACCATCGCAATCAACTGTTGCACGTTCAGTATCGTCACGCCAAATTTTGCCGCGCGTGCTTTGAGCCCGAATACTGCGTTGTCCCGCGACACCAGCACGTCGGCGCGCGTGTGATAGGCGAGTGCAAGAAAGGGTTCATCGTCGCGATCACGGCAGCGTGGAAATCCGCCCGGCAGCATCAGATTCTTCGGTGAAAAATCTTCAGGCATTTTTGCGCTCACTGTCTGCACGTTGTAGCGCGTGAAAATTTCGCGTTGCCGGGCAACATCAAGTTTCAATTGAGGATACGCAAGGACGCGTTCGAGTTCATCAATCGCTGGCGGATGTGTGAGCACCACAAGTCGCGCATCGCGTACGCCGTGCCGCAACGGGTCCATGAACGGGTCATCAAAAACCAGCCAGTCGATGACGACATTGGTATCAAGCACCAGCTTGATCGCCGCGCTGTTGCTCATAGCGCTTGCCCCGCAGCCACGGCAGAAGCCCACGCCCATTGAAAATTAAATCCGCCCAGGTGGCCCGTGACATCGACAACTTCACCGATGAAGAATAATCCCGGCACCGCGTTGGCTTCCATGCTTTTTGACGACAGTGCATGCGTATCGACGCCGCCCAGGGTAACTTCGGCTTTGTTGTAGCCCAACGTGCCGGATGGTTTTACCTGCCAATCCTGAAGCCCACTGAGCGCCGCCGCAAACGCCTTATCGCTGAACTGAATCGCCGGTTTCATAAGTTGATGCGCCTCGCACCATTGCTGCGCAAATCGTTTTGGAAAACGTTCAGCCAGCAGGTTGCTGAATTGTGTTTTCGCGTGGCGCTGGGCGGTCAGCCATTCAAGTGTCGCAGCATCGGGCAGCAAATTAATGTGAATCGGTTCTTTGGATGATCCGTTTTGCCAATACGAGGAAATCTGCAGGATCGCCGGACCGGAGAGTCCGCGATGGGTGAGCAACAGCGCTTCACGAAAGACGCCGTCGTTGCACGAGACTTCAGCGTTAAGCGATAGCCCGGAGAGATCACCGTATTGCGCCAGACTTTCAGGGTCGAAACTCAATGGCACCAACGCCGCGCGTGGCGGCACGATCTTCAGTCCAAACTGCTCGGCGATTTTGTAACCGAACGGGGTCGCACCAATCTTGGGTACTGCCAAGCCACCGGTCGCGATGACGAGTGCGGCAGACTTGAAATTTCCTTGCGCCGTCGAGACAAGAAAACCGTTGCTTTCACGCGACACACCATTCACGCCATAGCTCATGCGCAGCTCAACATGGGCGCGATCGCATTCGGTTTTAAGCATGTTGATAATCAGCACCGCGCTGTCATCGCAAAATAATTGCCCAAGCGTCTTTTGATGCCAGGCAATGCCGTGGCTGTCCACCAGCTTGATGAAATCCTGCGGGGTGTAACGCGCAAGGGCGGAGCGACAGAAGTGCGGATTGTTCGAAAGGAAATTCTCGGGGCGTGTATGGATATTGGTGAAGTTGCAGCGACCACCGCCTGAGATACGGATTTTCTCACCGAGCTTGTGATAGTGGTCAATCAGCAGCACCGTTTTGCCGCGTTTGCCCGCTTCGGCCGCGCACATCATGCCGGCCGCACCCGCACCGATGACGATGACATCAAACGCAGTTTTCAACGACTGACTTCTTTGTATCGAAAGCAATCGAGCAGATGATCATTTACCATCCCTGTGGCCTGCATGAAGGCGTAGCAAATGGTTGAGCCGATAAATTTGAAGCCGCGCTTTTTCAGGTCAGCACTCATGGTATCGGACTCGATTGTTTTCGCTGGCACGTCGCTCATTGACGACCAGTGATTTTGTATTGGCTTGCCGCAGACAAAAGCCCAGATATAGGCATCAAAGCTGCCGAATTCTTTTTGCACAACCAAAAAGGCCTTGGCATTGATGACCGCACTTTGAATTTTCAAACGATTCCTGACGATGCCGGGATCAACCAGCAGGGCAGCCAATTTATCGTCTGAAAAGCGGGCGACTTTTGCCGGATCAAAATTGGCAAACGCCGCGCGATAGTTTTCACGCTTATTGAGAATGGTTGACCACGAAAGACCCGCCTGCGCACCTTCAAGAATCAGGAATTCGAACAGCACGCGGTCATCGTGAACCGGCACACCCCATTCAAGGTCGTGGTAGTCGGTATAGAGTTTTCCGAGCGAAGAATTCTCGCACCACGGGCAACGGATGATGCGCTTGGGCAACCCGGATCAGCCCTTGATGTAATTCTCAAGTTGCGAGATGGTGTTTTCGTGCTCGGCGATGATGTCGTTCATGAGGTCCCGGATCGACAACATGCCGACGACGGTATCGCCATCGACCACAGGCAGGTGGCGAAAATTCTTTTCAGACATGATCGCCATGCACTCGCGCGTCCGTGTTTTCGGGCTGACCGTCAGCACGTTGGCCGTCATGATGTCCCGGACTTTTGCTTCTTTTGAATTCTTGCCCTGCAGGGCAATTTTGCGGGTGTAATCGCGCTCCGAGACAATGCCGACCAGCTTGCCTTTTTCCATGACGATCAATGCGCCCACACCTTTTTCAGCGAGCACTGTGATCGCTTCAAATACGGTGTCATCCGGCTTGACGCTCCAGAGTGTTGCGCCGCTGCCTGCACGATTGTTGAACAGTTCCGAGACGGGTTTCATGACACATCTCCCTTATCTGTGATCGTTGGGATTGGTTGCGCGCTCAAGGCGGTAGCCGCTGCGACTACATGTTCGGGTAATTCGGCCCGCCGCCACCTTCGGGAACCACCCACTTAATGTTCTGGGTGGGATCCTTTATATCGCAAGTTTTACAGTGTACGCAATTCTGGGCGTTGATCTGCAGTTTCTTGGTGTTGTCGGGGGCATCAACGAATTCATATACGCCAGCCGGGCAATAGCGCGATTCGGGACCGTCATATAGCGCGAGATTGGTATTCACAGGAATATTGGCGTTGAGCAACGTCAAGTGCGCAGGCTGATCTTCCTCGTGATTGGTGTTCGAAATAAATACCGATGAGAGGCGATCAAACGTGAGCACACCGTCGGGCTTTGGATAGGTGATCGGGGTGACATCGGATTTTTTCTTCAGCGTTTCATGGTCAGCGTGCTGATGATGAAGCGTCCATGGGGCTCTGCCGCCGAACACGACCTGGTCGATACCGACCATCAAGGTGCCGGTATAAAGCCCTTTGCTCATCCACGGCTTGAAATTGCGCGCGATATGCAGTTCTTCATGCAGCCAGCTCGCTGCAAAGGCAACAGGATAGTCGGCTAACTCATCATGACTGCGGCTGGTCTTTAATGCCACTGTCGCCGCATCCGCCGCCAGCATGCCGCTTTTGATCGCAGCATGGCTGCCTTTGATGCGTGACGCATTAAGAAATCCGGCATCGTCGCCGATCAGCACGCCACCCGGGAATGCAAGCTTGGGAAGCGATTGCAGGCCGCCAGCGTTTATCGCGCGCGCGCCGTACGCAACGCGCTTGCCGCCATCGAAAAAGCCGCGGATGGCGGAATGTGTTTTGTAGCGTTGAAATTCTTCAAACGGCGACAGATAGGGATTACTGTAGCCGAGGCCAACCACAAAACCAACCGCGACCAGATTGTCCTCAAGATGGTACAAATACGAACCGCCGTAAGTGTCGGTGTCAAGCGGCCAGCCGGCGGTATGGACCACCAGCCCAGGCACATGCTTGTCGGGTTTTACTTCCCAAAGCTCTTTTAATCCCAAGCCATAAACCTGTGGGTCGCGTCCATCGCGCAGATTGAATTTGGTCTGCAATTCTTTGCCCAGATTGCCACGACAACCTTCGGCAAAAAAAGTGTATTTGGCGTGGAGCTCCATTCCCCGAGCGTAGCGGTTGGTATGCTCTCCATTCTTGCCGATGCCCATGTCTCCAGTGGCAACGCCCTTGACTGATCCATCGTCGTTGAACAGCACTTCTGCAGCGGCGAATCCCGGATAGATCTCCACCCCGAGTTCTTCGGCCTTGGTGCCTAGCCAGCGGCAAACATTGGCCAGGCTGATGACGTAATTGCCGTGATTCTTGAAGCATTTGGGCAGCATCCAGTTGGGCACCTGACGAGCGCCTGACTCGGACAAAAACAGAAAACGATCTTCAGTAACCGGTTGGTTGAGCGGCGCGCCCAACGCTTTCCAGTCGGGCATCAATTCTGTCAGCGCAATCGGGTCCATCACCGCACCTGAGAGAATATGTGCGCCGACTTCAGAACCTTTTTCGACGATGCAAACGGTGACTTCAGTACCGTCTGTAGCGGCCTGCTGTTTTAGCCGTATCGCTGCCGCCAGTCCGGCCGGGCCGGCACCGACGATGACAACATCGTATTGCATTGATTCGCGTTCACTCATGGGGCATTGGGTCTTCAAAGAGGTTGCAAGTATTATAGAGGCAACATTAACTTGGGAACTTCACACCGTGGATCATCCGGAAACAAAGTTGGGCCTGCAACTATCATCGATACGGTTTCCGCTTCGCTGGGGCGAAATGGACGCGCTTGGGCATATCAATAACACCGCGTATTTGCGCTACTTTGAAGAAAGCCGCGTCACCTGGAGCGAGTCGCTCGGTATTCGTTGGGACGGCAAAGGCGCGGGAATGATTTTGCTCAAAGCCAGCGTCACGTATAAAAAGCAGGTCACCTATCCCGCCAATGTTGAAGTGGCGCTGTTCGCAGGTGAGATCGGGCGAAGCAGCTTTCATGTCGTGAGCACGTTGACGCTCGAAGGCGAAAGTGAGCCTGCGGCGATCGGCGAGTTCGTGATCGTCTGGTTTGACTACATTGCTGGAAAGTCGTTGCCGATACCTGCAACGCTGCGGGCGGTGCTGGAAGGAAAGGGGGTACCGGGTTGAGTGCGGTCGGCAGTGGTTTTTTGGCGGTAGGGCTGGGGGCAGCCATCGGCGCATGGGCGCGCTGGGGGCTATCGGCTTGGCTCAACCCGCGCCTGATATTTTTTCCGCTGGGCACGTTTGCCGCGAACGCAATCGGTGGTTTTCTCGTTGGAATCGCCGTCGCTTATTTTGTCAAACACCCGGAATTGTCACCGGCTTGGCGATTGTTTGCAGTGACCGGATTTCTTGGCGGCTTAACGACGTTTTCCACGTTTTCGGCTGAAGTCATTGGGCTCATTGAGCGCAATGAGATTGTGTGGGCACTCGGCGTGGCGGCCGCACATTTGCTGGTTTCACTGTTGCTCACAGCGGCAGGGATATGGATTTATCGGGCATTTGCCGCGTAATCAGCACGTGAATAAATGTGCAAAACCAGAGGGCAAGCATGAACCGACGTGACGTGTTGCGCATATGTGCGTTGACGGCAGGATTGCCGGATTTAGAAGGCCAGGCACAGAGCACGAAGCCAGCCAGCAGCCAAAGTAGGGCAACACGGAAAATTCCATCTTCCGGCGAGATGCTGCCGGTTATCGGTCTGGGTACCTGGCAGACGTTTGATGTGGCTGCTGACGCGGCTGCACGAGCGCCGTTGGAGGATGTATTGCGTGAGTTCGCCGCGCTCGGCGGCAAACTGATTGATTCATCGCCCATGTATGGCCGCTCCGAGGACGTAGCGGGTGAGTTAATTGCCAAACACGGCCTGCGCGAAAAATTATTCATCGCCACAAAAGTATGGACAACGGGCAAGGCCGCCGGTGTTGCTCAAGCGGACGACTCGATGAAGAAACTGCGCGCTGCACCCATCGATCTTTTGCAAGTACACAATCTGCTCGATGTCCAAACGCATCTGCGCACGCTGGCCGAATGGAAGCGACAGGGCCGCGTGCGATATGTCGGGGTGACGCACTACACATCAAGCGCGTACGACGCGGTGGCGAAAGTCATCAGCGCCAACGCGGTCGATTTTTTGCAGATTAATTATTCAGTCGGTGAGCGCGAAGCTGAGCAAAGATTATTGCCATTGGCACGTGAGCGCGGCATTGCCGTGATTGTCAATCGGCCCTTTGCCGGTGGCGAGCTGTTCCGTCGCTTGCGCAGCACGCCTGTGCCTGCGTGGGCGGCGGAAATAGACTGTACGAGCTGGGCGCAGTTGATGCTCAAATTCGTGATCTCGCATCCGGCAATCACCTGCGCGATTCCGGCAACATCACGGATCGAACATTTGCGTGACAACATGGGGGCGGGGCTGGGCCGTATGCCCGACGAGAAAATGCGTGCCCGTATTGCGGCAAGCGTCCTTTAAAATAATGTCGATCCGTCCATTTCCATACTGCCGCTCAATGATATTCGGCCAGTTCAATTCATTATTTCGTTGTGTTGTTGGCGCTATTGTCGTTGGCTGCGCACTGGTCATTCCTGTAGCGCATGCAGGTGAACTTCAGGACGCAGAAAAGGCCTACGCTCGCAAGGATTTTGGTCAGGCGCTGGCGCTGTTCCGGCAAGTGGCCTCAAAGGGAGATGCAGCGGCGCAGTTCAACCTCGCGACGATGTACGCGAAAGGGCAGGGTGTTGCGCAAAATTATGTCGAGGCGGCAGCATGGTTTCTGAAATCGGCAACGCAAGGCTACGCGCTGGCACAAAACAGCCTTGGTGTGCGCTACGAAAAAGGGCAGGGGGTCGCACAAAATCCCACACGGGCGGCGGCACTCTATCGTGAGGCAGCCGAGCAGCGATTGGGGCTTGCCCAAGACAATCTGTCGGATCTGTTCGCCAAGGGGCTTGGTGTCACGCAGGATATGGTGCTTGCGCATGTCTGGTCGAGTCTTGCCAGCGCGAATGGCGAGGCCGGTGCCGCGCGAAAGCGTGCGCTGCTCGAGCGCGCGTTAACGCGTGAGCAGCTAGCCGAGGCAACCACCCATCTGGGCATCATGCTTTCGCTTGGCCGTGGTGTGGCGCAGGACCCGAAACGCGCTGCCCAGCATTTCCAGAAAGCCGCAGCGCAAGGCTATGTTGTCGCCCAGTTTGAACTCGCCGAATGCTACGACAAAGGAAAAGGTGTGGCGCAAGACTACCGCCAGGCGGCGTCGTGGTATGAGAAAGCAGCCGTGCTGGGACACGCGCGTGCGCAGGCCAACATCGCCTACATGACCGAAATCGGTCAGGGTGTTGTGCCCGACCCGAAGTTCGCTGCGTACTGGTACGCCCAAGCAGCGGCGCAGGGTGAGGCGGTCGCGCAATACAATCTGGGGGCCATGGTTGAAAGTGGCCGTGGTATCACGCAGGATCATATCGAGGCGCACAAATGGTTCAACATCGCTGAAGTCAATGGCAACAGTAGCGCCACAGACGCACGACGTCTGATAGAGAGTTTGATGACGACAGAGCAGATCACGGAAGCACAAAAACGTGCCAGCGTCTGGATGAAAACAAATATGCGGTGACCTGCCGGTGGAAAAATTTACAGGCCGTGTTTGCTAACGAACTTCCAATCCGCCTAATGCCTCAACCAATTCTGCGAGCATGTGTTGTAGTTCGCCAGTCATGAGCGTGAAATCGGCATCGAAGCGTTCGTCATCGTTTTGATTCTGCGTATTTTCACCTTCTCGTATCACATCAACTGGGACGATGCGTTTAAGAGTCCACGACTCGGTCAGCACAAACGAGACGCGATTAGCCCAGGTCAATGCGAGGCGGGTGCACTGTTTTCCACCGGCAATATGCCGTTGCATTTCTGTCGGGTCGAGGGCATGGCGAACAAAGCGGACGGTCGCCTTCTCTTCGACCGGCGACTGTAACTCTGTGTCCAGATCAACACTGAAACCGTGCGGCACGTCATTATTTGCAAGCCACGCGGTCATTGCCGTTCCGGGCGACAAGGTCGTGTTCAGACGTTCGATCACGAGGTCATCTACTGATTTATTGAGCAGTGCCACCACTTCATCGGCCTTGCCCGGCGAACCAGCGTCGATCACCAGCCAGCCGTTGGCAGGGTCGATCCATATTCCCGCATGGCGACGCACATTGAATGCGCGTGGCAAGAGTTCGTCGGTGACCTGAACTTTTAGCTCGCGCAATTGCTTGCGCCCCGGTTTATAGCCCTGTCTCGTTTCGGCTTCGATGGCCCTTGTGCGGATGACTTCTTTAATAACTGACGCGGGTAGCAGTTTTTTTTCAGTGCAAAGCGAAATCAGCAATTGACCATGGACCGTGTGCACCAGTCCACCATCGTCGCGGGGTGACATCCAGCCCTGTGTCTGCATCTCAAAGCCGGCCACAGAGCGAAAGGCGTGGCGTCCGAGCTGTTCTTCAAGGCTTGATGCGCTGATCTTCCATGGCGCAGGGAAACGGTACACCTGTAAATTCTTGAACCACATAAAGCCCCGCAAAAAGCGTCGTAGTGTAACCGAAGGTGGGTCGCTGGAACGCAAAACGACCATCGATTTTTAAACGGATGGCTGCAAATTTGCCGCCGGGTTTGGCGCTTCACCGCTGCCAATGGCATCATCTCGTAATAATCAATCAGGAGCGGGACGAATGCCGAGCAAGGTTGCCGAGGGCGTAGAGCGTGGGTGGATCATTCCCATTGGGGGCGCAGAAGAAAAAGAGAATTCTCCCCAGATACTGCGGCGGTTTGTGGATCTGTGTAGCGGCAACGGTGCGGCCGATATTGTGATTATTCCGACTGCCAGCCAGTTGGTCGATACCGGGGCACGCTACGAACGGATATTCACTGATTTGGGCGTGAAGAATGTGACGGCGATGGATTTCGATACGCGCCGCGACTGCGAGGAGAGCGGTCGACTGGCGCGGCTGGCATCGGCGACGGGTGTGTTTTTTACCGGCGGCAATCAATTGCGGCTATCGACCATTCTCGGCGGGACATCGGTTGCCAAGTCACTGCGATTGATGAACGCTGGCGGCGTGCATGTCGCCGGAACCAGTGCCGGTGCGGCCTTTATCAGCGAACACATGATCGCCTTTGGTGAAGAAGGTGCAAGCCCGATTGCCGGTGCGGTGCGGTTAGCGCCGGGCCTTGGGCTCACCAACCGGTTCATTATTGATCAGCATTTTCGGCAGCGTGACCGACTCGGTCGACTGTTGGCTGCACTGGCCTTCAACCCGTTTGCCATTGGTTTGGGTCTCGACGAAGATGCCGCCGCATTCATCGGCCCGGACAATACGCTGGTGGCCGCTGGCAGTGGCAGCATCACGGTCGTTGATGCCTCAGGCATCGAGTTTTCGTCGATGGATGTTGCCGCAGAGGGCCAACCGGTGTGCATGCTGGGTATTTCAATTCACGTCCTGATTGCAGGTGCCAGGTTTAATCTGCACACACGCAAAGCATCGGCCGGCTCATTGACTCGTGTGAAGAAATAATTCCGTTTCTCGATCATCAATTTAATAATGTAGTAGAGAACGTATCAAACATTCGTCGTCCCCGCGAAGGCGGGGATCCAGCGACTTTGCGGCGAGCGACGCTGGATTCCCGCCTTCGCGGGAATGACGGCTTTTTCTGCTTACCCATAACATTAATGCACTAATGAAATAGAAATGGAATAAGGAGGGCACATGCGCATTCTTGATCGTTCGGTGTACGTGGGACCATCGCTATACGCGCACTTTCCGGTGATCCGGCTCGAACTTGATTTGGGCGCGCTTGAAGACTGGCCGACGGGCAAGCTTGGCACGGCTTATGTGATGGAACTGATCGCGTCATTGCCCAGTTTGCAGGAGCACGGCTGTTCATATCGCGAACCCGGCGGCCTGATCCGTCGCATGCTTGAAGGCGAGGGCACGTGGCTCGGGCATGTGTTCGAACATGTGGCCATCGAGCTACAGAATATGGCGGGCGAGGATGTCAGCTTTGGCAAAACCCGCAGTACCGATCGTCCCGGCGTGTACAGCGTGATTTACGAATACGCGCAGAAGGACGAAGGCATCGAAGCCGGAGAACTGGCACTGAAGCTGTTGTGCGCATTGCTGCCAGAAAATCTCCGTCCCAAAAACGTGGTGCCTGAAGGCTGGGCATGGCCCACTGCGCGCGACGAATACATCCGCTTTTCACAGCGCCGGGCGCTCGGACCTTCCACAGCATCGCTGGTGCGCGCCGCCGAAGAACGCGGTATTCCGTGGCTGCGTATGAATGATCAATCGCTGATCCAGTTAGGTTATGGCAAGTGGCAACAACGCATTCAGGCAACTGTCACAGGGCGCACCAGTTATATCGCCGTTGAACTGGCCGGTGACAAGGAAGAGACGAACAAGATTCTTGCCGCGCGCGGATTGCCAGTGCCGCATCAGGAATTGGTGCGCTCAGCGGATCGCGCTGTTTCTGCTGCCAAGCGGCTCGGTTATCCGGTGGTGACCAAGCCCTACAACGGCAATCATGGCCGTGGTATTTCGATTCACTTGACCACGGAGGAAGAAGTCCGCAATGGCTTTGCCGCAGCGCAGGAGCACTCATCGTCGGTGATTGTTGAAACCTATCTCACCGGCGACGACCATCGCCTGCTGGTAGTGAACGGTGAATTGATCGCCGCCACCCGTCGCACGCCGGGCCATGTGACCGGTGATGGAGCATCGACCGTTCGGCAACTGGTTGATATCGTGAACAAAGACCCGCGCCGTGGCGTAGGCCATGAAAAAGCAATGACGCGCTTGGCACTCGACGAGCAAGCCGACATGATGCTGGCACGTGTGGAGATGACGCCGGATTCGATTCCCGCAAGCGGGCAAGTGGTGATGCTTCGTTCTACCGCCAACCTTTCCACCGGTGGCACGGCAACTGACGTGACCGACGTGATCCACCCGGATAATCGCGACATGGCCGTGCGTGCCGTGACTGCCATCGGTCTCGATGTTGGCGGCGTGGATTTTTTGAGTCCCGACATCACCGAGAGTTACAAGCAGATCGGCGGTGGCATTTGTGAAATCAACGCCGCCCCCGGATTTCGTATGCATGTGTCACCTTCTGAAGGTTTGCCGCGCGATGTGGCGGGCCCGGTGATCGATATGTTGTTTCCAGCCGGCACGCCTTCGCGCGTACCGATTGCAGGCATCACCGGCACCAACGGCAAAACCACCACCTCGCGGATGCTCGCTCACATCACCAAAATGGCAGGGTTTACGCCGGGCCTGACCACCACCGACGGCGTTTACATCGACAGCCAGCGTACTGTCGAAGGCGATATGACCGGACCCATCGCCACCCGCATGGTGCTGGCGGATACACAGATCGATATCGCAATTCTCGAAATCGCCCGTGGCGGCTTGTTGCGTGCAGGCATGGGTGTGCCCTTCATTAATGTCGGCGCGGTGCTCAATGTAGAGGCCGATCATCTGGGCATGAAGGGCATTGATACGCTCGAACAACTTGCCGAAGTCAAACGCATCGTTGTCGAAGTCGCCAAAGATTGCGCGGTGCTCAATGCCGACGATGTGAACGTCATCAAGATGTCGGCCGACACTGAGGCCAAAAGTATTTGCTACGTCACGCTCAATCCGCAGCACGCGGTGGTACGCGAACACATCCGCGCCGGTGGGCGCGCCTGTGCGTTGGAGGCCGGTGTGAATGGCCAGATGATTACCATCTACGACAAGGGCGGGCATATCCCGCTGATGTGGACACACCTGATTCCCGCCACGCTCGAAGGCCGCGCCATGCACAACGTGCAAAATGCGATGTTCGCGGCGGCGATGGCGTTCTCGCTTGGTATCAAGCTCGATGCGATCCGTCAGGCATTGCGTACCTTCGACACAACCTTCTATCAGGCCCCGGGCCGGATGAACGTGTTCGATGAACATCCATTCAAGGTGATCTTTGATTACGGACACAATGCCCACGCCATCGGCGTGATGGCAGACCTGGCCGAACGGCTGGATGTGCTGGGACGACGCATTATCGTTATCTCGGCACCGGGTGACCGTCGTGATGAAGATATTGTCGCCATCGCTGAAGTCGTTGCAGGTCGCTTTGATCACTACATCTGCCGACGTGATGATTCGCTGCGCGGTCGCGACGGCGATGAAGTGCCGGGCATGATTGCCAAAGTGTTACGGGCACGCGGGGTGGCTGAGAGCGCCATTAGTATTATTCCTGACGAGCAACAAGCCATCGACACGGCATTGAAGATGGGCAGGCAGGGCGATCTGCTATTGATATTTGCTGATGCGCTGGCGCGATCGTGGAAACAAGTCACCAAGTTTCGTCCGGCGGGATCAAGTGCCGCGTCATTGGCGAGCGGCGACATGCCTGCACCCAACATGAGTCGGCACGGCACCGGAAAAAGCGATGCGACGCAGGAGGAGCAGGATGATCTTAATCGTGCAGGGGACGCCGCGCTGGAGGCGGCAGGATTCGTGCGCGACGAGCGCGGCTTGCGGTTTGTTAAAGAAAGCGACGACTGAATACGCCACTTGTGCCAGTCGCTGCGTCTGAGCCGCCCGAACCCAACCCATGCTTCGCCGATTCGCGACGTCTCACCGGACACAACCGGTTCTTTGCTGGCAGTGGTGTGGTGCTCGAAACACGCGGTCCGTGGGCGCACGATATCGCCGCACATAATCGCTGGCGCGAAGTGGCCTCCGCAATGTGCCGTGCAATCGGTTGGGGTGATGCAGCGCCCATCGCAAGGTCGCATGCCAGTGGCACGCTGCTGGCATTTGAAGCACCAATCGACACGCTGTTCACGGCGACCGAGATCAACGAATGGGCATGGGAGCAGGCGAGCGGATTATTTGAGGCTGGCAGCGATATCGCCGTTGATCCACCATTTGATCCGCATTTTGACCAAATGCATCCGCTGGGGAAAGATCTTTTTGCCGTGGCAAAAGTGTTCAATGCTCGCGCCACTGCGGAGAGAAACCCTGCCTTGGTCGCCTTGCGAGCAGCAGTGCGCACGTACGGCATGCCGATTTTTGTCGATGACCACGAGGTTTCGGTGGGCGCGGGGGCGGGCAGTTGCACATGGCCGCTCGCCGGACTGCCCGGCGTTGACAATGTTGCATGGGAATCATTACGCGATATTCCCAAGGTGCTGGTCACTGGTTCCAATGGGAAAACGACGACGGTGCGGCTGCTGGCGGCATTGCTCGCCGCCAGCGACGAAAAATTTAAAGACCATGTTGGTTATTCGAGTACTGAGGGCGTCGTCATTGGTGGTGAACCTGCGGGCGACGGCGATTTTTCCGGACCGGCCGGTGCGCGGCTGGTGTTGCGCGATTTGCGGGTTGAAGCGGCGATACTTGAGACCGCGCGTGGGGGTATTTTACGGCGTGGCCTCGCCATTGAAAAAGCCGACGTCGCCATCGTCACCAACATCAGCGCCGACCATTTCGGTGAATATGGCATCGACAGCCTCGATGACCTTGCTGATGTCAAACTGGTCGTCGCGCGAGCACTTGATAGTGCGGGCACATTGGTGCTGAATGCCGATGACCCAGTTCTAATGGGGCGCGCGGGGAAGCAGGAGTGTAGCGTTGCCTTGTTCGCCTTTGATGATGCGCACCCTGCGTTGGTGGCGTTGCGAGAAGTGAACGGCTCGACATGCGGCCTCATCGACGAACAATTGTGGCTTACCCATCGTGGTGTTCGGACGCTGCTTGGTGAGCTTTGTGAAATGCCGTTGACGTTGAACGGCGCGGCCATTTATAACATAGCCAATATTGCAGCGGCAACGCTGGCCGCATCTGCGCTGGGCGTATCCCCGGCGGTCATTGCTGCCGAGCTCAAGCGGTTTGGCGGCACACGCTTCGATAATCCGGGCCGGCTGGATCGCTGGTCAATCGGGGACGTGACCGTGTTGATCGACTACGCGCACAATCCCGGCGGGCTCGCGATGTTGTTAGCGGCCAGTAGATCAATGCAGATGGAACAAATATCCAGCGGGCGCACCGGGGGCCGAATTGGCCTGCTGCTCGGACAGGCCGGCAATCGCAGCAACGACGCCATCAATGAGCTTGCCGCTACTGCCGCAATTTTTCGACCAGATTTTATCGTCGTAAAAGAGATCGCTGGCATGTTACGAGGTCGCGCGTTGGGCGAAGTGTCCGCGCTTTTGCAAAATAGCTTGCTTGCTGCGGGCTATCCGCCTGAAAACATCCAGACCGAAGCCGATGAAGTCGATGCTGCACGCCAACTTCTACGGTGGGCGCAACCGGGTGATGTGTTGGTATTGCCGGTGCACCAGTCGGCATCGCGCAAAGTGTTGTCGGCATTGCTGGATGAAATGGAAGTGGGCCGATGGCAGGCGGGAGCAGCGTTACCCGCAATGGCTGACGCTAACTTATTCCGTTTCTCGATCATTAATTTAATAAGCTGATAGCGAACATATCAACATTCGTCGTCCCCGCCCCCGATCCAAGCATTCGAGGGCAGGCTGTGGCGGGGATCCAGTGACTTTAAGGCGAACGCCGCTGGAGTGAAGGCGTGCCTTCACCATTCGCGGGAATGACGTCTTTTTTTGCGTACCGATACAATTAATGCGAATGAAGTGGAAATGGAATTACTTGCAATTTTGCGACTTTATGTAATTTGATTTCAATAAAGTCGCGACTTTATTGAAATTTATTTGCGTCAATCGTGATTTGATCATTTATCACCTGATGATACAATAGCGCATGCGAGATGATCTTGGTCTAGAAACACTGCTCGACCTGAATGGCTCAATCATCGATCAGGGCGACGGCTACTGGATCAAAATTGAAGCTTGGCGGGTCGAAGCCAGTGGTGACATTCCGCATGGCATTCGTTATACCCTGTCGCTCCACGAGCCTTACGGTAATCGAATATTGGGATACGACAACGCGCATGCGGTCAAACCCCCAAAGAAGTTTAAATACGCGGGCCAGCGCTTGCCGTTCGACCACCATCACCGGCATGTTTCCGACACAGGCGTGCCATATGGGTTCGAGAGCGCCTACCAGTTGCTCGAAGATTTCTTCAAAGATGTTGACCGTGTTCTGAAGGAGGTAACGCAATTATGAAAGCGATCAAGATTGGCATCATGCCGCAGGAACAGATCCGGGCCCGCGTTTTGGCTATTGCGCGCGGGGAGATCAAGGCACGTCCCAGTGATCCAAAGATATGGTTCACGTCGATGAAGTCCCTGGCCGAGGTGTTGAGCGACGATAACCGGACACTTCTGAAAGTGATCCGGGATATCCGACCAGACTCGGTCACCTCTCTGGCAGCGGCAACCGGACGCAAGCCGGGCAACTTGTCGCGCACGCTGAAAACGATGTCTCACTACGGCATCGTTGAGATGCGCCGCGAGAAGAAACTGGTGCGCCCAATTGCCAACGCCACGGAATTTCAGATTGTGACTGCGTGATCCTGCCGACTTTCATTGAAGGATTACTCAACATGATCCTGCCAACTTTACATTGAGGGGCTGAGTCGCTCTTTTAGCACCGTAGTACCGTAGCCTGCATGGAGCGCAAGCGCAATGCCGGTCGGTGGTCGCGGTGCGAAGCATCCCGCATTGCGCTGCGCTCCATGCAGGCTACGACATCGTTGGCGTCAGTACTACAAGACGCTCCACAGCTTGGACTCTATATGAGCAGGCTTACCCGAGCGTCGCCACCATCTCGATCTTGAGCGCGACTGAACGCACAACTTTTTGAATGCCGTGCCCCGGATTGGACTGACGATGTGAAACAAGTAGCCCCATTTTCTCGAGTAGTCCAACATCTGTGGTGATAGCCGAGCGGTTTCGATGCAGCCTGTGGGACAACTCGTTATTACATTTCCACTTCATTAGTGCATTAATTTTATCGGTACGCAAAAAAAAGCCGTCATTCCCGCGAATGGTGAAGGCACGCCTTCACTCCAGCGGCGTTCGC
>JAYURJ010000196.1:0-3462 GCA_043756275.1 Betaproteobacteria bacterium | reverse complement strand
GGCAGCGGAATGTGAATGCTCTTGAGCACTTCATCAGCCGCCATCCCGGTTTCAAATAGCGCGGTGAAAAAGCCATCGGCCTTCACCGTGCGCTCGCCCCGGCTCGACGCCAGCGTGAGGGACATATCGAACGCGAGTGCTGCGGCCGGCCACTCAGCGGCCGGGTCGGCGAGCGCGATGCTGCCGCCGATGGTGCCGCGATTACGGATCGCAGGGTGCGCAATCTGCGCCGCAGCTTCGGCCAGCGTGGGGAAGTGTTGTCTGACCAGGACAGAGCGTTCGATGTCGGCATGCCGCGTGAGCGTGCCGAGCACCATCTCGCCCCCGTCAATGCGGATGCCGCGCATGGCAGCAATTTGCGAAATGTCGATCAGCAGTTCAGGCTGCGAGAGCCGCAGGTTGAGCGTGGGAATCAGGCTCTGGCCACCGGCCAGAATGCGTGCGCTGCTGCCGTGCTGGGCCAGCAGGGCGCAGGCGCGCTCGAGGCTGTCGGCGCGCTGGTAGGCAAAGGGTGGGGCTTTCATCTTGTCTTCTTTCTGGTTTCGAGTGTATATTTCTTCAATGCCACCTCTCCAAGAATGGCTCTGGGAGCGGATTTCAGGCATCCATATGGATAAAACCGTTGGTGGAAGCGGGTTACAAGCCTGATGATCAAAATTTTGTCTAAAGAAGATCGAATGACGTAAAAACTCCAACAAGATTTTTACGGAGATCGTTGTCAACTACCAACCAAAGTTTGGTCTTCAAATCGGCATGGAGATCGCGAAGCAGATCGCGCACCGGCGTGGTTGCGGGGACAACGGATGCCGCCATGAACTGAAGGCCGGGAGCGTTTTCGATCAGTTTTCCGAGTTTTTCATTTCTTTCTTTGCCATATGAACCAACCCCGATGTATTTGAGAAGCGCAGTTTCGGACAGCAGCTTCCATTCATCATCTTGTTTATACGGCAAATAGGAAATCGAATGAAGAAGCATCAATTGCCGAGCATGGGCGAGCGGTTGCCAGCCTTCCACAACGAAGGGTGACTTAACCATGAAGTCCGCTACGGTTGCAGACTCATTTATGGATGACATAGTGGCTTCCTCCAAACCGATACATAGCTCAACCGCTTTGTGTGTGACATTTCGCGCATATACCCCAGTATGCATTGCATCGTTTCTTCCGGAAGTGACGGCGCGATAGAGCGATTCGAACGCACAAAATAGACTCGGAAATTTAGCCGAAATGTAGGAAAAGCTTGTGCTTTCGGTGACCAGTTCCCGGATTGATTCGCGATATTCTCCTAGAGCGGCTTGCTTTCCCAAAAGTCTTAGTCCAAGGGCTTCGAGTACGAAACAAACCGATCCAAACCCTTCCGCGTTTGCGAGCGCCCCATATCGAGCAGCGCGCAAACGATCTCTAAAAAATAGACGCTCCGTCGGTGAGAGAGCGTATTTTGGAGGGGACATAAAAGTGTGCTTGGTTCTCTGGAATGTGGCCAATCGAGCGCGCGCATCAGGTCATTGGATATGGCGCCGCAACAAATTCGTCATCTCGCTCGATGGGCTCAACATTGGCGGCGTTTTTCCAGCCTTATTTTCGATTCTTTGAGAGGCGCTCTTGCTTAGCAAAATTCGCGTGACTTCCAGAAGATTCCACCTCACTGCGAAGTGCAAAGGGGTATTTCCCTCTCGATCCTGCGTTGTCAGGTCCGCGCCATTGTCGACAAGCTTTTGCGCAAGTAATGCAGTTGGCAAGTCAAGATTCATTTGTAGCTCGCCCAGCATTGGAGAAGACAAAAGCGCCAGCAGCGCTGTGTGCCCACTGTTTTCATCGCATCCAACAGTCACTTCCGCGTTTACATCGACTTTTTTTCCGACCAACCAGTCTATCGTTTCACTTTTAAAATCACGCTCGAACAAATTTGATAGCCCGGCAACCAGTGCCGTTGTGCCGCAACTGTCCGTTCGATTGACATTCGCACCCTCACGCAGAGCGCGTTCCATTCCATCAATATCATTCCATTGTGCCGCACGGGTCATGCGGAGTTGCGCCGCATCTATCGCAGATATAGGTCTGGCGCCAAATGACACGAGTAAGTCGTACGCAGCAGTCTGGGCATCCATTGCCGCACGTTCTATTGGCGCATAGCCTTTAAAGCGAGCATGGGGGTCGGCGGCATTGTCAAGGAGCAACCTTAAGATTTTTACTGCGCCCAAGCTAACGGGCACTGACAAAATGTTTTCGCTGGGTTTATGTCGTGCCCCTTCCTTAAATAATCGGCGCAATACTGGGAGTGCGCGCTCTTCCGCGTCCGCGCGTGCTTGTTTTCGGATGCGGTCAACTTCTTGCATCCTTCGAGCTGGCGGAAATTGTTTGGCTTGAACTTCCAAAGGGGGATCAATAGCTGAAGTGTTCAGGGACATTTTGAGTACCGCACGATAAATCAACGAAACAGATTGCCCTGTTTGTACATTCGTCACCTTGGCACCCAACCTTAGCGCTCGTTCAACTCCACGAATATCCAGAGCCTGTACGCTGCTTGCGAGTAGTGCGTCCTCCACTTCGCCGGCAATAGCAACGACCGTCGCACCGGATAGCCAAAATATCAATACAAGCGAAAGAAGTGAACGCACCCGGTTAGGAGTTCGCAGGGCGACTGTCTGACTTCCACGCATAGTATTCACCATAAATTTTGATGAAACGAACGAAAGGAGCAACTTACAATTTCTTCGCGTAGATGTAGGTCATGCCAAATCGCGCCATTAGATTTTGCGCCGTGGCATTTATTTCTTCACTGACACGCTCAGGCAGGGATGCGCCATATGCCACCTCTTGATATATTCGCACTAGAAGGATATCGGGGGCGTTCCAATGTTGTAGCCTGGCTGTGAGAAGGCTTGTGACTTCAAGTTTCACCAGCGTTGCACAAATGCGTTGACTTTCGCCTACCCTTCGACTGGATGTTTCGAGCAAAACGTTGACGAATAAATCGGGCAGGTTTTCAGGCGCGATGACACGTTGCTTTTTCAAACCAGCGTTATCAATTTTCTTAATTAATTCCTGTGCGTCGCTCTCGATTGTCATCGCAAAAGAACATTGCGGATCGATTATTTTATGTGTGAATTGGTATGCCACTGATGTCGCCCCGGCAAGCGCTTTCAACGAGTAATCGGATTGCCCTTGTGACCACGCGAGGCTGCATACGGACAGACAGCCGAGAAGTGGCAATAGAAAGCGTACGGTAATCATTTCAGCTTCTATTCGTAAAATCATTGGAAGACATGACAGCCTTTGCTCTGACTCCGGATACCGATACGGCTGATTCTGATTACGCCTCACTCCAATTGACCAGTGTCAGCGGCGCGCGGATGCGCTTGAAATGTTTTTGGTTGTTGGTCACCAGCACCGCGCCAGCAGCGAGAGAGTGCGCGGCGATCATCATGTCGATCTCGCCGATCGGTTTGCCGCTGCTGACAAGT
>JAYURJ010000195.1:0-31816 GCA_043756275.1 Betaproteobacteria bacterium | reverse complement strand
GAGGAAAGCGACTGCCGGGCGGGTGATGAGATCGGGCTTATTCAAGAATGCCGGATATTTTTCTTCCAGCATTTGTTCGACGTTGATCATGCTCATGGTGCGGATCTCCGTGTGGCCAAGGGATCGCCGCATCATAGGGATCGCATGTGTCAGATTCGTGGCGCATCAACGAAATCAGTAATTAATGTACATCCTTATCTGGCGCGGTTCTTCACGGCAAACAGGCTGAAGATGCCCGTCAAATAACGATCTACGTATTTTCTTCCGGTTTTCAGCGCATCGCGCAGTTCTCAATGTCTGTAATAAAGCCGTCACAAAACATACGTATTCTCTGTGCCATAGATATAAAACTGTTTAACCTTTACCCACACGGAGTCAATCATGTTGCTGAAAAAACTCGTTACCGGTGCCCTGCTGTTTGGTGCGCTGGCCTCAACCGCGATTGCGCAGGATATTACCGGCGCAGGCGCGACATTCCCCTATCCGATCTACTCGAAATGGGCGGAGGACTATAAAAAGGTCTCTGGTGCGAGCATGAATTATCAGTCCATCGGATCCGGCGGCGGCATCAAGCAGATTCAGGCCAAGACCGTCGACTTTGGCGCATCCGATATGCCGCTCACAAAAGAGCAGCTCGATAAAGACGGTCTGGTACAGTTTCCAGCTATCGTTGGTGGTGTCGTCATGGTCGTCAACATTGAAGGCATCAAGCCGGGCGAAATGAAACTGACCGGGCCGGTGACTGCCGATATTTTCCTCGGCAAAATCAAGACCTGGAATGATCCGGCAATCGTTGCCCTCAACACCGGCCTTAAATTGCCAGCGGACCCGATCACAGTGGTGCGCCGCTCTGATGGCTCGGGCACGACTTTCCTGTTCACCGACTATCTGAGCAAGACCAGCCCGGAATGGAAGACCAAAGTTGGCGCGGGCTCGGCAGTCTCCTGGCCTGAGGGTGTCGGCGGAAAAGGCAATGAAGGCGTTTCCGCTTACGTTCAGCGCATCAAGGGTTCGATTGGTTACGTTGAATATGCCTACGCCAAGAAAAACAAAATGTCCCATACGGCAATGAAGAACAAGGATGGCAACTACATCCAGCCTGATGACTCCACTTTTCAGGCAGCCACCGCAAGCGCCGATTGGGCGAATGCGCCAGGCATGTTTCTGGTGCTGACAGATCAGCCGGGCAAAGACAGCTACCCGATTAGCGGTGCGTCGTTCATTCTGATGCACAAAAGTGCCGACAAGCCGGACAAGTCCGCTGCCACGCTGAAGTTTTTCGACTGGGCCTTCAAAAACGGCGCTAAATCAGCTTCGGAAATGGATTATGTGCCGATGCCAGATAAGACTGTCGCGCTGATCCGCGATTTGTGGAAGCGCGACATCAAGGCCTCATCGGGTGGCGCAGCAATTTATCGGTAAGGTTAAGCAGGAATTTTTTCGCATGGCCGCACGCATCTGCGTGCGGCCTGTTTTCAAGTTCTAAAACACTTATCGTAGAATGCGTGAGTTGCCCATGAGTCTTACCGAAGCCGACGCATCATCCCAATCGACTGCAAAGGCCAGTTACGTGTCAAGAGAACAAGAACTTGCAACTCTCACACAACGTCTGGCGCTCCAGCGCACGCTTGATGCCGTGTTTCGCAAGGCGACGCTGTTTTTTGCATTGTTCGTGCTTGCCATGCTCGCCGCCATCATCGGATCCCTGATTTATGGTGGCTACCCGGCCATGGAGAAATTCGGATTTGGTTTCCTGACCAGCCGCGCATGGAATCCGGTTACGCACGAGTACGGCGCACTCAACGCGATCTATGGCACCGTCGTTACTTCATTCATTGCGCTGCTCATCGGCGTGCCGCTGAGTTTCGGCATCGCCGTGTTTCTTACCGAACTCTGCCCCGTATGGCTAAAGCAGCCGCTTGGCACCGCCGTTGAATTGCTGGCAGGCATTCCTTCCATCATTTACGGCATATGGGGCTTGTTTGTCTTCGCGCCAATTTTTGCCGACCACATTCAGCCATTCCTGACCAAAACCATCGGTACCGTACCCGTCATCGGCGCGCTTTTTCAGGGCGCACCCACTGGTATCGGCGTCCTCACGGCCGGCATTATTCTGGCAGTCATGGTGATACCTTTTATCGCATCCGTGATGCGCGACGTATTTGAAGTAGTGCCTGCCGTGTTGAAAGAATCTGCTTACGGTCTTGGCGCGACAACGTGGGAGGTCGTACGCAATATCGTATTGCCTTACACCAAGGCAGGTGTTGTCGGCGGCATCATGCTGGGCTTGGGACGTGCACTCGGTGAGACGATGGCCGTCACTTTTGTCATCGGCAATGCCCCAAAGATCGCAGCCTCACTATACGAACCCGGTAACTCGATTGCTTCCACGCTGGCCAATGAATTTGCCGAGGCCAGTGATGTTTTACATGTGTCCTCACTCATCTCGCTCGGTCTGGTCTTGTTTTTGATCACACTCATCGTGTTGACGCTGGCCAAATTGATGTTGGCGCAGTTGGCCAAGCAGGAAGGCGCTCGCACATGAACCCACTCTATAAAAAGCGGGTATGGGCCAATCGTATTTCGCTGGCACTTGCGCTGTGCGCGATGGCGATTGGAATGGCATTTCTCGCCTGGATTCTGTCGGTACTCGTCGTAAGGGGTATTGGCGGCATTAATTTTGCCGTTTTTACAGAAATGACGCCTTCACCATCTGGCACGGGCGGACTTGCCAACGCCATCTTCGGTAGTTTGATGATGGTCGGTTTTGCGACCTTCATCGCCACGCCAATCGGCATCCTCGCGGGGGTGTATCTGGCCGAATTCGGCAATCGCGGCTGGGTTGGCCCGACCACACGATTCATCAACGATATTCTGCTTTCTGCGCCATCGATCATCATCGGTCTGTTCATTTACACCATATACGTGGCGCAAGTGAAGCATTTCTCCGCGTGGGCTGGCACGCTGGCACTCTCGCTACTCGCGATCCCGGTCGTTGTACGAACGACCGAGAACATGTTGCGCTTGGTACCGGCCAGCTTGCGCGAAGCCGCCACAGCGCTTGGCGCGCCGCAGTGGAAAGTCATTATGTCGGTGGCGTTGCGCGCGGTTAGCGGTGGTGTTCTCACAGGGATATTGCTCGCAGTTGCGAGGATCAGCGGCGAAACAGCACCGTTATTGTTTACGGCACTTAACAATCAGTTTTGGTCTGCCGACATGAATGCGCCAATGGCAAACCTGCCGGTCGTCATTTTCCAGTTCGCCATGAGTCCGTTTGAAAACTGGCAGTCATTGGCCTGGGCGGGGGCGCTGCTCATCACCGTTTTTGTGCTGACCCTGAATATCCTCGCCCGAACTGTCTTCAGACAACGTACCCACTGACGCACCCTTCAGAGAAAACAACGAGAAAGATATGAACGCCGTCCTTCAACCAGCCGTCGAAGTAGCAACGCCCAACGTAAAAATTGCCGTCAAGAATTTGCAGTTTTTTTATGGCGGATTTCAGGGCCTGAAAAATATAAACCTGGATATTCTTGAGCGTCGCATCACCGCTTTCATCGGCCCTTCCGGCTGCGGCAAATCAACTTTGCTGCGTACACTCAATCGTATGTACGACCTTTATCCCGGACAGCGCGCCGAAGGCCAGATTATGATGAATGGAAAGAATGTGTTGGATAAAGATCAGGACCTGAATTTGCTGCGCGCCAAAGTCGGTATGGTGTTCCAGAAACCCACGCCGTTTCCCATGTCGATATACGACAACATCGCCTTTGGCGTGAAACTATACGAAACGCTCACCAAGGCTGAAATGGACGAGCGTGTCGAATGGGCGCTCAAGAAAGCGGCGATCTGGGGTGAGGCCAAGGACAAGTTAAAGCAAAGCGGTTTGTCACTATCTGGTGGTCAACAACAACGCTTGTGTATCGCACGCGCGGTCGCGGTGCGACCCGAAGTGGTATTGCTAGATGAGCCGACTTCCGCACTCGATCCAATTTCCACCGCGAAAATCGAAGAATTGCTGCACGAGTTGAAGGAGGATTACACCATCGCGATCGTCACGCACAACATGCAGCAGGCGGCGCGCGTGTCGGACTTCACGGCGTACATGTATATCGGCGAACTCGTTGAATACGGTGTAACTGATGAG
The DNA here is from genome assembly GCA_043756275.1 of Betaproteobacteria bacterium. Classification (GTDB taxonomy): domain Bacteria; phylum Pseudomonadota; class Gammaproteobacteria; order Burkholderiales; family Usitatibacteraceae; genus UKL13-2. The sequence goes on along the minus strand of JAYURJ010000195.1, from coordinate 27,669 downwards.
CTGTTCATCAAGCCCAAGAAGAAAGAAACCGAGGACTACATCACCGGGCGATTTGGCTGAGCGAAAGAAGTTAGTTACCGGCGGCTTGCTTCACTGCTGATGCAATCTTTTGCGCCAGCATTTTCACAAGTTCACCATCGCGCCCCTCCACCATCACCCGAATCAGCGGCTCGGTGCCAGAGGCGCGCAACAGTACGCGGCCCTCCCCAGCCAGTTCTTTCTCAGCCGCCGTAACGGCCGAGGCGATATCGGCGTTGGCTGCAAAATCAAACTTCTTGTCGAGCCGAACGTTGACGAGTACTTGCGGGAATAACGTAAGTTCAGATGTAAATTCGCCAAGGCGTTTGATGCCAGTACGCCGTAACCCCGCCAATACCTGCAATGCTGAAATAATGCCATCGCCAGTGCTGTGTTTGTCCAGACACAGCAAGTGTCCTGAATTTTCGCCGCCACATTCCCAATTTTTTTCACGCAGCATTTCCAGTACATAGCGGTCGCCAACCTTGGCGCGCTCAAACGGCACTTTCATGTCGGCAAATCGTTTCTCCAGCGCAAAATTTGTCATCAGCGTGCCTACCACACCGCCACGCAGCCAGCCCTTGTCATGCCGATCTTTGACCATCGCGTAAAGCAGCTGGTCTCCATCGAACAGCGTGCCATCGGCATCGCACATGATGAGGCGATCTGCATCTCCATCTAGAGCCAGCCCCATGTCTGCGCGGTGTTCAAGCACGGCCGCACGCATGGTTGCGGGATGCGTGGCACCGCATTTGTCGTTGATGTTGAGGCCGTTTGGCTGGTTTCCAATGGCAATCACTTCAGCACCAAGCTCACGGAACACGTTGGGGCCAATGCTATAGGCTGCACCGTGCGCACAATCGAGCACGATCCTCATGCCGCGCAGGGTTAATTTGGTCGGGAAGGTACTTTTACAGAACTCGATATAGCGACCAGCCGCATCTTCCAGTCGTCTTACCCTGCCGAGCGAAATTGATCGCAGTGACTGTAGCGGTTTTTCAAGTTCCGCTTCAATCAACAATTCCACCGCGTCGTCGAGTTTCGAGCCGTCACCGGAGAAAAATTTAATACCGTTGTCATCGAACGGATTGTGCGACGCCGAAATCATGATGCCCGCCGACAGCCGCAGGCCGCGCGTGAGGTATGCCACGCCCGGCGTCGGCATCGGGCCGATCAGAAAAACATCGCATCCAGATGCAGCGAGACCGGCTTCAAGCGCACTTTCGAGCATATAACCCGAGATGCGGGTGTCCTTGCCGATCAATACGGCCGGTCGAACGTCACCGTTAGCCTCGGCATGCGCATGCCCGAGTGCACGACCGGCAGCGAAACCCAGCCGCAATGCGAAATCAGGCGTGATGGGTGAATCACCAACGCGTCCGCGAATGCCGTCTGTACCAAAATATTTACGTGTCATTTTATTTTCATTTTTAAAATAGAATACTTCGCAATCGATATGTTTATCAGGTCAAGTTCCGCGCAGCCATCAACACCTTGATGGCATCAACTGTTTCACGCACGTCGTGCACACGCAGAATTGTCGCACCGTTTTGCGCACACAGCATCGCGACAGCAATACTCGCAGCAAGCCGTTCATCAGCGGGTCTGCCGGTCACAATGCCCAACGATGCCTTGCGCGAAAAACCGGCGAGTACTGGATAACCCAGCGCCACGAGCGTATGCAATTCACGTAGCAACCTGAAATTATGTTCCACCGTCTTGCCAAAACCAAATCCAGGGTCGATCACAACGCGTTCTCTTGCGATACCCGCCTCCAGACACGCGCCGCTCCGCGCGGCAAGAAACGCAGCCACCTCTGCAACCACGTCCGCGTATTTGGGGGCCTGCTGCATGGTGGCGGGCGTCCCTTGCTTATGCATCAGGCACACCGCCACATCCGACGCCGCACATGCATCCAATGCGCCGGGAGCAAGCAGCGCATTGACGTCATTGATCATCGCCGCACCGGCCTTGATCGCCGCGGCTATCACCTCGGTCTTTTGCGTATCGACCGATACTGGCACGCCGTCATTGACCAGCGCTTCCAGCACCGGTATCACGCGGTCCAACTCCTCCTGTAGCGATGCAGGCAGAGCACCGGGACGTGTGGATTCACCGCCGATATCGACAATATCAGCACCGTCCTCGACCAAGCGACGCGCATGCGCAATCGCAACATCGCGCGACAAAAATTTCCCGCCGTCAGAAAACGAATCGGGCGTGACATTGACGATGCCCATCACCCGGGGGCGGTCCAGCGCGATCAAAAATTTTCCAGCGCGAAGATTCATGGGGGAGTATGGATAGGTCGATCTGAGGCCAATACTGTTCTCTTTGTCAAATTTTCACCGTTCGCCCTGAGGTATCGAAGGGCTTCATGCACCAAGGCCCTTCGATACCTCAGGGCGAACGGGAATAAAGTGAACAGCATTGGGTCTGACGCAACAAAAACAAAGGCCAGGGGTCTATCCCTGGCCTCGTCGGAAAATGTTTCCGCTCTCAATGTGCTAGCTGGTACCTTCGGTTGCGGTAGCAGGCTCCACTTTGGGTGGCTCCGGTGCCGCACCACTATCGCCGCCACTGCTTGGTTTTGGCATCGGCTTGCTGCTTAATTTTGGCGCGCGTGGCGCACGGCCTTCCATGATGTCCTTGATCTGGTCGGCATCAATAGTTTCAAACTCAAGCAATGCTTTGGTCATCGCTTCGATCTTGTCGCGGTTTTCTTCGATGAGTTTCCTCGCAAGGGCGTACTGCATATCAATGATTTTGCGGATTTCGGCATCGACCTTGCGCATCGTTTCTTCCGACATATTGGTCTGGCGCGTCACTGAGCGGCCCAGAAAAACCTCGCCCTCGTTGTCCGCGTACACCATCGTGCCCAGTGCATCCGACATACCGTAACGCGTCACCATATCGCGGGCCAATTGAGTGGCGCGTTCAAAGTCGTTCGAGGCACCGGTGGTCATCTGGTTCATGAACACTTCTTCGGCAATACGTCCACCGAACAACACTGCAATGCGCGACAACAAATACTGGCGGTCATATGCGTAACGATCCTGCTCAGGCAACTGGATCGTCACCCCGAGTGCACGACCGCGTGGAATGATCGTTACCTTATGCACCGGATCACTCTTGGGCAGGATGTAGCCCAGTAATGCGTGACCGGACTCATGGTAGGCGGTGTTTTTCTTTTCCTCTTCGTCCATGACCATCGAGCGGCGTTCAGTGCCCATCATGATCTTGTCTTTGGCGCGTTCGAAATCTTCCATTTCAACCAGACGCTTGTTGCCACGCGCGGCAAACAATGCCGCTTCGTTCACAAGGTTAGCCAAGTCAGCACCGGAGAATCCAGGAGTACCACGCGCAATTGTTTCGGCCACAACATCAGGTGCAATCGGCACTTTGCGCATATGCACATTGAGAATTTGTTCGCGACCCCGGATGTCCGGCAGCGAGACCACCACTTGACGATCAAAACGGCCCGGACGCAACAGCGCGGGATCGAGCACGTCGGGGCGGTTGGTTGCGGCGATGACAATCACGCCAGCGGTAGCCTCAAAGCCGTCCATTTCAACCAGCATCTGATTCAACGTTTGTTCACGCTCATCGTTACCACCACCGAGACCGGCACCACGTTGACGACCGACCGCGTCGATTTCATCGATAAAGATAATGCAGGGCGCATTTTTCTTGGCCTGCTCAAACATATCGCGCACACGTGCTGCGCCAACGCCGACGAACATTTCAACGAAATCTGAACCTGAGATTGAGAAGAACGGCACCTTCGCTTCGCCCGCAATGGCGCGCGCAAGCAGAGTCTTACCAGTACCCGGAGAACCGACCATCAACACGCCGCGCGGAATACGTCCACCGAGCTTTTGAAATTTGGAAGGATCGCGCAGGAATTCGACGAGTTCGGCGACTTCTTCTTTCGCCTCATCACAGCCGGCCACATCGGCAAACGTGACGAGATTGTTGCCTTCATCAAGCATCTTCGCGCGGCTCTTGCCGAATGAAAATGCGCCGCCCTTGCCGCCGCCTTGCATCTGGCGCATGAAATACAGCCACACACCAATCAACAGCAACATCGGGAACCACGAGATGAAAATGCTCATCAGGAGCGATTGTTCCTCTTCTGGCTTGGCTTCAATTTTAGTGCCGGATTTGCGCAGGTCTTCCCACATGAATGCATCGCCACCGGGAATAAAGGTGGTGTAGGTTTTACCGTCGCGCAGCGTGACGCGGAAGGTACGCGTGCCATCCTGCTTGATGCGCTCGACATTACCCGCCTTGGCCTCGGCCATCATGGTCGAATAATCGAGATCTACCCGGTTTCCGCCACGGTTGGACACTTGCATAAAAATCATCATCAAGACAATGCCAATGACGAGCCAGACACCAATATTCTTTACCCAATTGTTCACGCGTGTTCCTTTAAATTCGCTTCATCGTCGCTTCAAACATGCCGTGGATAACGCCACAACATGCCATTCAAATTCACTAAGGCCACTTTACACTAAACGGCCTATCTTGTCGTTTGGATTCAGTGACATAAGTCTGCCACCGTCAGTCTTTGGCGTGCTTCAGTTCCCGGCCCATCAGGAATGTTTCGCGGCTTTCGCCTCTGGACGCATCAGGTTTTTTTGCCGCCACACTTTTGAAATTCTCTCTCAGCGTCTTGACGTAAGGCTCAAATCCTTCACCCTGAAATACCTTGACCAGAAAAACTCCATTTGGTTTCAAGAACTTGACTGCAAACTCCATTGCCATCTCACCCAACGCGAATAATCTGGCTTGATCCGTAATCACCACTCCTGTGAGATTGGGTGACATATCCGAAATCACAAGGTCTACTTTTGATGCTTCGCCACCAATCGCGGCAATGACTGCATTCAGACCGGCAGCATCGGAAAAATCGGCTTTGATAAAGTGAACGCCGGTGATCGGCTCCATGTCGAGCAAGTCAATCGCGACCAATTTTCCTTTAGCGCCGACCTGTTTGACCACCCATTGCGACCAGCCGCCCGGTGCGGATCCCAGATCAACTACCGTCATGCCGGGCTTGACCAATTTTTCCTTGGCGTCAATTTCCGTGAGTTTATAGACCGAGCGCGAACGAAAGCCCTCAGCCTGCGCGCGTTTCACGTAAGGATCGCTCAGATGTCGTTGGACCCAATCCCGACTGTTTTTAGGGCGTGCGCTGGCCATGAATTGTATAATCGAGGTATGAAAATCACATTATCCCCCATCGAGCGCCGCGCGCTCAAAGCGAAAGCGCATGCTCTTGTCCCGGTCGTCATGATCGGCAATCACGGATTGACGCCGACGATCATTCGCGAAATCGACCGCAACCTGAAAGCGCACGAATTGATCAAGATTCGCGCTTCCACAGACGACCGCGAACAACGCAGCAAATGGTTTGATGAAATCTGCGATGCGCTCAACGCCGCACCAATACAGCACATCGGCAAAATCTACATCGTCTGGCGGCACAGCCCGGAACTGGCGGCGGCAACGGCGAAGGCCGCGTTGCCCAAAACCAAACGCAAAGCACCACGAGTGACCAAACGGCAGGAAGAAAACAAGGCCGCTGGTATCAAGAAAAAGAAGGTCCGCTAGTCCTCACTCGGACACGTTACCCGCGTCCACGTCGTTCCGCAATTCGCGAAATCCGAATCGTGGTTGGTAGCCAAGCAGCGACTTGGCTTTATCAATCACGTAAACGCGATCAATGCTTTCAGGCAGCGGCCACTTGCGGCGTGCAAATTCATCAACCAGCTCAGGCGCACGCAGGCGCAGCACATGCGCCGCGTCGGCGAGAAGGCGTTCGCAATCTTCTTCAAGAAACGGCGTCTCGCCCGAAATATTGATCGCCTCGAACTGTTTGATGTTCGCCGTCAGGGCAAGGCCAAATGCCTGCGCCACATCGCGCGCATCGACACCGCGATACATGCGATAGAGCGCCATCAACGGCGCGGGCTCTGGAAAACTGCGTGAAAAACGTAACGCTGCGGTCGTGAAAGGTGCTGAAAACGCATCGCGACAAAGCTGCTCAGCGGCCAGTTTTGTTTCATCGTAAATATCCTCGGCTTCGGGTTGCAACGCCTCCGTCACCCAGACAGCGGCAGTCTTGCTGCGCATCGCTTTGCCGTAAACCGAAGTTGAGCTGGCGAGCAAAAAGCGCGCGACACCTGCGTTGCGGGCTGCGTCGAGCAGGCGCTCCGTGGCATCAACGTTGGTGCGGCGAAAATCATCCGCCGAATGTGTTTCACGGTGCGGCGCATGCAACGCCGCAAAATGAATCACCGCGTCCACGTCCTGTAGATACGGCGACCAGTGTTTGATGCTGGTGATGTCGGCAACGATGGAAGTCGTCGGTGATGGCGCGATATCCACGCCGATTACTTCATGGGATTGCGCAAGATATGTGGCCACTCGCGCGGCAACTTTAGGGCCTGATGATCCGGTGAGCAGAAGTTTCATTGCACTTTCGCGAGCCACACTTTCCGTTTAGCTTTTGCCAGCGCTAATTTGGCAAACTCTAGCACTAGCGCGGCGTTCAAGGCATTTATGCGGAGTAGTACCTGTGACAACTACACGCAAAACACGAAACCTTCTACGCACTAGCACTGGTGCGGCATCCCGCTATTTTGCAGCGGGCTTTTTAGCTTTTTTCGCTTTAGGCGTAAAGGGCTTAGGCGGTGTTGTAAGCATCCTGCGTAAGACTTCGCGCTCGTCAGTGGTGGGTGGTAGTGGTGCGGGTTTATTCATGGGGTTTTCCTTTGGCTATTGAGGAACTCTTGAGGCGGCTTCCCGCTAGTCAGTGCGAGGGATTGCCTGAACGTGTCCATCTGGGCATCGGTGAGGGAATGCACGGCAGGCCAGATTACTGGAGCCTCAACCGGCCAGACTCTAGCAAGCAATCGCCTACCGAAAGTGGAACGCATATCGTGAATGATGCTGTCGTGCTCGTCGAGCAGCCCTTTGACGGCGGAGACGCTCACATGTGCGAACAATTCGCCATAGCCAAAGGAAGTGGTGCAAGTGTTGTAGTCATCAGGTGGCGTGAATCCAGGTTTATCGAAGTCAGTTGATATACAGCCAGCTATTTGCTTAGTGGTACACGCAATTTTCCACCGTTCTACTTTGTGTGAGCCAATCCAGATATGCCAATGCGGCGGTGCTAGTCCGGTTATTTTGATGTACTCGTAATCTTCTTTAGGAATTGAAACAGTGCTGTATCTGTACTCACCAATGATTGTCCTTAGAGCTAACCAAGCAGCTACTCGCGCTACTTGTTCTTTGTTTAACGTGACGCTATTTCCTAATATCAAATCGGTTAACGGCGCTATCGCTTTTTCCTCTATTTTTCCCATCCATCCTGAGTTGCAGCTACGGCAAACAATGCGGAGTTTATATGTGTGATATGGGCCTTGGTGTTCTTTATCAACAATATCACTTTCAATTTTTTCCCCGGCTATGTATTCGCCTCCATAGCTGGTTGAGAAGTGATATTCCTTCCCGTTTTTCGGCAAAAGCGGATGCATCCACTGTGGATAGAAATGTTCATCGGAGATTTTTCCTTCCCCGCAAAATATGCAAAGTTTTTTTGGCTGTGACATTTATTTTTTTGGATACAAGGCAATGTACGCAGTGATAGCCGCTGCTATTGCGGCAATAGCAGCTACTGCGGCGCTAATCATGGCCGCAATTGCAATGCGCCGTTGTGATTTAGCTATCGTAAATTGTTTGCGTGCAATCTCATTAGCGTCCGAAGCCGAAGATGCGGCGGCTGTGGCTGAAGCGGCTGCTGCCTTTGCGCTAGACGCGGCATCACGAGCAATTTCCAATTGCTCTATTTCGCGCGACTCTTTTCTCTCTTCAAGAGCTGCGGAACGTCCCTTTAATTGATTCGCTAACCAATTTTTGACATAGGGTATTTTGTTGGCACCATACACTCCAAGACTCAGGTTTCGTGCAACCGTGTCCTCGCCATCAAATTCTAGGCGTATTAGTAAGGTGCGCTCTTCTTCTGCGTCCATCGGTCAACACTTTCCCTTTATGAATTCGCTCGAATAATAGGGGGCAAATAATAGGGGACAGACCACCGTTTTCACAGCAACTCCTTCTGCAGATCGTCGCAACACACACAAACTCCAGCAATGGCGAGCATTGCAGCGGTATTTATGCTTGAACACCGCGCCAAATGGCGATCTACGCAAGAATATGCGGACTTATCAAACGTAGCGCACATCCACGATTTCATATTCCTTAATGCCGCCCGGTGCCCGTACTTCGGCAACGTCCCCGGCAGATTTCCCAATCAGTGCGCGCGCGATCGGCGAGGTAAACGATACTTTGCCGAGCTTCAAATCGGCTTCGTCTTCACCGACGATTTGATAGGACACTTTTTCGCCCGACTCAGTCTCTTCGAGATCGACGGTGACGCCAAATACCACCCGGCCATCATCTTCCAGCAATGCGATATTGATGATCTGCGCGCTGGAAAGCTTGCCTTCAATATCGAGGATGCGGCCTTCGACAAAGCTCTGCTTTTCTTTGGCGGCATCGTATTCGGCGTTCTCGGAGAGATCACCTTGCGCACGCGCTTCCGAGATGGCCCGAATGACATCAGGACGATCCTTATGCTTTAAGCGTTGCAGTTCAGCTTTCAACGCGTCCGCACCAGCAACGGTTAGCGGTACCTTGGCGAGACTACTCATTGTTCAATCCTCAAAAAATATCGGTTGGCCAGCAAACTGCGCGCAGTGCACAGTTTCCCTAGACCTGCGCTGCAACTAAGCGATGCAACGATTGTAAATCGTAGACCTTCAATTCCGCCAGATGTTGCATGCCCACGCAGGCGGCACGCGCGCCGGAGATGGTCGTGTAATACGTGATCCGGCCCGTGAGCGCCGCATTGCGGATCGACCACGAATCGCGGATGGAACGCTTGTCTTCTTCGACGGTATTGATGATGAGCGAAATCTCGCGGTTCTTTACCAGGTCAACGATATGCGGGCGACCTTCGAGAACTTTGTTCACGAACGTCACCGCGATACCTTCCTTGGCAAGGAACGCGGCCGTTCCTTTAGTGGCAATCAGGCCAAAACCCAATGCCTGCAGGGTCTTGGCGATTTCAAGCAGCTTCGGCTTGTCCGCGTTACGCACACTCAAAAACGCGTTGCCCGCGTTCGGCCCTGTTGCGGGCAGCTTCACACCCGCACCCATTTGCGACTTCACAAATGCTTCCGCGAACGTAATCCCGACGCCCATCACTTCGCCGGTCGACTTCATTTCCGGCCCGAGAATAGTATCGACACCGGGAAATTTGATGAATGGAAATACCGCCTCTTTCACCGAGTAGTAAGGCGGAATCACTTCGCCTTTGATGCCTTGATCCTTCAACGATCGCCCGGCCATGCAACGCGCTGCGATTTTTGCCAGCGGCAGCGAAATTGCCTTGGAAACGAACGGCACGGTACGCGATGCACGCGGATTGACTTCCAGCACAAACACTTTCGACACGCCCTCGTGCTCCTGAATCGCGAACTGCACGTTCATCAGCCCAACAACATTGAGCCCCTTCGCCATCGCCACGGTCTGCGTGCGCAATTCATCCTGCAATTGAGTTGATAACGAAAACGGTGGCAGCGAGCAAGCGGAATCGCCTGAATGTACGCCCGCTTGTTCGATGTGTTCCATGATGCCGCCGATCATCACTTCAGTGCCATCGCTGACCGCATCGACATCGACCTCAATCGCATCGTTTAAAAAGCGATCAAGCAGCACTGGCGAATCGTTCGACACCTTCACGGCTTCGCGCATGTAGCGCTCAAGATCGGATTCGACGTGAATGATTTCCATCGCACGGCCACCGAGCACGTAGCTCGGGCGCACCACCAGTGGATAGCCAATTTCGCGCGCCTTCATGATGGCTTCATCAAAGGTGCGCGCAGTACGATTGGGTGGTTGCAGCAAACCCAATTCGTGAATCAGTTTCTGGAAGCGCTCGCGATCTTCCGCCATATCGATCATGTCCGGGGTCGTCCCGATAATCGGCACGCCGTTGGCTTCAAGCGCACGCGCAAGTTTCAATGGTGTCTGTCCACCAAACTGCACGATCACGCCAATCGGCTTTTCCTTGTCGACAATTTCGAGCACATCTTCGAGCGTGAGCGGCTCGAAATATAGCCGATCACTCGTGTCGTAATCGGTTGAAACCGTTTCTGGATTACAGTTGACCATGATGGTTTCATAGCCATCTTCGCGCAACGCCAACGCCGCGTGCACACAGCAATAATCGAATTCAATGCCCTGCCCGATACGGTTTGGCCCGCCGCCGAGAATCATGATTTTTTTGTTATTGGTCGGATTGGCTTCGCACTCTTCGTCGTAGCTCGAATACATGTACGCGGTAGACGTGGCGAACTCGGCCGCACAAGTATCGACGCGCTTGTAGACAGGACGAATATTGAAAGAATGGCGTCTGGCGCGGACTTCAGCCTCTTTTCGCCTCAGGAGGTGCGCCAATCGGCGATCCGAGAATCCCATGCGCTTGATTTCGCGCAGTTCAACCGCGTCAATATCTTCCAGTGTTTTTTTCTCGATTGCCAGTTCGCGATCAACCAGTTCCTTGATCTGCGCAAGAAACCAAGGGTCAATTTTTGTATAGCCATGAATTTCTTCGAGCGACATACCAATACCAAACGCATCGGCCACATACCAAAGTCGTTCGCCGCGCGGGTAAGCCAGCTCATCGCCGATTTTTTCGGGATCAACCGTTTTCAGGTTGAACCCATCGACACCTGTTTCAAGACCACGCAATGCTTTTTGCAGCGATTCCTGAAAATTGCGACCGATGGCCATCACCTCGCCAACACTCTTCATTTGCGTGGTCAGGCGGTCATCGGCCTGCGGAAATTTCTCAAACGCAAATCGCGGTACCTTGGTCACAACGTAGTCAATGGACGGCTCAAACGACGCAGGTGTCGCGCCGCCCGTAATGTCGTTCTTCAATTCGTCGAGCGTATAACCAACAGCCAGCTTCGCGGCAATTTTTGCAATCGGAAAACCAGTTGCCTTGGAGGCCAACGCGGAGGAACGCGATACGCGCGGATTCATTTCGATCACCAGCATGCGGCCATCTTTCGGATTCACCGCAAACTGCACGTTTGATCCACCCGTTTCCACACCGATCTCGCGCAACACCGCAATCGATGCATTACGCATGATCTGGTATTCCTTGTCGGTCAGCGTTTGTGCCGGCGCGACGGTGATTGAATCTCCTGTGTGCACGCCCATCGGATCAAGATTCTCAATCGCGCAGATGATGATGCAGTTGTCGTTTTTGTCACGAACAACTTCCATCTCGAATTCTTTCCATCCCAACAATGATTCCTCGATCAGCAACTCTTTTGTCGGCGATGCCTCAAGCCCGCGCTCACAGATTTCGACAAACTCTTCGCGGTTGTAAGCGATGCCGCCGCCGGAGCCACCCATCGTGAAACTGGGGCGGATGATTGCCGGAAAGCCAATGGCAGCCTGCACCTGCAAGGCTTCTTCCATCGAGTGCGCAATCATCGAACGCGCTGACCCTAAGCCAATTTTGGTCATCGCGTGTTTGAATTTTTCGCGGTCCTCGGCTTTGTCGATGGCTTCTTTGGACGCACCGATCATTTCCACAGCGTATTTTTCCAATATGCCATGCTTGGCAAGATCAAGCGCGCAATTCAACGCGGTTTGTCCCCCCATCGTTGGCAGCAATGCATCGGGCCGCTCCTTCTCGATGATTTTTTCCACCATCTTCCAGGTGATCGGCTCGATATACGTCACGTCCGCCATGTTAGGGTCGGTCATGATCGTCGCCGGATTGGAATTGATCAGGATGACCTTGAAGCCCTCATCGCGCAGCGCCTTGCAGGCCTGCGCGCCGGAGTAGTCGAACTCGCAAGCCTGACCGATGACGATGGGGCCTGAGCCGATGATAAGGATGGATTTGATGTCGGTGCGTTTTGGCATGGTTTACACAAAGCCGATCTTACGTTTTGGTTTTTTCTCGCCGTCATCCATCAGGTCGTAAATCGCCTGAAACACAACTTTGAATTGCTTGTCGTATTTCTGTTCAAGATCCGTGATTTTTTTCGCGAGCGTACGATTGCCTTCGATCAACGCGCGCATGCGAACGAACGCACGCATGATTTCGATATTGACGGCGACAGCGCGCTTGCTGCGGAGGACACTGGACAACATTGCGACGCCTTGTTCACTGAATGCGTACGGAAGATAGCGTGTTCCGCCCCAACTTGAGGTCACAATTTGTGACCTCAAGTTTGTAAACTCCTGATTGGTAAGCTGAAAAAGAAAATCTTGGGGAAACCGATCAATGTTTCGACGCACGGCCTGCATCAAGACTTTGGTCTCAACCCCGTAGAGTTCTGCGAGATCCTGAGCGAACATCACGCGTTGGCCGCGCACGACAGCAATCTTGGAGACGACAATTTCGTACTCGATCAGCGCTTGCTTCGCAGTGAGCTTGCTAACCACGCTTCAACTCCATCATCGCAACAAAGCGGTCAAACAAATATCCCACCTCATGCGGCCCCGGGCTGGCCTCGGGATGCCCCTGAAAACTGAACGCCTGCTTGTCGGTCCGCTCAATCCCCTGACAAGTGCCATCGAATAGCGACTTGTGCGTCACGCGCACATTGGCTGGCAAGGTTTTCTCATCTGCCGCAAAGCCGTGATTCTGGCTGGTGATGTAAACTTTTTTCGTCGCCAAATCCTGCACCGGATGATTGGCACCGTGATGGCCAAATTTCATTTTCATCGTCTTAGCACCAGACGCAAGCGCTAACAACTGATGGCCTAAGCAAATGCCGAATACTGGAATATCTTTGCTGATAATGTCTGCAATGGCCTTAATCGCGTATTCGCACGGCTCAGGATCGCCCGGACCGTTCGACAGAAATACGCCGTCAGGTTTTAGTGCGATTGCGGCCTCAGCCGTTACCTGTGCAGGCAAAACAGTTATTCGACAGCCGCGCTCGGCGAGCATGCGCAGAATATTGTGCTTGATGCCATAGTCGTAGGCCACGACATGAAATGTTGGGTTTTCCTGCTTGCCGTAGCCCACGCCGAGCGCCCATGTTGATGTATTCCAGGCATAGGACTGTTTGCAGCTCACCACTTTCGCCAAATCCAGCCCCGCCATATTCGGCGCGGCTTTCGCAAAGCCAAGCGCCATGGCGATTGCGGCGGCATCATGCGAACCGGTGAAAATGCAACCGTTTTGCGCGCCTTTTTCACGGATGAGTCGCGTGAGCCGACGCGTGTCGATGTTGGCAATCGAGACCACGTTGTTGCGCGCAAGATAAGCGGGCAATGTTTCTTGCATGCGCCAGTTGGACGCGAGCGTCGGCAGATCGCGAATAATGAGTCCGGAGGCAAAGCACTTGTCAGACTCGACATCTTCCGCATTCGCGCCGGTATTGCCGATGTGCGGGTAGGTGAGCGTGACGATCTGGCCAAGGTACGACGGATCGGTCAGAATTTCCTGATATCCGGTCATCGCAGTATTGAATACCACTTCGCCTGCGCTGTGGCCTTCAGCGCCGATGGATGCCCCTTTGAACACCGAACCATCGGCGAGCACAAGGACAGCGGGATGGGTTGGGGGTTGCACGTAAACTCCGGGGGAAACGCGAGAAATGCTCGCGCGACGCGCATAAAAAACGGGAAAGACCGGTGTCGGCACTTTCCCGCGCTCTTCGAATAAAAGCTCTCGCGATTAAGAGCGTATTTTACCTTATTGCGCCCGCTTCGGCAAACCGCATTTGCGTCGCATTTACGTTAATCTTACTTGCCTACTTAAGCCCCAACACCTCGGGCATGTCGTAAAGGCCACTTTTTTTGCCCGTGAGAAACATCGCGGCCAGCATCGCACCTTGCGCATAGTTGGTGCGCGACGACGACTTGTGGGTAATTTCGATGCGCTCACCCGTGCCGGCGAACATGACAGTGTGGTCACCGACGATGTCGCCGCCGCGCATGGCTGAAAATCCGATACTGCCCAATTTCCGTTCCCCAATCACGCCGTGCCGGTCAAAGACCGCGATTTCATTCAACGACTTGCCAATTGAGTTGGCCGCAATTTCACCCAATTGCAGCGCCGTTCCTGATGGCGCATCGACTTTTCGGTTGTGGTGCGTCTCAATAATTTCGATGTCGTATTGTTCGTGCAGTGCTTTCGCGGCGAGCGCAACGAGCTTCTGCATGACGTTTATGCCGACACTCATATTTGGGGCAAACACAATGGCGATGTCGGCTGAAGCGGCCTCAATTTGTTTTTTCTCTTCCGCAGAGAAACCGGTGGTGCCAATCACCAGATTGATGCCGCGTTGTCGGCATGCCGCAATATGGCGCAGTGTCGCGTCGGGTCGGGTGAAATCGATGAGCACGGCTGCGTTTGCGATTGCAGCATCAACGTCTGCGCTAATGGTAACGCCTGCGGCATTGGCGGAAAGTACGCTCGCATCTTGCCCGAGCAGCGGGCTTGCAGCATGTTCAAGCACGGCGCAGATCTTCGCATTTGGCAAAGCACCCGCCGCTTCAAGCAACGCGCGACCCATGCGGCCACCGCCACCGGCAATCGCCAACTGCAATTGTGCCGACCCCGACATATGCGCTTACTGTTTTGGCGGCGGTGCGCCCGGTGGCAATGTATTGGGCAACTGGCGTTTTTCGCCACCGCCGGTCAAGATTTCGATTGCCGAGGCTTGGCCGTCAACCCTGGCGACCTTGTCGTTTTCAAACATCACAGTCACTTTGAATTGCTGTTTGTCGCGACCAAAGGGGCCATATTTGGTGCCTTTGTCAAGGCTGAAATAATAATCCCAGCGATTGCCGTTAAACACATCCTGCAACAACGGGGTGCCAAGTGCTGCGCGCACGTCAAACCTGCTCATGCCGGGTTTGACTTTGGCGACTTGCTCCTGCGTGACCAGGTTGCCCTGCTGGATATCAATGCGATGCACGCCAAATCCGGCGCAGCCAGCGATCAACAAGGACACTACTGCAACGGCAAAAAAGGCGGGAAAACGAACAGAATTGCGGGACACGCGCATAGCAAACTTTCAAAACGACTTAACAATTCATTATAGCCGACGCCGCACCCGTCAAAATCTGCGCGACCGGTAAACATTGCTCCGCGCAACCTGCACGCAAAAACGGCTTATGATGGTTTATATTAATGCGAGATCGCCATGTCTGAATCAAAAGAACTGCGAAACATGGGCCTCAAGGCCACTTTTCCACGCTTGAAGGTGCTGGATCTGTTTCAGAACTCCACCCAGCGCCACATGTCGGCCGAAGATGTCTACAAACTGCTGCTGCTTGAAAATGCCGACATCGGCTTGGCGACCGTGTACCGCGTGCTGACCCAATTCGAGCAGGCGGGACTGCTGGTGAGGCATCACTTTGAAGGAGGCAAGGCGGTTTTCGAATTAAACGAAGGTAGCCATCACGATCACCTCGTGTGCATGCAATGTGGGCGCGTGGAAGAGTTTTACGACGCCGAAATTGAAAAGCGTCAGCAGAAAGTGGCCAAAGACAGGGGATTCAATATTCACGACCACTCCTTGTATCTGTACGCCGATTGCGTCAAGCCGCACTGTCCGCACAAGAAAACGGCGTAAACCACGCATTGTCGGCATGAAAGCTTCCCTGCAAACCGGCATTGCACACACCTTCCGCTTCGCCGTCCCTGAAAACAAGACAGTGCCCTATGTGTATCCGGAGGCCGCTGATTTTCAAATCATGCCGAACGTATTTGCCACTGGCTATATGATCGCGCTATGCGAATGGGCCTGTGTCGATTTATTAAAACCGCATCTTGATTGGCCCGCCGAGCAAAGCCTCGGCACGCACGTGAATCTCTCGCACATCGCCGCAACACCGCCGGGGCTTACTGTCACGGTTCAAGCAACACTAGAACGCATCGAAGGCCGCAAGCTGACCTTTCGCGTCAGTGCGCACGACGGCATCGACGCAATCGCATCCGGCACCCACGAACGGGTTATCATTAATTACGACAGATTCAATGACAAGCTGGCAAAGAAAGTATTGGCTGCGGGTCAACTGCAAAGAGGTGGATTGTGAGTAATGTTGCGAATAAATTCTGGCGATGGTTGTCCTGGTGTTGCATGGGCATGGGCATCGGCATTGGTGCTGGCGGGTTTGGTGTTGCAAGCATTGTGCACGCGCGTGATTCCGCACCCATCCTCAAGGATTTCCCGATCATTCTTGTAACGGATCTGCCAAAGGAAGGCCGCGATACGCTGAACCTGATCCGCAAAGACGGCCCTTTTCCATATTCAAAAGACGGCAGCGTTTTTTCCAATCGCGAACGCATTCTGCCCAAACAACCGCGCGGCTTTTACCACGAGTACACGGTGAAGACACCCCGCTCTCGCGATCGTGGTGCGCGTCGCATCGTCTGCGGCGGCATGACCGGCAAACCGCAGACGCAGGCACGCGAAGCCTGTTACTACACCGACGACCACTACGCTTCGTTCAAGAAAATCAAGGAGTAACGAGATGGCATCTCCCGAGCTCAAGAACCTTCTTGCCAGCGATCAACCGCGCGGCGTGTATTGGTCAAAATCGCACGCGAGTGTTGCGGAACTGAACAAACTTGCGCGCTCAAAAGGGATGGCCTTTTTTCATCTTGAGGGCCAGAAAATCGAAAAGAAAGAGCAGTTTCTCAACCACGCCGCCGTCGCGATGAAATTTCCGTCGCACTTTGGCAATAACTGGGACGCGTTCTACGATTGCCTCACCGACATGGACTGGGTTGAGACTCAAGGATACCTGATTTATTTCGATCACACCGACGCCTTCGCAGACCACCACGAAAGCCAGCTTGAAACCGTCGTTGAATTATTTCAGGACGCGGTGGATTTCTGGAAAGGCGAAGGCAAGCCGATGCTGGTCGTGCTTTCAGGGACCACGTCGCCGCCGGGAATGAAGAAAATATAAAACACTAGCATTGGCGGGGGTTTTCAGGAATTTATGCCCTAATATGCCCGTCAATGCTTGTTCTATGGTTTTTTTATCGGCGGGAACAACTCTAAGCGCTACTGCGCTGAAAGCGGTGTCATTCCTGCCGCGTAAACCGAATGTCACCGTAGTAGCCTCTCGTATGGGTCTCAGTGGCATTCGAATCCGTCATCACGCCAACGAAGATGATCGGGCCGGGAGGTTCGCCGAACAAGCGTTCGAAATCTTGTTTCACGTTGCGCTGGAAATTGATCCACTGCCCAAGCCTTTCCGGACCGGATTCAACAACCAGCATTTTTGCGCGTGTTGTTTTGGCGTGGTCCAGCACCGTTTCCTTGGGCAGCTTGTTTTCCCAAATGTACTGAATCGTGGCATAGGGCATTTCGCGTCCACTGAACAGCCTGACGGTCTGCGCGAGTGCGCTGTCTTCAAAATCAAACTTGGATTTGTCGCCATCAAAGGCAACGATGATTCGCACCGGGGAGTCGTCACCCGTGCGGCTGGCGTTATCAGCACCGGCAATCAACTGCGGTACTTTCCAGCGCCACTGCAGGTTTGGGTAATCCGATGCTGAGAGTAAAAGCGGCTGCAATAAACCGGATGCCGACACATTCGCATCCGCTTCCAGTACGCGCTCGCCCTCATGCTCGACGATACGATATTTGGTGCGCGCCAAAAACCGCGACAGCACCCATTGCTCCCAAGCCGGTGGTGAGATCTCACCGGCGGAGGTCAATGAGAATGGCTGAACAGCCGAGAATGGCGTCGTCAATCCCGATTTTTCCGCACGCGGCGTAATGACCGCGCAGCCTGCAACTACACACAAACTACCAACGATCACGCTGCACGCCAGCATCCGCATTACCATCATCCTTCACGCGCTTGTCCAGACAACATCATAGTCGCTTGGGTTGACCAATCCCAATGCTGTTCGCTTAGTCAAATATTCACCGTTCGCCCTGAGGTATCGAAGCGCCTAAGTACAGGAAGCCCTTCGATACCTTGTATGGTTTCTCCGCGTTCTTTGGTTCAAGCTGGGAACGCTGGGGTGGACGGACTTTCGATAGCATCTGCCAGAATCACCGCCGGACAGACACCCTGAGAACTCTCCTACCCCGCCTGCCAACGTCGATGAGCAATCTAGTGTAGTGCTTCATTCTCTTTGGCACTTAAGTTGCGATTGGCGCGGATTACCTTGGCGAGGATGTCGTTGGCACTGGCAGTCCACACAAATGGTTTAGGGTTCTTGCTATGCACGGCTATGTATTCCATTATCGCTTTGGTCAGTTCGGGGACGCTGCGGAAGACGCCGTTGCTAAGACGCGTGGTGGAGATGTCGCGAAAGAACCGCTCGACCATGTTGAGCCAGAACGCGGAGGTGGGAGTGAAATGAACATGAAAGCGGGGGTGCTTTGCGATCCACTCTTTGACCTTCTGATGCTTGCGCGTCGCATAGTTGTCGCAGATCAGATGAAGTGCCATCTGTTGCGGCGTCTCCCTGTCTATTTGGCGTCTGAAGTCGAGCCACTCGATAGGGCGGTGGCGCTGCGCGCAACGAGAGATGACCGCGCCGTCGAGCATGCTCATCGCGGCAAACAGAGTGGTCGTGCCGTGGCGCTTGTAGTCGTGCGTCATGGTGGCCGCGCGGCCGCGCTTCATCGGCAGGCTCGGCCGGGTGCAATCAAGTGCTTGTATCTGGCTTTTCTGATCGCAGCACAGCGCCAGCGCGTGTTCGGGCGGGGACATGTACAGGCCGACGATGTCTTCGAGCTTCTCAACGAAATTGGGATCGTGCGACACCTTGAATTGCTCCCCATCGAGCATCTCGCCAATGTCGTGGTTGTCAAAACTATCCGCCGCGAGCAACACAATGGCCGCACACCGCGGTGATCGCACTTTGGTCGTATTCGATTGCGCCAGCGTCACCAGTTTCTGCCGCTGCGTGATGCCCAACTCAATCACACTTGCATGTCGCATCGCCGTCCCAAAACATGTCGAATAGTTCTTGAAGCCAGCAGATAAACATTAGTGCTATTACCTACGAAGCACTACACTAAATTGTCATTTGACCGCGTTCCCCAGCGAAAAATAGCCTGCGATCTGCTCCAGCAATGGTGTTTTCGCAACACACAACGGTAGACAGAATGGCGATGCCACATAAAGTATGCAACAACCGTGCATACTCATTGATTCATACCGATGTAAGCCGTATCATAAAATCCTGCCAATCGATTTGGGAGAACCACAAATGGAAGCGACCGTCGCCGAGCGTGGCCAGATCACTTTACCCAAGGAAGCGCGCGACAAGCTTGGTCTCTCGCCAGGAACGAAACTAGACGTTGAAATCAAGAACGGCCAATTGCTGTTGCGCAAAAAAGTTTCCCTGCAACTCAATAAATGGGTAGGCAAATTCAGCAAAAATGGGCAATCGACTGACGAAATAATGGAAGAACTACGTGGTCGTCCGTTTCCGTGGACCGGCTCGAAGGAAGACGTTCGGATTGTCAATTTACCGCCCGACGAAGCCGTCAAGATTTTGAAAGCGCGTCGCAAGAAAAAATGATTACCGCAATTGATTCCAGCGTGTTGTTTGATATTGTCAAGGGGTCGCCGCTCGCGGAAGCGTCCCTCCTAGCGCTAACTACTGCGGCTGAGCAGGGCGTGTCGTGTGTCAGCGCACCGGTCGTCGCGGAATTGGGGCGATACTTTGAAAAGCCCGCGCAATTGCGAGAGTTTTTCGGCGATGCCCACATTGAATACAGCGAAGTTTCGCTAGACGCGGCACTCGCTGCAGCCGGTGTCATGTACCAGTACGCCAGGAACAAAGGTCCGCGCGGCCGCGTATCAGCCGATTTTCTGATCGGTGCCCACGCGATGGTACAGGCGGATTGCCTGCTTACGCGCGACGCTGGTTTCTACCGTGATTATTTCAAAGGCCTTAGAATTATCGATCCCGCCGCGTGACCAACCCGTCACGCGCTCATCCAGAGGACCCACCATGGCACACAATCTGCACGACACCCGCCAGCAACTGACGCTGAAATCCGGTAAGACCGCCACCTACTATTCGCTGCCAAAATTGGCCGAGGTGTTTCCCAATGTGAAGCGACTACCAATTTCGATTCGCATCGTGCTCGAGAGCGTGCTGCGAAACTGTGATGGCAAGAAGGTAACGGAGGAACACATCAAGGAGCTCGCTGCGTGGCAGCCGAGTACGCCGCGTACCAATGAAATTCCGTTTGTAGTGGCGCGTATTGTATTGCAGGATTTCACCGGCGTGCCGCTGCTGGCGGATCTGGCTGCAATGCGCGGCGTGGCAGCCAAGCTGGGCAAGAATCCAAAAGTAATTGAGCCGCTGGTGCCGGTTGATCTTGTTGTCGATCACTCGGTGCAGATCGATCACTACGGCACCCCAGATTCGCTCGACCTTAATATGAAGCTCGAATTCCAGCGGAATCAGGAGCGTTATGAATTTATGAAATGGGGCATGCAGGCGTTCGACACCTTCAAGGTGGTGCCACCGGGAATCGGTATCGTGCATCAGGTGAACCTTGAATACCTCGCGCGTGGCGTGCACGACAAGAATGGCGTGCTCTACCCCGATTCTCTGGTGGGCACCGATTCGCACACCACCATGATCAACGGCGTCGGTGTGGTCGGCTGGGGCGTGGGCGGCATCGAGGCAGAGGCGGGCATGCTCGGCCAGCCAGTCTATTTCCTGACACCCGATGTGGTCGGCGTGAACCTCACCGGCAAATTGCCAGAGGGTACCACCGCGACCGATCTGGTACTTACCGTGACCGAAATGTTGCGCAAAGCAAAAGTGGTGGGCAAGTTTGTGGAATTCTTCGGCGAAGGTGCACGCGCGCTGAGCGTGCCAGATCGTGCCACCATCGCCAACATGGCGCCTGAGTACGGTGCCACGATGGGATTTTTCCCGGTCGATGAAGCGACGATGGAATATTTCCGCGCCGGTGGCCGCACCGCTGAAGAACTCGATAAATGCGAAAGCTACTTCAAGGCGCAGGGCATGTTCGGCGTGCCGATGGCAGGCGATTGCGATTATTCGACCACGCTCGGACTTGACCTCTCCACCATCAAGACCTCACTGGCCGGGCCAAAGCGTCCGCAGGATCGGATAGAGCTTGGCCAAATGAAATCACAATTCACATCGCTCTTTTCCAAGCCGCCAGCTGAGAATGGTTTCGCCAAAGCGGCTGATGATTTGGCCAAGCGTTTCAAGACGGGTGACGGCGTTGATCTGGGCTCGGGTGATGTGCTGATCGCGGCCATCACATCTTGCACCAATACCTCAAACCCGAGCGTCATGTTGGCAGCAGGCTTGCTCGCCAAAAAAGCGGTGGAGCATGGCCTGACGGTCAAACCACACATCAAGACGTCGCTGGCGCCGGGAAGCCGTGTGGTCACGGACTATTTGACCAAATCGGGATTGTTGCCTTACCTCGAAAAAATGGGCTTCTACCTCGCCGGTTACGGCTGCACGACGTGTATCGGCAACGCAGGGCCATTGGCCGAGCCCATCGAGGAATCGATTGTAAAGAACGACCTCGTCTGCGCCGCAGTGCTGTCGGGTAATCGCAATTTTGAAGCGCGCATTCACGCCAATATTCGCGCCAACTTTCTCGCCTCGCCGCCGCTGGTGGTGGCGTATGCCATTGCCGGTAGCGTGTTGGTCGATTTGCAAACCGAACCCGTCGGTCAGGGCACCAACGGCCCGGTGTATTTGAAAGACATCTGGCCGACCAGCCACGAAATCGCCGGTGTGTTGGGCTTTGCGATGGACCCTGCCGTGTTCAAAGAGCGCTATTCGAATCTGGGTGCGGACAATCCGCTCTGGCAGAACATCAAGGGAACCGTTGGCCAAGTGTACGACTGGCCAAAATCCACCTACATCGCCGAACCGCCGTTCTTTGCGGGCTTCGGCATGGGTGCAGGCAAAGCGCACGACATCAAAGGCGCGAAAGCGCTTGGCATATTCGGCGATTCCGTGACGACCGATCATATCTCTCCTGCAGGATCGATCAAAGACACGTCACCTGCCGGAAAATTCCTGATCGACAACAAAGTGCTGAAAGCTGATTTCAACAGCTACGGCGCACGACGCGGCAATCATGACGTGATGATGCGCGGCACGTTCGCGAACGTTCGCATCAAGAACCTGATGATTCCCGCCAAGGCCGATGGCACGCGTGTCGAAGGTGGCCTGACGTTGATGCAGCCGTCGGGCGATCAACTGCCGATTTATGATGCCGCGATGCGCTATATCGCCGCGCATACGCCAACGGTCGTGTTCGGCGGAGAAGAATATGGCACCGGTTCGTCGCGCGACTGGGCCGCCAAGGGCACCCAGTTACTCGGCGTGAAGGCTGTCATTGCCAAGAGCTTCGAGCGCATCCATCGCTCCAACCTGATCGGCATGGGCGTGCTGGCCTGCCAATTCAAGGGCAGCGATACCGCGACATCACTGGGCATCAAAGGCGACGAGGACTTCGATATCATCGGTGTCGAGAGCGGCATCAAACCGCAGATGGATGTCACGCTGGTGATCAAACGCAAAGACGGCACCGCGCAAAACGTCATCGTGCTATTGCGGATCGATACGCCAATCGAGGTTGATTACTATCTGCACGGCGGAATTTTGCCGTATGTGTTGCGGGAGTTGGTGGCGTAACAAGCGAGCGTCGGTTTTACGGCAAAACCAGTGAAAGGAGCCGGATGCGTCCGGCTCTTTTCATTCAACAAAAAACATATAGATCAAGTGCTGGTGCGGGTTGCAGGCCAAAATGGCCTGGGAACTCCCGTGAATACTAGGGTTTAATATTAAAGTCGGAAGGCCAATAATGCCGAAGCGGTCCCCCAGCGGGCAACACGTTCATCCGTCCGACCTTCGCGGTGCCAGTCGGCTCGCCATCGATGCCACGATCGGCTTGACGAATTTAGTCGAGACCATGCACAAAAATATTTCCCGCATACCCGGCATTCTCGGCACGGCATCGGCAGACCCCACCAGCGGCATTACCGGTTTTGTTTACCGCACTATTCGCGGCACGACGCGCGCGGTGGGTGGCGGGCTTGATCTCGCGCTCGGGCAGGTCGTTGAGCTGGTGAAACAAGAATCACCATCGAATGCGCGTGAGGCGGTCGTCTCAGCACTTAACGGTGTGCTCGGCGACCATTTGGTGACGAGCGGAAATCCGCTGACGATTTCGATGCAGTTGCGGCGTAACGGCGAAGCGCTGACACTGACAAAGAAAGCGCTTTCTCTCGCGATCCCGCAGGCAAGCGGCAAGATTTTATTGCTGGTGCATGGTTTGTGCATGAGCGATCTGCAATGGCAACGTAATGGTCATGACCACGGGGCGATGCTGGCAGCCGATCCGGCTTTTGAAACACCGTTCACAAGCGTGTATTTGCACTACAACAGCGGCCAGCATATTTCCATCAGTGGGCGTGCCTTTGCCGAACAGATTCAGGCGCTGCTAAAGGCTTGGCCGGTGCCGGTGGATGACATCACCATCATCGCCCACAGCATGGGCGGCCTGGTGACGCGCAGTGCGTGTGACTTTGGCGATCAGGCGAATCACCGCTGGCGGCGACTGCTGAAAAAGATTGTTTTCCTCGGCACGCCGCACTTTGGCGCGCCACTGGAGCGCGGCGGCAACTGGGTGAATGTGATTCTCGATGCCAGCCCGTACACGGCAGCATTTGCGCGGTTGGCAAAGGTTCGCAGTGCAGGCATCACCGATCTGCGTCACGCCGGTGTGCGCGACGAAGACTGGGAAGGTCAGGATCGTTTCGCATCATCAAATGCAGACAAAACGCATGATCTGCCACTCCCAAGCGGCGTGCAGTGCTACGCGATTGCCGCTTCCATTGGCAAGAAATCAGGTGCTGCATCAGGTCGTATACTCGGCGATGGTCTGGTGCCAGTACATAGCGCGCTCGGCCATCACAAAGACCCGACGCGCAGCCTCGCGTTTGCCAAGTCGCACCAGTGGACAGGTCACGACATGAACCACATGGATTTGCTGGATCGAAAGATCGTCTACCTACGAATCAGGAAGTGGCTGTTGGCCTAAACATAGTCACTAACCAGCCTGCTCATAAGCCTGCTTCAACCACGCCTTCACATCTTTGTTGAAGTCCGCCATCGTGATCAATTTCACGCGGTGGCTCACCATGCCGTTCCACGTCCCGGCCGCTTCCAGCTTGCCGACCGGCAGCACACCTTTGAGGTTAATGCCGATATCGACGCGCGTTGCGGTGGACGGCTGCACCAGTGCGAATTGCCTGGCGCGACGCAAACTGACGTAAGCTTTCTTCGGCGCAAACTCTACATCCTTGCCGAATGTGGCGACGGTGGCGGCAATGGCGTCGTACAGCGGCCTCAGTGAGGCTTTGTCGCCGGCATAAAGCGAATCGATTGGGTCTTCATCGACAATCACCGCAGACTTGCGTGCTTCGAGTGCGACGGCATTCGCGTAGCCGTGACCCATCGGCGCTTCCTTTTTAAGGTAGGCAACGATATCGCTGTGCTTGTCGGTGCCAAGGCTGCGCGCGATATTGACCCACGCGGCAAACGATTTGCCGGTTTTCTCCGCGAGATTTTTCTTCATCGTCGCGATGGCGTCGTCGATTGTGCTCATGCTGGCTGCACCGCGTAGATAGGCACTGACTTTACTGTCACGCTTTTACCGGCGTGTTCTTCACTTCCCGACGCAACACCTTGCCCACATTGGTCTTTGGCAGATCGCTCCAGAATTCGATAATTCGCGGCAGCTTGTAGCCGGTAAGGTTGGCCTTGCAATGCGCCATCACGGCTTCTTTGGTGAGCGCAGGATCCTTTTTTACCACCACCACGCGCACCACTTCGCCGGATTTTTCATCCGCTGAAGCAACGGCACAAACTTCCAGCACGCCCGGACACATCGCCACCACGTCCTCAATTTCGTTCGGGTAGACGTTGAAGCCCGAGACGAGAATCATGTCTTTTTTGCGATCAACGATTTTGAAAAAACCCTTCTCGTCCATCACGCCGATATCGCCACTTTTGAAGGCACCGTCCTTGGTCATTACCTTCGCGGTCTCCTCAGGTCGCTGCCAATAACCCAGCATCACCTGCGGGCCATGAATACAAATTTCACCGGGTTCACCCAAGGGAAGAATATTTTCATCATCATCGCGAATGGTCATGACGGTTGAACATATCGGCAAGCCAATCCCGCCGCTGAAATCCTGCAACGTGATTGGGTTGATACACGCACCCGGCGAGGTCTCGGTTAACCCATAAGCCTCAATCAACGGTTTGCCGGTGACCTCCTTCCAGCGTGCGGCAACCGCGCGCTGCACCGCCATGCCGCCGCCAAAGGCGAGTTTCATTTCGCTGAAATCTATCTTGGCGAATTCAGGATGATTCAGCAGCGAATTAAACAAGGTATTTACGCCCGTCAGCACATTCCAGCGTCGCGATGCCAGCTCCTTGACAAACCCGTCCAGATCACGCGGATTGACGATCAAGACCGTTTCACAACCGATCTTCATGAATGTCAGCGCAGAGCTGAGCGCGAAGATGTGATACAGCGGTAACGGTTGGAACACCACTTCCTTGCCATCATGCAACTGGCCCGCCATCCACGCGCCGACTTGCTCCATGTTGGCGACGAGATTGCGGTGCGTCAGCATGGCACCCTTGGAAACCCCGGTGGTGCCGCCCGTGTATTGCAGAAAAGCAATATCCGTATTGACGATTTTTGGTGGTGTAAATGCTGCCGATTTGCCCACAGCCAGCACTGACTTCAACGTTACAGACCCCGGCAAGTGCCACGCTGGCACCAACTTTTTCTTGTGCTTGACCACATAGTTGGTCAACAGCGCTTTGGGAAAGCCTAGCAAGTCTCCCAGTTGGGTGGTGATGACGTGCTTGATGTCGGTTTTATCGATCACCTGCTCGAGGGTACAGGCAAAGTTTTCGACGATCACGATGGCTTTGGCACCGGAGTCTTTGAGTTGATGCTCAAGTTCGCGCGGCGTGTAGAGCGGATTGCAATTGACCACTACAAGCCCTGCCCGCAGAATACCAAAAACCGCCACGGGGTATTGCAGGATGTTGGGCATCATGATGGCCACACGGTCCCCCTTCTGCAATTTCAGAACGCCTTGCAGGTAACCTGCGAGCGCCAACGTCTGGCAATCAAGATCATCGTAAGTCATCGTCTTGCCCATGCACGAAAATGCCGCCAATGAGCGGAATTTTTCGCACGATTGTGCGAAGACTTCACTGATTGACGCAAATTTGTCAGCGTCGATCTCGACTGGTACGCCCTGCGGGTATGAGTGCAGCCAGGGGTGATCACGCGATGAACCTGTCAGAGTGTTGGCGGTGGCGTTCAAATTGCTCTCCTCGATATTTAGTGGTGTTTCAGCCGCTGATCGACATGGCGACAACGCGGCAAATAAACATGTTTTTTTGGTTTCCCACACATCTTAGCGTACTGGCGTGAACGTGAAAACTTGTCGCAGCCCACGGGTAACCGGTCTAGTGTGTTTACTCTAAAGTTTGGCCGTAAAGTCTTGCTATCCAAAGGCATTGCCCGATTCAGGCGAGATCACCAGCCGCTGCACTGCCCCGGAATAGAAAATCAATCACTCCAAGGAGCAGGCATCATGGCAAAACGATTCAAGAAAGCAGCAACGAGCACTAAATCAACCACGGGCCCGGTAGGCGAACTGGCAAGCAAGCTTGGTGCAATCGCATCCAGCCTCAGCGAGCAGCCATCGGCTAAACAGGTAATGGATTCTGCACAGCAAATCTGGCTGGCAGGTCTGGGGGCTTTTTCGAAAGCGCAGAACGAAGGCAAAAAAGTCTTTGAGACACTCGTCGCCCAAGGCTCGAAAATTGAAGAGCGTACCCGCCACGTTGCCGAAGCAACCATTGAAACGGCCAAAGAACAGGCATCCAAAACCATCGACATGGCTACCGGCAAGTTCGACAAGCTTGAGCAAGTATTCGAAAACCGCGTGCACAACTCCCTCAACCGTCTAGGCGTATTGACGAGCAAAGACGTTGAAGCTTTGTCCAGCCAGGTTGGTGAATTGTCTGAAGCTGTACGTGCATTGCTGGCCCAAGAAAAACGCCGGGCCGTCCGTCCAGCCGCAAAGAAACCAGTCGCTGCCGCAAAAAAACCGGTTGCCAAGGCGAAAAAGGTCGTTAAAGTCGTCAGGGCCGTCGTTCGCAAAGCCGCGCCAAAGACGGGCCGCAAGTAATCCTCAGCAACATTTACGCACTCATGCGTTGAGTGCGGAAGACTCCTCCTCGTCCTGAATTCTGTTGATGCAAGGACGAGTTCAAGCCTGATTCGCAAGAATCGGGCTTTTTTTTATTCTTTCAGAACACGATCCACGAGCTTGACATAGGCGGTCATCGCATCGTCTTTGGAGGTGCCTTTCAGCTTCGCCCATGCATCGTATTTTGCGCGGCCGACGAAGTCCGTAAACCCCGGCTTGTCCCCTGCAACATCGCCATCACTGGCTTGTTTGAAATTCGCGTATAGGCGCAACTTCAGGTCATTACCA
>JAYURJ010000194.1:0-3475 GCA_043756275.1 Betaproteobacteria bacterium | reverse complement strand
CAAGCCGCTGCCGCCCCACATCGGGTGCAGCTTGCCTGCGATTGTTTTCTTGTTGTCGCGATTGACGGCGCTGAACTTCACGTCGGCGTAAGAGATTCGCGTTCCCGATTTCGGGTCGACTGGTTTGACTTCGACATGGTAAATCTCGCCCTTGGCGACCGGATGTTCCATCCATTTTGGCGGTTTGCCCATTTGCATCTGCATCGCTTTCGCCGCCTCCAACTCGAAGACGACAATCACGTTGTCGGCGAGATTGCGCCCGATCAATACGGTTTTCTTCGTGGCATCTTCGCCTGCGGGAAGCACTTTTACCTTGGGCTCGGCGCTGTGGACGAAAGTGGCAAATGTAAGCGCGGTGGCCAGCGCGGTGATGAGAATTGAATTTTTCATGGGATGGAGACCTTTATCGTTAAAGTAAGTCGCACATTTGTAACCAAACTACAGGCTCAGGCCTAGCCTGTTGCCTCGCTTAGGCAATAAGCAAGGCCTGACGCAATACTGTGCGGCTGACCAAGCCTGACCCTCATGGCAATCACTTCTTCGTGTAGCCCGCCGTTACCTCTTTCTTATGTGCTGCGAAGGCGGCGAGGACTTCTCCCTTCTCACGCGCAGGCACTTTAGCGAAGTCAAGGCTGCGCCCCAGCTCGGCCGCTACCTCGTCGAATTCTGCTGATGAGATCTTGAGGTCACGATGCGCCACCTCCAGGCCCAAATGCGTTTTACCCGGCTTGGTTGCCGAGTATTTGAACGGCCCACCCGTGACCTCGGCGACCCATAACGTTCGCTCGAACTTGAGGCCCGGTAACCTGCCCAGACTCTTCGTGTGCCATTCCCTGAGGGCTGGGTTCTGCGAAGTCTTTCCCACGATTGGGTTCTGAACCACCGCGTCGCTAAAATGGTCTATGACGGCGGCGATGGCGAAGACACCACCAAGCCGTTCATACAGACTCTTCTCCTTATCTGGAGCGGCTTCTAGCGGCAGTGCCAGTGCCACCATGAATAGAGATAGTAGTGCGATTACGAACTTCTTCATAAGACCTCCTCGATGTGAATCATCGCGCCGCAGGTGCGACGTACGGAGATTGTTGCGTGCAAGGCGAGGGACTGTCTGTGCGACAACGTACAGTGGAATAGCTGAGTTAGAAATAGGTAAATACCAGCACTGGCGAGCGTTTACAGCGATTTATGCTCTGGAAACCGCGCCAATACTTGTGTCTGGCAACTGGGAACTTCTAAAAAAACCCAACATTTGTCTCCCCGGCGAAGGCCGGGGCCAAAGCGCGGTAGGTTGGGCTGGCTTCATCAAGCCCAACGTCGGCGATAGCGTTGATGTTGGGCAAACGATGAAGCTGTTTGCCCAACCTACTGCACCACTGCACTCCGCGGCTGCAAGTGGCATCGATAAAATGATTTCGCGTCGGAAAAATATCGCCAACAGGATCATTCTGCAAATTACTGACGTTTAGTACACCGGAACATATTCAATCGCGCCGGTTTCGCCGTCATAAATCATGTCATACGGGAACCAGTAAATCTCCTCGTAGCCATCTTCGTCATAGTATGCGTAGCCGATATATACCGTGCCTAAATTCTGTACTTGGGCCAGTCGCATGGAGGCTAACTGCAGGCCCTCGACGTAAGCCATTTTTTTGCTGGTCTTGTACTTGATGACCGCTACGTCACCCTTTTTGTCATGCTTGACCTTGACGGCCGTGATCTTGCCGTCTTTCACGTCTACCGATGCCGTGTTGGCACCTTTCTTATCTAGTACGTGCTTGCCGTTTTTCTTCAGCTTCTCGCCGAGCAATTGCTTGCCGTTTTTATGGTTTGCTTTGCCTTTGCTTTTACCTTTGCCTTTGCCTTGCTCATTTTCTTTGTCTTTACCTTTATCTGCCGCAATTGCGCCGCCGATGAATGCGGAAATGCCGAGAAGCGCGACACGGGTCGTGAAAAGTCTGCGTATTGGGTTCATGGTTCAGTCTCCAGGTTAAGTAGGATACAGCGGTCGTTCACACAGGCGGATGATCCAAATTGGCTCCGCTGTCGCTACCTTTGCAATACTACGCATCCGGCTTGTTTAGTCTGTGCGTCGCCGCACATAGCTATTCGTGCTGATGGCGCGCATTCATCTGTCACGCATTGCGTATTTCTTTTGGCGTCGACATCTATTACTGGCGCGGTAGGTTGGGCTGGTTTCATGAAGCCCAACATTGTCGATTGAGATTGGGCAAACGCGATTTCCGCATTAGCGCCGTTTACCCAACTGAGGGTTGTGAAAATTGCCGAACACAAACACTGGCGCGGCGTTCAGCGAATAAATATCTGAAGAAGCGCGCCAGTGCTATAGAAATAAAATTACTTCGCGATTGCCGCCTTCAATTGCTCCAGCGCCGCCGGATCTTCCATCGTGGTCAGATCACCGGGATCACGGCCTTCGCACAGCGCCTGAATCGCGCGGCGCAGCAATTTTCCTGAACGCGTTTTGGGTAACAGCGTCACAAAATACACGCGCGATGGGCGGCCAATGGCGCCGAGCTCTTTATCGACCATCGCCATGACTTCTTTTTCGTGCGCAGCGGCCAGTGCGGGCGTCTCAGCGCGGCTCGCATCTTTTACCACCGCAAACGCAACCGGCACCTGACCCTTCAACTGATCTGCCACGCCGATCACCGCGACTTCGGCGATATTGGTGTGCATCTGCACCGCTTCTTCGATCTCACGCGTGCCCAGCCGATGGCCGGCCACGTTGATCACGTCGTCGGTGCGGCCCATGATGAAGTAGTAGCCTTCGTCGTCACACGTGGCCCAGTCGAAAGTGTTGTAAACCTGCTCATCCTTAAACGTCGTGAAATAGGTGCTGACGAACCGCGCATCATCACCCCAGATGGTGCTCATGCAGCCAGGTGGCAGCGGCGGGACGATGCACAACACGCCTTTCTCGTTTGCAGCGACCGGCTTGCCGGACTCTTCATCTTTCAATTTCATGCGGTAGCCGTAGGAGGCGAAGCTCGGCGAGCCGAGTTTGCGTTTGGTGTCCTCGATGCCGGGCTCAGCGGACAAGATCGGCCAGCCGGATTCGGTTTGCCAGTAATTGTCGATCACCTTTACACCAAGGCCCTGCTCGATCCAGTTCGAGGTCGGCTGGTCGAGCGGCTCGCCGGCAAGGAACAGATATCGCAACGAGGACACATCATATTTGCTGAGGAAAGCAGGATCCTGTTTTTTGAGCACGCGAATGGCAGTGGGGGACGAAAACATAACCGAGACCTTGTACTGCTCCACGATTTTCCACCACACGCCGGCATCGGGCCGAATCGGCAGGCCGTCATACATGATGCTGGTGCTGCCATTGATGAGCGGGGCGTAGATGATATACGAGTGGCCCACCACCCAGCCGATGTCGGAGGTGCAAAAATAAGTGTCGGCCGGTTTGGTGGCGAAAACATGGGGCATCGAGGCCGCGAGTGCGACCGCG
>JAYURJ010000193.1:0-9945 GCA_043756275.1 Betaproteobacteria bacterium | reverse complement strand
GCAACGTGGACGACGTTAAGTTGCAAGCCGCGTTTGGCCGCCTGACGCACCCGGTTTGAAAGTAGTGGGTGTTCTTTACGCAAGGTCGAGCCAATTACCAACATACTTTGCAGGCTGGAAATGTCGGCGATCTTCATGCCAAGCCATCTCGCACCTGCGACCTTGCCATCCGCACTGGTATCAGACTGGCGCAAGCGTGTATCGATGTTATGTGAGCCCAGGCCACGCACCAATTTATTAAGCAAATACAGCTCTTCAAGCGTCTGATGTGGGGACGCCAGTGCGGCGATTGAGGCTGCGCCGTGATTGGACTTGATGTCCCGCAGTCCGTGCGCCACGAAATCGAGTGCTTGTGGCCACTCAACTTCCAGCCACTGCCCGCCCTGCTTGATCATCGGCCGGGTGAGGCGATCTTCCGAATTCAATCCTTCGTACGAAAAGCGATC
This sequence comes from Betaproteobacteria bacterium, assembly GCA_043756275.1. Lineage (GTDB taxonomy): Bacteria > Pseudomonadota > Gammaproteobacteria > Burkholderiales > Usitatibacteraceae > UKL13-2. Next base: position 9,499 of record JAYURJ010000193.1, on the reverse strand, counting down.
TTTATCCGAGAGCCAGCATTCGTTGGTGGCGTCGTTTTCGAGCGGCAACACCCGCATCACGCGATCCTGTTTCACCTGCACAACCAGATTTGAACCCATGCCATCGTGCGGTGATACCGATTTGCGGCGGGACAATTCCCAACTGCGGGCGGTATAGCGGAATGGCTTGGAGGTAAGTGCACCAACCGGACATAAATCGATCATGTTGCCGGACAATTCGGAATCAACCGTTTGACCGACGAATGCGAGGATTTCTGAATGCTCGCCACGACCCGCCTGCCCCAGTTCCATTACGCCAGCGACTTCCTGACCAAAACGCACGCAGCGCGTGCAGTGAATGCAGCGCGTCATGTCGGTGGAAATCAATGCCCCTAAATTTTTGTTCACAACGACGCGTTTGGCCTCCTGATACCGGGACGCTGATCCACCGTAGCCGACAGCAAGATCCTGCAACTGACATTCGCCGCCCTGATCACAAATCGGACAGTCCAGCGGATGATTGATGAGCAAAAATTCCATCACCCCTTTTTGCGCGGTCTTGGCGTATTCAGAACTTGTCTGTACTTTCATGCCCTCAGTGGCAGGCGTCGCACACGCGGGCAATGGTTTGGGCGCTTTTTCCACCTGCACCAGACACATGCGACAGTTCGCCGCGATCGATAATTTCTTGTGATAACAAAAATGTGGAATGAAAGTGCCAATCTTGTTGGCTGCCTCCATCACGGTGGAACCGTTTTCTACTGAAACCGTCTTGCCATCAATTTCGAGATTAACCATGGTTACTCTGCCGCCATTGCGAGTGGTTCGGCTACAAATGGCGTCGAATAGCCACCCGGGCCAACCATGCATCGCTTATGTGTCACGTGGTACTCGAATTCTTCACGGTAGTTTTTGATGAACGCACGCACCGGCATTGCGGCAGCGTCGCCTAGCGCGCAGATCGTGCGGCCCTGAATCTGGTCAGCCAGATTAAGCAACAGATCCAGATCCTCCTGCCTGCCCAGTCCGTGCTCAATACGATGGATGATTCGATACAACCAACCGGTACCCTCACGGCATGGCGTGCACTGTCCACAAGACTCTTCAAAGTAAAAATATGCAAGACGTTCCGCAGCCTTGACCATACAGGTGTCTTCGTCCATCACGATGACCGCACCGGAACCCAGCATCGAGCCGGCCTTGGCGATGGAGTCATAGTCCATATCGATGGACATCATCACATCCCCTTTGATGACAGGCATCGAAGAGCCTCCGGGAATGACACCTTTAATTTTCTTGCCCCCGCGCATACCGCCTGCCATTTCAAGCAGTTTCGCAAACGGTGTGCCTAACCTGACTTCATAGTTACCGGGACGCGCAACATTACCCGACACTGAAAAAAGTTTAGTGCCGCCGTTGTTTGGTTTGCCGAGGTTTACAAATGCCTCGCCGCCCTCACGCATGATGTAGGGAACAGCGGCGAATGTTTCGGTGTTATTGATCGTGGTGGGCTTGCCATAAAGACCAAAACTTGCCGGAAACGGCGGCTTGAAGCGCGGCTGTCCTTTTTTGCCTTCCAGCGATTCGAGCAAGGCGGTTTCTTCGCCGCAAATATAGGCGCCAAAGCCATGGAACGCATGCAGTTGAAATGAAAATTCGGAGCCAAGAATTTTATTACCCAGATAACCCGCAGCACGCGCTTCTTCCAAGGCTTCTTCAAAGCGGTCGTAATCTGCCCAGATTTCGCCGTGAATGTAGTTGTATCCAACTTCAATACCCATCGCGTACGCGGCAATGATCATGCCCTCGATCAGAACGTGCGGGTTATAGCGGATGATGTCTCGATCCTTGAACGTGCCGGGCTCGCCCTCGTCCGAGTTACAGACCAGATACTTGGCACCCGGAAACGAACGTGGCATGAAACTCCACTTCAACCCTGTCGGGAAACCTGCACCTCCGCGACCACGCAAGGCCGACTTCTTCACCTCGGCAATGACATCTTCCTGCTTGATATTGTCGCGCAGGATTTTCTTCAGTGCCTCATAGCCACCACGTGATTCATAGTCCTTCAGATGCCAATTGTTGCCGTCGAGGCCTTTGAGGATGATTGCATCCGGGCCGTAGTCGAGGGGCTTGGAAATTTGCGTAGTCATTTCAACTCCGCAACGAGTTGATCAAGCTTTTCGTTTGACATAAAGCTGCACATCCGTTTGTTGTTCACCAACAATACTGGTGCGTCACCACATGCGCCCATGCACTCGCCCTCGACAATCGTGAACCGCCCGTCAGCAGTACGCTCTTTCCAGTCCACGCCAAGTTTTTTCTTCAGATACTCAGCCGCTTCAACGCCGCCCGACAGCGCGCAGGGCAAATTCGTGCAGACGGTAATCTTGTGTTTACCCATCGGCGCCAGGTTGTACATATTGTAAAAAGTAGCCACTTCGTACACCGCGACTGACGGCATACCGAGGTAACGTGCCACCTCTTCCATCAGTTCGTTGGGCAACCAGCCGTGCTCATCCTGTGCGATAGCCAGGGCCGACATCACAGCGGACTGTTTTTGGTTAGCCGGATACTTAGTCAGTTCGCGATCAATCTTCAGTTTTGCTTCAGCGGACAACACAGCGCTACTCTCCCTTCCAGTAATCGACGTGGTCAGCAGTATGTGTCATGTGACGCAATCCACCCCCAAAGGCGCCAATTTTGCTCGAGTCCGGATACTCGCAAACTTCTGCAGGACACATCGTGCTCACCGAAATATACGCAAACTCCGCGTCAGAATCATTAATGAGCTGGTGCGCGGTCTCCGGGCCCCCGGTTGGGCAACAAATAAAATCGCCCGCACGCACTTTGCGCGATTCAGTGCCATAACGCAGTGTCCCAGTCCCTTTGACGATGAAGAACATCTCTTCTTCTGCGCGGTGACTATGGAACGGGCACGAACACTTGCCCGGCTGTACCACGTCATACGAAAAACCAAGGTTTTTCGCACCTAAAAGAGGGCCAATGCGTACCGCGTCGCAACTAAATTTCGAGCCTTGCTCGAAATGTTCAAGCTTGAGCTGGTCGATGTTGATGACTTTACCGTCGATGGTGCTCATCGATCGATTTCCCCGAACACGATGTCCTGCGTGCCAATGATGGTCACCACATCTGCAATCATGTGCCCCCTTGACATTTCGTCCAACGCGGCCAGATGCGGAAACCCCGGCGCACGGATCTTCAAACGATACGGCTTGTTGGCACCATCAGACACCAGATAAATGCCGAATTCGCCTTTGGGGTGTTCCAGTGCGGCATAGGTCTCGCCCGGCGGAACATGAAACCCCTCTGTGAAGAGTTTGAAATGATGAATCAACTCTTCCATGTTTGTTTTCATGTTTTCCCGTGATGGCGGCGCTACTTTGTGGTCATCGCTGATGACAGGGCCGGGATTCTTGCGTAGCCAATCCACACACTGTTTGATGATCTTGTTCGATTCGCGCATTTCCTGCACACGCACCAGATAGCGGTCGTAAGAATCACCGTTGGTGCCGATGGGGATATCGAAATCCATGCGGTCATACACTTCATACGGCTGCTTCTTGCGCAAATCCCAGGCGATGCCCGATCCACGCAACATCGGACCGGTAAATCCCAGATTCAACGCACGCTCTGGCGTGACAACACCAATTCCTACCAGCCGCTGTTTCCAGATACGGTTATCTGTCAACAATGTCTCGTATTCGTCAATGTAGGTTGGGAATCGCTTGGTGAAATCATCAATAAAGTCGAGTAGAGACCCCTGACGATTTTCATTCATTTTCGTGATCGCTGCGGCGTTACGACCGTGCGTAACGGTGTATTGCGGCATGCGCTCTGGCAGATCGCGATAGACCCCACCGGGACGGTAGTAGGCCGCGTGCATGCGCGCGCCTGAAACCGCCTCATAAGTGTCCATCAAGTCTTCGCGCTCGCGGAAGGCGTAAAGAAACACTGTCATTGCGCCAACGTCCAACGCGTGCGCGCCCAACCACAGCAGATGATTAAGAACGCGGGTGATTTCGTCAAACATGACGCGGATGTACTGGGCACGCTCGGGTACCTCCACGCCCATAAGTTTTTCAATTGCCATCACATAGGCGTGCTCATTGACCATCATCGACACATAGTCGAGACGGTCCATATAGGGCAAATTTTGAATGTAGGTGCGCGTCTCAGCGAGTTTTTCCGTCGCGCGATGCAGCAATCCAATGTGCGGATCGGCGCGCTGAATTACCTCTCCATCGAGCTCGAGCACGAGCCGCAACACACCGTGCGCCGCAGGGTGCTGCGGGCCAAAATTCATCGTGTAGTTTTTAATCTCAGCCACGATTATTTCCGCTCCGCATAATGGTCTTCACGGATCACACGCGGCACAATTTCACGCGCCTCAATCGTCACCGGCTGATACACAACACGCTGCTGTTCAGGGTCGTAACGCATTTCAACGTTGCCCGACACCGGAAAATCCTTGCGGAAAGGATGGCCGACAAAGCCATAATCGGTAAGGATGCGACGCAGATCGGGATGCCCGTTGAAGACAATGCCGTAGAGATCGAATGCTTCACGTTCATACCAGTTGGCGGCGGACCATATGTCATTCATGGTGTCGATCATCGGAAAATCGTCGTCCGCGCAAAAGCACCGTACGCGCAAGCGCCAGTTATGCTCGATAGACAGTAGCTGATACACCACGGCGTAGCGGGCACCATCCCATGTGTCGCCATAGTCCGCATAATCCATGCCGCTGGCATCGATCAACTGGCTGAAATTGAAGGCCGGTTCATCGCGAAGTGTTGTCATAACCTCACATAGATCGACAGCATTGACCTCGATGATAAGCGCGTCTTTTTCAACGATGAGCTTTGCCACGCGTGCGCCAAGCACGCTCTCAACACTTGCCTTCAGGTTTTCAAGTTTAGGAGGCATTTGTCTAGCGGGCAATCGTGTTGGTACGCTTGATTTTATTTTGCAACTGAATCAGGCCATAGAGCAGCGCTTCGGCTGTCGGCGGGCAGCCAGGAACATAAATATCCACGGGTACGATACGGTCACAGCCGCGCACTACCGAGTATGAGTAGTGATAGTAGCCACCACCGTTGGCACACGAGCCCATCGAAATTACCCAACGCGGCTCGGCCATTTGATCGTAAACCTTGCGCAGCGCTGGCGCCATTTTGTTACACAGCGTGCCCGCGACGATCATCACATCCGATTGACGGGGACTGGGCCTGAAGACAATGCCGAAACGGTCCAGATCGTAACGCGACGCACCGGCGTGCATCATTTCGACAGCACAACAGGCAAGACCAAAGGTCATCGGCCACATCGAGCCGGTACGCGCCCAATTGAGCACGCTATCGAGCGAGGTAGTGACAAAACCCTGTTGCGAAACACCACCTTCAGGCATGGGATTTCTCCGGATTGAAGCAAAGTTTCATAGGATGAATCATCATTTCTAAACTTGTGGGGAGTTCACACAAGGCATCCAATGCAGGCAGCGCTATTCCCAATCGAGCGCACCTTTTTTCCACTCGTAGATAAAGCCAATAACGAGGATGCCGAGAAAGACCATCATTCCCCAGAAACCAAACCAGCCGATTTCCTGCAATACGATTGCCCATGGGAACATGAACGCAATCTCAAGATCAAACAAGATAAACAGAATTGCCACGAGGTAATAGCGCACATCGAATTTCATGCGCGCGTCCTCGAAGGCCTCGAAGCCACATTCGTATGGGGAAAGTTTTTGCGGGTAAGGGCGATCATGCCCCAGCAAAATCGTCAGCACCTTGGTGCCGATGATCGGCAGGATGCCAATGGCAGCGCCGACGAGGATAAAGATCAGGACGGGAAAATAATTTTCGAGCATTTAGCTGAACACCTGTTCGCCACTACGGCGAGTGGACAATTCTCACCTGATCTTGGCGCGCGGGGACAACCCCCGGAGACTACTTTTTAATGAATGGTGCCGACGAAGAGACTCGAACTCTTACGCATTTCTGCACTGCCCCCTCAAGACAGCGTGTCTACCAATTCCACCACGACGGCACTGCACTTACTCTTCAACACTTAGGAATCTCTGATCAAGTTTAATTTGATGTGGTTCGACAAGCTCACCACGAACGGAATTAATAAGCGCCCGTTCGTCCTGAGCCTGTCGAAGGACTTGATCAGCGGTTCGTTCAATTTTACTGCGAAATTACTTGGGAATCTGCTGAGGAGCAGGTTTTTGAGGATCAGTATTGCCGGCTGCGCCAACTGGAGCGGGTACGGGTGCAGGAATTGATCCTGGCGTACCTTCTACTACCGGCGCTGATTGCATTACACCGCCCCCCATCACGCCACCACCCGATTTAGGCGCATAAAAATACGTGAGCCCAAGGCTGGTTGCGAAAAATACCCCTGCGCAAACCGCAGTGGAACGCGACAGAAAATTAGCCGCCCCCGAAGAGCCAAAAAGGCTGCCTGCCGAACCGGTGCCGAACGCTGCGCCCATATCAGCGCCCTTGCCGTGTTGCAACAACACCAACACGACAATCGCAATCGCCAACACCACATGAATTGTCAAAATAACATTTAGCAACATGACACTTTTCCTTAACTAGATCCATTCAACCTGGACACTTGCTTCACAACGCGTTCCAGATACCCAAAAATTCTTCTGCCACTAACGACGCGCCGCCGATCAGGCCCCCGTCGATATTCTGCATACTGAACAATTCAGCCGCGTTAGATTTCTTCACGCTGCCGCCGTACAAAATCGGCAAATCATTGCCAACTTCGCGATCCAGCGCACTTACTTTACTGCGAAGAAACGCATGTACTGCCTCCGCTTGTGCTGGACTGGCCGTCTTGCCCGTTCCGATCGCCCAAACCGGCTCGTAAGCCAATATCGCCTTCGACAAACTGTTTACGCCATGTGCAGCAATAACTGCCTGCAACTGTCGCCAAACGATTTCCTCTGTCTTGCCGCCTTCTCGTTCCGCAAGCGACTCCCCAACGCAAATTATTGGGGTTAGTTGAGCCTTCAGTGCTTGACCAAACTTTGCAGCAATCGCTTCATCGGTATCACCAAAAATCGCGCGGCGCTCCGAATGCCCGACAATCGCGTATCGGCTGCCGAATTCGGCTACCATGCCCGCTGAAACATCACCGGTATAGGCACCAGATTCAAAGCGGCTGACATCCTGCGAACCCCAGCCAACTATTGACCCGTTAAGCGCTGCCTGCGCCTGCGCCAGATATGGCGCCGACGCACAAATCCCACAAGATCCATCGGTTTTCGCGGTTACGCCAGCTTTGAGCGCCCCAAGCAACGCCGCATTGCTCGCGAGGCCGCCGTTGAGCTTCCAGTTACCGATAACAAAACGGTTGCGCAAGAGACTATTCCTAGGAGACAGCAAAGCGCACGATTATAGCTCGTAACTGACTACAGGGTAAACAGCAAAAATCACTCAAACAGCTAGCGCTGAAGGTTTAAGCGACTTTCTGACCCATTATCATTTCCTTCAGCGGACTGGAGCAAAGTCTCCTTGATTTTTGCGCGCGCCTGTAGGAATGGAGATGCACTGGCAGCCTCGCCCAGAAAGGCATCAAGATCAGTATGCTCGCGACGAAGACGAGCGACCAAGCCTAAAAACAAGTCCGTGAGCTCGGGGTCGAACTGTCGCCCCCTCAGCGACATGATCTCAGTTAGTGTGCTATCCAATGGCCACGCTTCTTTATAAGGGCGCTTGTGTGCAAGTGCGTCAAATACATCAGCAAGCGCAGTTATTCGGGCTGATATCGGAATGTTAGTGCCTGCGAGGCCAGAAGGGTAACCTGTCCCATCCCACCACTCATGGTGATAACGGGCAATTTCCTCTGCTGTTTGCATGTGCGCAATATTGCTGTTTGCCAAGACTTCGGCCCCAATAGTGGTATGCGTTTTCATCACTTCACGCTCGGCGACATTCAGTTTGGCAGGCTTCAGCAGAATGCCGTCAGGAATACCAACTTTGCCAATATCGTGTAACCGGGCAGCAATGTCGATCATGAAAATCATTTCTTCATCACAGCCACTCTCTTTAGCCAAGAGTGAAGCGAGACGCCCAACCCGATACGAATGGGCGCCGGTGGAATCGTCGCGCAATTCCGCAACAACTGCCATGCGCTCCATGGATTCAACTTGGGCTTTGAAGAGTGCTTGTTTGGCAACCCGGCCTTCCAGCACTTCTTGACGCGTTGTCAGTCGACGAATAACATTGGCCTCATCCTCCAGCGCCGGGTGAAGCCGTTCGAGATGCAGCTTTACATGCTTCAAGACATTCTGTTTTTGCGTTGTACTTTGATAGTCCAACAGTTGACGCAAATAAACCAATGCTTGATCAGGTTTTCCCATGAACTCGAACGCCTTCACTAGCGCAATCAAGACATCTCTGGTCGTGATTTTGTGAGTTCTTGCGCGGTCGAGCGTGTTTACCAGCCTCGTAATTCCAACATCAGCCTGCCCAGAAAACACCTCCGCCAGCCCTTCCGCAACACCCGCAAAAATGTCTGCGCGCGGTGACTTTGACTGGGAGGCATATTTCCGTGCAAGTTTGGCGTGTTCCCTTGCTGCGTCGAAATTACTCACTTCGAGCAGCAGCCGCGTGTAGCAACCTTCGGCAAGCACACGGTTCAGCGCCTTGTTCACATCATCTGGTTCTTGCGCCAAACTAATCGATTTCTGAATCGCATCTAGACCAGGCCCAATCTCATCCAAATTTAAGTGGCACGTGGCAATATTGGTGTAAATGGCAGAACGAAAACTGGCTAAACTAGGATCATGTTCGCTCTCAACGAGCGCTGCATACAGACTTGCGAGTGCCTCACGAAACATGCCTGCATAGGCCAGTGCACTTCCGAGGTTATGCAATATTTTTCTCTGTCTACCTGCGTCGCCGGTCCCGGCGGCAAGTGTCAATGCGCTGGCATATGCCTCCATTGCCGTTGCCAGGTCGCCGGTGTCAGCTGAACAAACACCGATCAGCAACTGTGCGTCACCCGTCAACGCCGACTGAGCGGATTCAAGGCCCAAGGATTGTGCTCTTTGCGCAACGGCTAACCCACCAAAGGCATGGCCCGAAACATACAAAAATCTAACGGCTTCCAGCATCGAAGCCAGTTGCTGGGGTATATCAACGCGTATGTCTGCAAGTTTGCTCGCTACAGCCTCAAGCTTCTTGGGATCGGAACAGATACCAGTGGCAAATGCTCGGGCAATAGTCAGCTTAGCCTCAGCAAGTTGCTCGACATCATCTAGTTTGGTATTTCTAGCTTCCATTCAAATTAAATGCCCTTGCAAATCATCTATCTATCACATTACGCTGGTGAAAACTGTGAACTAACGCACAATTTTATCTTGTTTTATCTAACCTAAAGGAAATCATCATGAGCAAAGAATTCAACCTGATCGACACCCCAGTTATCGAAATCGCCGAAGTCACCGAGAAGCAAACCCTGATCCAGCTCGACG
>JAYURJ010000192.1:0-9994 GCA_043756275.1 Betaproteobacteria bacterium | reverse complement strand
GAGTTCATTGGCTTTTTTGGTCGCGGCATAGAGCGACACCGGATGGTCAACGTTGTCGCTTTCGGCGAGCGGCAGTCGCTCATTCAAACCGTACACGGAGCTCGAGGAGGCGAACACCAAGTGGCCAACTTTTGAATGGCGCGCACCTTCGAGAATATTGGTGAACCCAACCAGATTGGCGTCGATATAGGCCTGCGGATTGGTGAGTGAATAACGGACGCCAGCTTGGGCTGCCAGATGCATGACGGCATCAAAACGCTCGCCTTTAAATAATGCCTCCATCCCCGCGCGATCACAAATATCGAGCTGTTGAAAACTGAACCCGCTTTGCGGTTGCAGCCGCGCCAGCCGCGCCATTTTCAGGGTGGGATCGTAGTAGTCGTTCAGATTGTCGATACCCACCACCGAATCGCCGCGCGCGAGCAACTTGTGGGACAGGGTGGAGCCGATAAAGCCGGCCGCGCCGGTGACGAGAATTCGTTTTGTCATGAACGGTTTTTTGAGGTTTTTGAATTGAGTGCGATATTTTGACAGAACTGCATTGCTGAAAACCATCAGCGACCAAATCGGCGCGTTTTGAATTAGTCACCGATGCGAGCCAACAAGCCACATGATCGCGACAGTTTTTAATTCAGGAGCACAATTTATGTCAGGCGGAAAATTTTACGTTCACGGCCCTCACGATCTCGCGCTGGAACATGAAGCTCATGGCGAAGATGGCTACAAGTCGGCCGGGCGGGCGGTGGTTTTGTGGACGCAGATGAAAAGTCGAAGCACGCGCTTTATCCGTACGACAAACGCGCCCAATCAATGACGTTTATCCAGATCGCCATTTCACTCGCCGCTATATGTGTGCTGGTGCGGCGGCGCTGGATGCTCGGCGTGGCGGTCGCTGGCGCTGCCGTCGGGTTGTTGTATTGGGGCTGGGCGTTTGTGCAGACGGGGATGCCGGGCGTGACGTAGTAGTCAGAAAAGCCCTTGACGCCTACGAGTCTGAAGGCTTGTTGTTTTAACGCGATGTCTAGCATTGGCGGGCATCGCAGGCGTTTATGCTCTGAAAATGCGCGTGCATGCTGGAGTTTGTCAAAATTTAATGTGCAGATACGGAACGTCAGCGGGACGTGGCGAGCACTTTCGGCGTACCATGCGCTTTAACCGATGGGCATCACATCGGCCCACGATCAACGATTTTTTTATTGATGGACACGCGAACATGTCAGGTCACGGCGGTAGCCCCAGCAGCAATTCCAGCAGTAGTTCCAGCGGCAAGCCCGGCAAAGAACACGACCCGGTCAGGGAAATGGCGATACAGATTTACATCAATCTGGCAAGTAGCGCCATTGTTGTCACCGATGCAACGGCGAAAATTACGGCGAGCCCAGAGAGCTTAGCCAAGATCAGCTTCAAGCTTGCGGAAGCCTTTCAAAAACTCGAAAGCGAGATGAAAGCAAGTGCAGCACCCAAACACGCGGCCTTCGACGTTGACAAGCTCGATTTCGACGCCTGGACCACAAAGTAGCGCAGCGTTTTAGGTTCGCTGATTGCGATTAAACGATTGAGCGCGAAACGTTCAGGCGCAACGCTATCGCAGCGACGCGTTCAGCTTGCCGAGTGCCGCTGAGCCCGGGTTCAGTGCCTTGTCATCGAGCAAATTGAGCGGCGTATCTACAGTATTTGCCGCCGCATGCAGGTCGGTTGGTTCGCCATCGACAAACAACAGGCCGGTCGCAATTTCGCGCTTGGCATGGCTTTCGTGCAAATGATGCATGGCCGCGATACGGTCTGTCGGGTCGTAGTTCTCGTGCAGCTTTCGCAGGCGCAATACTGAGCCATCGTGTTGTTGCACTTCCTGTAGCGCGCCCGGTGCATATTCGGTGGTGATTTCATCGCGGAATTTGATCACATCGAGAAAATTCACCGCCTCGTTGTGTTCGCGCACGTAATCGTAGCTTTTGGTCGAGCCATCGTGGTTGTTGAACGCCACGCAGGGAGAAATCACGTCGATAAAGGCGGCGCCCTGATGCAAAATCGCACCCTGAATGAGCGGCACCAATTGTTGTTTATCACCAGAAAAACTGCGTGCGATATAGGTGGCACCGAGTTGCATGGCCAACCCAACCAGATCGATGGCTTCGTCTGTGTTGACAGCGCCGCGTTTGCTTTTTGAGCCTCGGTCGGAAGTCGCAGAAAATTGTCCTTTTGTCAGGCCATAAACGCCATTGTTCTCGACGATGTAGGTCATGTTCACGCCGCGCCGCATCACATGCGCGAACTGGCCCAGCCCGATGGATGCCGAATCGCCGTCGCCGGATACACCCAGATAAATGAGATCACGATTAGCGAGATTGGCACCGGTCAGCACGGAAGGCATGCGGCCATGCACGGTATTGAATCCATGTGAATGTCCGAGGAAATAGGTTGGCGTTTTTGATGAGCAGCCGATCCCCGAAAGTTTCGCGATCCGGTGCGGCGGCAGCTCGAGCTCGAAGCAGGCCTGAATGATGGCGGCACTGATTGAATCGTGTCCACAACCGGCACAAAGCGTTGAGATCGCGCCTTCGTAATCGCGGCGCGTGTAGCCCAGCTTGTTGCGGGGCAGGTTGGGGTGATGCAGTTTTGGTTTGGCGAGGTAGGTCATTTGTTTTCCTGACTGACGCGCTTGGACACGACGGTGCGCAACGGTGCCACGTTCAATGCCTTCAGGTTTTGCGAGATTTCGTTGGCGATAAAGCGCGCCGTGATTGGCGTGCCATCGTAGTGCAACACTGGCGTGAGCACGGCTGGATCGATTGCGCCTTCGTTGATCAGCAGCGTGCGTAGCTGCGCGTCACGATTTTGCTCGACGACGAAAAGATCATCGTGCGCGGCAATGAATTCCAGCACATCGTCGGCAAACGGGAATGCCCGCAGGCGCATGGCATCCACGTGCAGGCCAGCCTCGGTGAGCAAATCGAGCGCCTCATGCATTGCCGGACTTGTGGAACCGTAATAGAGCACGCCAAATTTTGTCGCATGTGCGGCTTTGCGAATGATCGGCTTGGGCACTTTATCTTTGGCGGTCTCAAATTTACGCAACAGGCGCTGCATGTTATCGACATAGGCGCCACCTTCCTCGGTGTAGCGCGCATAGCGGTCGCGGCTGGTACCACGGGTGAAATAGCTGCCCTTGGTGGGGTGGGTGCCGGGATAGGTGCGGTAGGAGATGCCATCACCATCAACATCGAGGTAGCGGCCAAAATCCTTGCCTGCATCGAGCATCTCGGCGGTCATGACTTTGCCGCGATCCATTTGACGCGTGTCATCCCATTCAAACGGTTTGCACAAGCGTTCGTTCATGCCGATGTCAAGATCAAGCATGACAAAAATTGGCGTTTGCAAGCGATCTGCCAGATCGAACGCTTCGGCGCCAAAGGTGAAACATTCGTATGGGTCTTCCGGGAACAGCAACACGTGCTTGGTATCGCCGTGCGACGCATAGGCACAGCTCAATACATCCGATTGCTGCGTTCGGGTCGGCATGCCGGTCGATGGGCCAGCGCGCTGGACATCAAATATCACCGAAGGAATTTCTGCAAAATAGGCGAGGCCGAGAAATTCCTGCATCAGCGAGATTCCCGGGCCGGATGTCGCCGTAAACGCGCGGGCACCATTCCATGCCGCACCGATGACCATGCCGATTGAAGCGAGTTCATCTTCGGCCTGAACGATGGCGTAACGCGCTTTGCCGTCTTCAGTGGTGCGGAATTTTTTGCAGTGTTTGGCAAATGCTTCGGCGACCGAGGAGGAGGGCGTAATCGGATACCACGCAGCCACCGTTGCACCACCATAGACCGCGCCCAACGCCGCTGCGCTATTGCCTTCCACGAATATTTGATTGCCCACCTTGTCGGCCCGCTTTATCTTCAAGCCGATGTTGCAGTCCAGATGTGCGAGCGCGTAATCGCGACCCATGTGCAGTGCGGCAATATTCGGCGGCAGCAGTTTTTCCTTGCCTTTGTATTGCTCCGCGATGAGCTGTTCGACCACGGCCAATTCCACATCGAGCAATGCCGATAATGCCCCGACATAAATAATGTTTTTGAATAGCTGGCGCTGGCGCGGGTCGGTATAAGCACCGTTCACGATTTCGGTGAGCGGCATACCGATCACATTGATGTCGTCGCGGAATTTTGACTGCGGCATCTGCCGTGCGGAATCGTAAAAAAGATAGCCGCCGGTTTCGATCTCGGCAATATCTTTGTCCCACGTTTGCGGATTCATTGCCACCATGAAATCACAACCACCGCGTCGGGCGAGGTAGCCGTCTTCAGTGACCCGCACCTCATACCAGGTCGGCAGCCCCTGGATATTGGACGGGAAAATATTACGCGGCGACACTGGCACGCCCATGCGCAATATTGATTTTGCGAACAAGGTATTGGCTGATGCCGAACCCGAACCATTGACGTTGGCGAACTTGATGACAAAGTCGTTTACTGCGGTGATCGCATGCTTGCTCATTCTGCGGCCTCCGCCATTTTTTCAAGTTGCGGTCGTGGTCTGCTCCCAGCGTGCGACATTTGAATCAACGACTTCTGCATGTCCCATGCACCTGTCGGGCAGCGCTCGGCACATAGCCCACAATGCAGGCAAACATCTTCGTCCTTGGCCATGATGCGACCGGTTTTCAATCCGCTAGCAATATACAAATCCTGACTGAGATTCAGCGCTGGCGCTGTCAGCCGCGCCCGCAGTTCACTTTCCTCGCCGTCGGCGGTGAACGTGATGCAATCCATCGGACAAATATCGACGCAGGCATCGCATTCGATGCATTGCGCAGTATTGAATACCGTCTGCACATCGCAATTTAGGCAGCGCTGCGCTTCCTTGTAGCCAAGCTTTGCGTCAAAACCGAGCTCGACTTCCACGCGGATGTTTTTGAGCGCGATGGAGACATCCTTGAGCGGCACTTTGTAGCGCAGGTCGCCGGTGATGGCGTTGTCGTAGCTCCACTCGTGAATGCCCATTTTCTGGCTGAGCAGATTCATCATCGGTGGCGGGCGAATGGCGACGTCGGCTGACTGACAAAACTTGTCGATGGAAATCGCAGCCTCGTGGCCGTGCGCGACCGCCCAAATAATGTTCTTTGGTCCGAACGCGGCGTCACCACCGAAAAATACCCTTGGCAAACTCGCCTGCATCGTCTCCTTGTTGACCACCGGCATGCCCCATTTATCGAACTCGATGCCTGCGTCGCGCTCGATCCACGGAAATGAATTTTCCTGACCGATAGCCACGAGCACATCGTCGCAAGGCACATGCACATCGGGCGTGCCAGCGGCGACCAACGAACGTTTGCCTTTGTCGTCGTATTTGGCCTCGACGACTTCAAATGTCACGCCGGTAAGTTTGCCGCTCTGGTGTGTGAATGCCTTGGGTACATGAAAATTGATGATGGGAATGCCTTCGTGCTGCGCATCCTCTTTTTCCCAGGGGGAAGCCTTCATTTCATCAAAGCCGGAGCGAACGATGACCTTCACTTCGTCTCCGCCCAACCGTCGCGAGGAACGGCAACAGTCCATGGCGGTATTGCCACCGCCCAGCACAATGACGCGCTTGCCAATTTTTTCGATGTGACCGAATGAAACCGAAGATAACCAGTCGATACCGATGTGAATATTGGCGGCAGCCTCTTTGCGACCGGGTATGTCCAGATCGCGGCCGCGCGGCGCGCCGGTACCGACAAAAACAGCATCAAAATTTTCCGCAAGAACCGACTTCATGCTGTCCACGCGCGTCCCGGCGCGAAATTCGGCCCCGAGATTTAACACATAGCCGACTTCCTCGTCGATCACGGATTCGGGCAAACGGAAACGTGGAATCTGCGTGCGGATCATGCCGCCGGCACGTGCGTCGCCGTCATAAATCACGACTTGATAGCCGAGCGGCAACAGATCGCGTGCGACAGTCAGTGATGCGGGACCGGCACCGATGCAGGCAATGCGTTTGCCGTTTTTCTGCCGCGCAGGTTTTGGCAGGCGTTCGCGAATGTCTTCCTTCAAATCTGCGGCGACGCGCTTCAAGCGACAGATCGCCACTGGTTCGGGCTTGTCGCCATTGTTTTCCTCCACACGCCCCCGTCTGCAGGCGGGTTCGCACGGTCGATCACAGGTGCGCCCGAGGATGCCGGGGAATACATTCGATTGCCAGTTCACCATGTAGGCATCGCCGTAACGGCCGGCGGCAATCATGCGGATATATTCTGGAACGGGGGTGTGGGCAGGACACGCCCATTGACAATCCACGACCTTGTGGAAGTAGTTCGGCTGAGCAATATCAGTCGGTTTCAATCGTCTTTCTCCTTATCGATCCGGTTTAGCTGCCGGACACTAGGGGCGAATATTACAGGTTGGCGTCAATACTGCCATGCGGCGGTGCAGCATGGTGTTTCGTTGGTAGAATCCAGACGCGATGCAAACCCGTACAGCACATTACCGAACAACAACAAAGCGCCCTACTTGAAGAACATACTTGTTCTGTTTGATGCCGATTGGGATCAATCCCAGCTTGCCAAAGCTGCTGAAAATCAGGCACGGCCCCGCTACCATTTTTTTTACGAAGGCTTCGATCTATTCAGCTTTCCCAGTAATGCCAGATTATTGACATTTGATATTTTCAAATTCGTCGACAGGCTGGCAAAAAAATATCGGGGCGCAAAACTGGCGGGTATTGTCTCCAGCAACGAACAATTCGGCGCGCTTGCCGGCGCATTGCTAGCAAAGAAATTAGGCTTGCCGGGCCCGGACCCCAAAGCCCTCATCGCCGCACAGCACAAGTACATTGCGAGACGCATTCTCCAGCAGGAAGTGCCCGAGGCGAACGTCGCCTTTCACGTGTTTCCGTACACGTTTCAATCCGCTGCCGAAATTCCCCTCAAGTTTCCGTATTACGTGAAACCGGTGAAGGCGGCGTATTCAGTGCTGGCACGTCGCGTTGATAATTTTGCCGAACTGCAACAGCACATGACGTTTCATCCGTGGGAGCAGTACATTATCAAGCGGCTGGTGCGGCCATTCAACGATGTCGTCAAAAAGCTCACTGATTTTGATGTTGATGCGCACTGGATGATTGCCGAGGAGCTGATCGACGGCCAGCAGATCAATGTCGATGGCGTGGTCGTCGATGGCGAGATTCACGTACTCGGCATTATCGACGCGGTGATGTATCCTGGCACCGATCAATTCATGCGGTTTGAATATCCGACCCGCCTGCCGCATGACCACGCCACACGCGCTCGCGACACCGCCAAACGCATCGTGCGGGCGCTGGGGCTGGACCACGGGCTATTCAATGTTGAGATGCGCGTTTGCCGGGAGTCGGGCGAATGTCGTTTGATCGAAGTGAACCCGCGCATGGCGGCGCAGTTTTCTGATTTGTACGAAAAAGTCGATGGCATCAATCTGCACGACGTCGCGCTCAAAATTGCCACTGGCGAAGCGCCCGATCTCGCCCCCGGACACGGGAAATATAAAGTTGCAACGAGTTTCGTGTTTCGTAAATTTGATGGCACGCCACTGGCCAATCCGCCCGGCCACGAAAAGCTCAAATGGCTGCAGGAATTTGATCCCGACGCGTTTTTAGCCCTGTTTGTCAAAACTGGCGGCGGTCTGAAACGAGAAATGAAATGGCTGGGCAGCCACCGCTATGCGACGTTGAATATGGGCGGTGAATCTGAGCAGCACTTGGCGGAAAAATATCAGGTGGTTAAGCAGACGTTGGGGTTTGAGACGGGTTAGTTCATTCGTTAAAATGTATGGAACTCAAGCGCTGACGCACTTCACAGGCTGAAAAGGACTGGAGAGGCCCGTCAAATGGCGTTTTACGTTATTCTATTTCTCCGCCGCAACTACCAATACGACACCGCCATTTTCGCCGCCAGCACGTACATCAGCAGCGCAAAAATGCGTTTTAGCGTAGCCACCGGCAAGCGCTGCGCCATGCGTGCGCCTGCGGGTGCTGTGAATATGCTGGCCGCGACCAGCGCTCCCAGCGCAGGCAGATATACAAAGCCCAAATGGTATTCCGGCAGGTCGGGCACCCGCCAGCCGCTGGCAATATAACCAAGCGTGCCGATTACCGTAACCGGGATGCCGATTGCGGCACCCGTGCCGATGGCGACACGCATGGCAATGCCGCAATAGAGCATCACCGGCATGATCAAAAAGGTGCCGCCCGCAGAAACCAGCCCCGAAAGCGTGCCGATGCAAAGGCCGATGGCAAACGCAGGCATCGGTCTTGGCATGTTGCGCGAGGCATGCGGTTTTTTGCCCAGCAGCATTTGGGTGGCCGCCCCGAACACGATGACGGCAAACGCAATCGCCAGCGTACGCTGCGTTAACCAGCCGCTCGCGAATGTGGAAATCAGGGAGCCGGTGACCATCCCTGGGACCATCAACTTTACGGTGGCCCAGTCCACACCGCCATGTTTGTGATGTTCCCGCACGCTGGCGCTTGAGGTAAAGGCAGCCGACGCCATTGCGGTGGCCAGCGCCATGTGGACGTTGTGGTCGGCGCTTAGCATTTGTGCGGAAAACAGCGCAGCCAGAATCGGCACCAGCGTCATCCCGCCGCCGATACCCAGCAGCCCCGCCAGAAAACCCACCACCGCGCCGGTGAGGGCGTATGTCATCAACCAGATCATTTTGTGATTGTATTGTATTGTTTTGTGATGCCCGCACCCAGCAGTACGGCGTACGATTAAAAATTATGTGCCGGAAAAAGATTCATCGCTGGCCTAAATCTTGTCATTTCGACCGCAGGGAGAAATCTGCTGTGCGCCTTCAGCAGCGACAAAGCAGATTTCTCCCTGCGGTCGAAATGACATTGGTTGGTGGGGAGGTGCGCTCCACTTTAGATCGCATCCTCATCCCACAACAGTTTGAGTCGCACCGCTGCGCTAGTGGGAATGCGCTCGCCGTGCCCGCCTAAGGTAAAATTGCCGCCTCGCCATCGCGCATAGACTTCCCTCGTAAAACGTCATGAATCTCACCACCGTTTCCGGCATTCGTCAGGCTTTTATCGATTTTTTCGTCTCCAAGAGCCACACCCATGTGGTGTCCAGCTCGCTGGTACCGGGCGACGATCCGACTCTTCTTTTTACCAACGCCGGCATGAACCAGTTCAAGGATTGCTTCCTTGGCAAAGAAAAACGCGCCTACGTTCGTGCGGTGACTTCGCAGCGCTGCGTGCGTGCGGGTGGCAAGCATAATGACCTGGAAAACGTTGGCTATACAGCGCGCCATCACACGTTTTTTGAGATGCTCGGCAACTTCAGCTTCGGCGATTACTTCAAGCACGATGCGATCAAATTCGCGTGGGAACTGTTGACAGAAACATACAAGCTGCCGAAGGAAAAATTACTCGTCACCGTTTACGCTGACGACGACGAGGCTTACGACATCTGGGCCAATGAAATCGGCGTGCCCAAAGATCGCATCGTACGCATCGGTGACAACAAGGGGGCGAAATACGCGTCCGACAATTTCTGGATGATGGGCGATACCGGTCCCTGCGGCCCGTGCAGCGAGATTTTTTACGATCACGGCGCGCATATTCCCGGCGGCCCGCCCGGCTCACCGGATGAAGATGGCGACCGCTTTATCGAAATCTGGAATCTGGTGTTCATGCAGTACAACCGCGAAGTTGCGGATGGCCCGATGATTCCGTTGCCAAAGCCGTCCGTCGATACCGGCATGGGGCTGGAACGATTGTCGGCGGTGCTGCAACACGTGCACGCCAACTATGAGATCGATCTTTTTCAGGCGCTGATCAAGGCGGCTGCACGCGAAACGAATACCAGCGATCTGGCCAATCCCAGCCTGCGCGTGATTGCCGACCACATCCGCGCGTGTTCGTTTTTGGTGTGCGACGGCGTGATGCCGGAAAACGCCGGACGCGGTTATGTGTTGCGGCGCAACGCACCCCCTGCGAATCGCCCCAAAAAAAAAACCCCTCC
>JAYURJ010000191.1:0-10048 GCA_043756275.1 Betaproteobacteria bacterium | reverse complement strand
CGACTTGGCCAGCCGCTGCAGCGAAGGAAACAATCGTGCCCGCAGGGGCTTGGATCTTGGCCAAACCTGGTGAGGTAAATGCGTTGCTGAATGGATTGTTTCGGCTCGCATCAAGAATGATAAATTTATGCCGCACTTTAGCCTCTTCAATAATGTCGAGGATTTGCGTGACCGGCATCGCATTGAAACTAATCGATGCTTCTGTGGTGAGCTTGGCGTCGATCGGAGCAAGGTAGTTCTGGCCTCGGTACTGGATCCCATGGCCGGCGTAATAGAACACTGCAACGTTTGCACCATCCAAGACTCTGGCGAACTCAACAGCCACGCCGCGCATGGTCGCGTAGTCTGCATTGATCTTGATCATCACCTTAAAGCCCAAGTCGCTGAGTGTCTTCGCAACCGCTTGGGCATCATTTACGGCAGTCCGCAATGTGCCCGTCGGATATTGGCTGTTGCCGATTACCAATGCAACCTTGTCATCGGATCCTCTCCGTTGTTGCGTAGGTGACGTCGCGCTCGACGACACACTTTCTACTGGGCTCGCGACCGCATCCCCGGCGATTCTCACCTGACCATCGACTATTTCTGCGGCGCGTTTCGTCCCATCTTTTGAAACTGAAAATCCCTTTGCTCGTTTCAGGCCTTGTTCGAATACGCCCTCAAACCAACTGCCGTCGTTGAAATAGAATTTTCCTTCGCCATTCAGTTGCGCGTTGACATAATTGCCTTCGGACTTGAAACCAGTTGAATAGTAGTACGCCCCCTTTCCAGTCGGTTTACCGGCAGTGAAATCACCTTCATATCTGTCTCCATTTGAGAAAAAATATACTCCTGTGCGCTCCGCAAGGTTATTGACAAACGTAGCTTCCCAGCTATCGCCGCCTTTGGCTGTGAATTTACCCCGGCCAGACATCACGCCATTGACCATCTCACCTTCGAATTTATCGCCGCTGGAAAAAGTGTAGATCGCGGAACCTACCGCACGACCATTCACGAAATAACCGTCGGTTTTGTCCCCATTCTTTGCAGTGGAGACCCCTCTTCCATTAAACGCACCCTTGGAATAGCTGCCTTCGTACCGGTCACCTGTAGCGAAAACAAATTTTCCACGTCCGAACGGTTCATCGTCGACAAAATCACCTTCATACACGTTGCCGTTGGCCCAAGTGTAGGTGCCTTTTCCTTGCTTCTTGTTATCGCGGAATTCGCCTTTATACCGGAACGCCGATGAAACAAACTCACCAAAGCCATGCAAAACTTCTAGCTTGAGCGCGTTAAGTTTGTATTGGCCGGTGTAAGTTCCCCCATCAGGGAAAGGGATGACGCCTGTTAGTAATTGTGGAGGCGCAGTCTCTGGAGCCAACGCGGCGAGTGGTTCCTTGAAAGTAAGTTCTATGTCATATTTTCTTCCCGCTGCTCCAGGGTTAAATTTCCATTGCGAAAGCGCTTTGGTCGCCTCCCGAGAAAAGGCGGCTGCCACACTCGTGGTACGTGGCTGACTGTCTCGCCGAGCGTCGCTCATTTTTTTTTCATACTCTGGACTGCCAAGCGCTTCCAACATATTTACGCTAGCCACACCGCCATCGGCTGCAAGTATCAGCTGGGCTTTGACGAAACCGCTCGTTACGCCTTCACGTATAGCTTCTTCCGGGTATTTGGGAGCACCTCGACTGACAACGGAAATGGTTTGAGTAGCGGTCGCGCTCGTCGGCTCGTTAGCCATGTCAAACCTGTGATTGAGCGCAATTGTTTCAGCGGCTTTGAATTCCAACGTTACCGTATGTGGTGTAAAGGGCGAATTCTTTACTTCAATCTGATACTTACCTGGTGCCAGTTTTAAAAACGTCATCGGCGGGCTCATGCCGCGCGATACGCCGTTTACAAAAATTTCACCCCACGGTAGAACGTTCAAATTGACTGTTCCAGAATCCAATGCCGCTTTCGGTTCGTTCATCGCCACAACTGCTGCATCGGGCAATTTAGCTGGCAGGCTATCCGCCTTGTCGATAGGGACAATGGGTAACGCGGACTTTTCGTCAGGGGCTGGCTCCACCTCAAGCGGTTTCGCAATTTCAGGCAATGCCTTAAGCGCGGCTAACGTGGGCTGATTAGGTTCGAGCAATACTTCGCTAGTAACGTATATGGGAAGCTGCCAGAGCAAAAGCGCGCTGCCGATACCGGCAGCCGCCAAAACGGCCAGGGGCCGCAATCCAGCCAATGACGCGCCATCGCGAAAGACTAGCTTACGCAGGTTTTCATTCACGCCGACGGCAAGTCGAGATGGCGCGCCACTCATAAAGCGCAGAAATACACGCTCTTCGACAGATTTGGTAGCCGCAACGGGCGCGCGGCGACCAAAAAAGCCGCGCACGTGTTGCCAAAAGTTGCGCACCGTATCCTTCGCCGCAGAACCAGAGATGGCGATACGAAGCGGTTCTGCATCACCCTGTGCATCGCTAACGTTTAACAGAAACTTCTCAAGTGTCGCCCGAACCCTTGACTGATCCTCTTCCGAAAAATCAGAGAGCAGCGCCTCCCGAAGCCAGTCGGGCATGTAGCCGACTCGCAGCCAAGGCAATTGAGAAATCATTGGCAATCGTTCAGCTAACTCGTTTGGCCCTTGTAACAGGCACTCGCCGACGCTGAGAGTAATACCCCAATGCAACTCAGGATAGACAGCACAGCCGCACAGCCAAGCGAAGGTTCGTTCGTCGAGATCTTGCTTTAACGAATTGATGACCTTCGCTACAAATTCTGCGGAGGGTGCCTCGTGGTCCAGTAAACGATCAAAATCACGCAAATAAGCTGGCGTGGCACGAGCCGACGCCACTGCGAGGAGCGATGTACGAGCTCTATCCCGCCCAATTGCATCGCTCAGCAATTTAAGACCCAATCGATTGAATGGCAACAACATCAGGCCGGTACGTTGAATCTCTGCCTCAAGTCGGCCCCACTGTTTCGGCAGGCGCGGCGTTATTACGATTGGGCGCGACCAACTCATGACCTGCTCCACCCACGGTGCGCGCCGACCGGTATAGGGGTCAAGAAATTTCTGCGCATCGCTAAAAAGCACGATTTGCCGTTCACCATAGCGCGCGAATAACTGGCTAAGGTCCTGTGGCCCCTGATCCGGCGCGCCGCGCTTGAGGGCGAAATGTCGGCAGCGCCCCGGCGTACCGTCAAAGAAAAATTTCTCAACAGACAGATTGCGTTCGTGCAGCCCGCGCACGAGTTCGTCGGCCATGCGAGCAAGATGATCGCTCAAGCTGGCGCGATCAACGAGAAACAGGTACTCCGGCTCTACACGAGACTCGTATACGGGGGTGACGAGCCCACCTCGCTGCAAAGTGCGTTCGATCGTCGCTATGACATCCAAATCATGCGAAGGAACGGTTCTTCGCCGCCGCAATTCACGGCCAAGAAAATGCAGATCATGTTGAAACGCTGCAAGGAACTGACCGCTATCAGTTTTTAGCCGCTGCTCGGTTTCGTTGCCGCTGGCGGGCTGGCGCTGCAACCATCCTGCGCGGCGTACCGACGTCCACAGCCACCATGAAGCGAGCAGCAGTAGATACCCGACAAGTGCCGCGACATGCCATGGTTGCAAGGTTGTGACGAATTCTTGCGGGACAGGCTTTATTTCGGGTGCGGGTGAAGGAGAGGGTACAACGGGTGCGGGTAGCGCAATGTCGTTCTCGGGTGGACGTATCGGTTCACTTTTTTCCGAGTCAATGACAGGCGCGGTGCGCGATAGTTGATTGCGTATCGATTCAGGTGCAGGCCGATCTATTCTGAGGCTTCCGGTCTCGTGTCCTTCTGCCTTCATCTCGACAATCAGCGGTAGATCCCAATTGCGAAATGGAATCTGCACAGGAGTCCGCGGGACGGACTTGCCAACAAATCCCGTTTTGGCTTCGGTTACATCGACTTGGGAAACCGGCGGGTCTTGCGTTAGAACCCACACCTCCAGCCGTTTCTCATGAAATGCCCAGTACAAAAAAGCTGCCAGACAAAGTGATAAGCCTGCCAACACGAATCCGGCCAGGCGACTAATCTCGCGCTTTCTAACCTTCGAGGCGCCAACTGAGGGGTTAGTACGAGCGATTCGGATTTGTGGGAAACGGGCGTTCGTCCACTCGCGATAGATATCTTCGAACTTCTGCTGCTCTTCTGGCGTTGTACTAAAAATCGGCCCGAGAAACGGTGTGAGTTCTGGCAGACTCGACGGCAATAAATCACGTGCGAGCAACCCTGTCAGCGCCCGTCTGGCGGCAATGAGTTGGTGAGACGTTACCTGAAAATTTTGCCGCTTGAGAGTCTCACCCAGGTCAACTAACGCTTCAGTACTGAGCATTGTCCGGCAGGAGGCCGAGTTGATCGATGGAGTACTGACGGGCGCGTTCCATGTCTTCGCGCGTTTTCATCAGTGTTCCCAAGGTGCCCTGCACTAGATGCGGCGACGCCGATAGCTCCTTTTCCGCGTAGGCTCCGCGCGTACGCAAGGCGCGCAACCAACCCACCAATTCGGCGGTAGCAGGAGGCTTGTCGAGATCAAGCTCGCGCAGTCCGTAAAAAAAATCCACTGCCGATCCGGTAAACGCCAAATTCTCGTCAAGATTTGCACGGACGATTTTGATCATGTCTTCCTTGTCGGGAAATGGGATGTGATAAAAAACACAGCGCCGCAAAAAAGCGTCCGGCAGATTTTTTTCACTGTTGCTCGTAAGCACGACAAGCGGACGGAAGTCTGGGTCAGCTTCGACGGTGCGCATCCGCAACTCGGGGATGCGAAAATAGAGGCGCTCAATCTCGTTCAAAATGTCATTCGGGAAGTCGCGGGGTGCTTTGTCAATCTCATCAATCAGAACCACAGATTGTTGGGGACCGGTGTGGCCCGGGAGCAAATCCTCAACATCGGCCCGCGACCGCGACCGCAAAATCGCCTCGCCGAGCGCATTAAAACTGATGTAGTCGCGATTATCCCGGCTCATATCTTCATCATGGGCCGCATGAAAACGGCGCAGGCTATCAAAGTGATAGAAAAGATCTTTCGACGAACTAGTCGATTTAGTCTCGAATTTCAGCACTGGTATAGCCATAGCTTCGGATCGCTGTAAGGCAAACGTGCGGGCCAAGTGTTGCGCATAGGTCGTTTTGCCGGTGCCGGGCTCGCCCGTCAAGAGCAACGGTTGATTGAGTTGAGCTGCAACCTGAGCGGCAATCTCTAGGTTCTTGTGCGAAACGTACCTGTCGTGGATGATTACTTCGTTCGTCATTGGGTTTCCAGTTGTAGAGAGCGGGCTAATTGATCGAGAGCCGGTCGCGTAAGTCGTCCATCGACCAGTATTCACGTTCTTCAAAAAGTTCATCAATGGTTTTTCTAAGCCGGGCACCGATTAGTTGCCGAACCGCGACATGGTCGAGCCACAAATCGACGTGCTCTCGCGTAATGGATGGCAATTCAGGCAATTGGAGAATTTCTGGTGTTGGCACGTCTAGCGCAGGCGCGGCCGCGAATTCAGAAACGATGTCCACAACACGAGCACGCTCGACCACTGGATCTGGCCCCAACCAACGATTTTCTGCTGAATAGCGCACGCAGGTGATAAGAATGAATAATTGACGTGTTGGCTTTGGCACCCATGCGGAAAGCCAGGTGGCGGCGTTCTTGAGAAATTGAAGTTCTTTACCGCGAACGGCCTCAGTAGTTGGCTCCAGAGCAAGAATAAAAATTCGGCGATCATCAGCGACCATCCATTTCTGCAGGTCTTTGAAGGATTCCATCCCAGGCTCCTTCACGTTTTCACGTATTGCCCGAAGAATAGAGATGTCAAGTGCCTTGGGTGAATCGACAGCAAGCTTTCCCGATACCATGACCAGCGAGATGTGTTCCGGCCCGATGCCGGGTAGCTGACCTCTCACCTCGTACTCTTTGATCCGCTCTAGGAAGCCTCGATGTCCTTGTCGAGTGCCACCCGGAAGGATGCACATGATCGGGGGCTTTGGCCGGGACATGCGAATACGTTCGCGCAATTTATCCGTCAGGACGTCACGCGCATCCTCGCGATCGCATAGATGGATAAGTCGGTCTATCCTCTCCTCTGGCTGGAAAGCACTGACAGAAGCGCGCGGAGCCGCATTTGATGGATGTGGTGTTGGCGCCGCCAATTCCGGTTCAATAGGCCTTGGTCGTTCCGGCGCTCCATGTCTGACTTTCGTCATCTTTGTGACGGCGCGATCAGGAATGGGGGCATTCCCAAGCAGCACATCTCGAAGTTGCGCGATGCTTTGCGGACGATTTGCAGGGTTGAGTTCCATGCCCCAATCGATCACGGATAGTAGTGCGGGAGAGTATGAATGCTCACCAGACCTGGCTTTGTCGGCAGGCAGCACTGGATCTGGTCTACCGCATTGGATGTCATGAGTGCGTTCTCTTGCCTCCGTTGGAATAATGCCAGTGATGCAACGATACAAGGTCGCACAAAAGGAATACACGTCATTGTAAGGGTGGGGCTTGTTCGTGTCTGACGACTTGTTGTACTGTTCTGGTGGGGAATAGCCTTCCGTAACGTAGATCCTGGATTCAGGGGCGCCCCGGTAAGTGCTGAGTGAATAATGCCGAGTTTCATCTACTGCGGTGATGCGAGCGGCACCGAAATCAATAAGTACCGGTCGTTTGACGTCCGCGTTGACTCTATCCTGAAGCATGATGTTTTCAGGCTTGATGTCGCGATGGATGATCCCTTCCTTGTGCGCTGCCTCGATGCCGTCGAGAAGCGGTAAGACTACGCTTTCAATCTCGCCCTGGCTCAACGTGCCAACTTGTTTAAGTCGGCCATGCAACGATAATCCTTGCAGCAAGGGCATTGCAAAATACGCCGTGCCGTGGCTTTCGAACACTTGATGAATCTGCACTACGTTCGGGTGATCTACACTCATCAACGCCTGCGCCTCGCGTATAAAGGCCGTCATGGCGCTGAAATAAGCAAGGTCGGGACGCTCTTCACCATCGGCGTCTACTGGGACTACCCGCGAGTCGGCAATGCGACGTGCCAAGCCGCGCGGGAAGAACTCTTTCAGCGCTACAAGACGAAGTCCATGCTTCGCCTCAGAGGCAGTGAGATGGAACTCCTTCGCCTCATAGGTGACGCCAAATCCGCCACGCCCAATTTTTTTTCTAATCTCGAATTTCTCGATCCAGGTACCTTCGCCGAGAGTCGCGTTGTGATCAAAAATCATGTGCGTGCGATCAGCTCGAACTCGACTGTTGTCCCGCCGAGTTTGTCCTCGGCGAATGGCCGCCCCAAGCAGATCGCGCCGCTGGGTGGGAGCGGCACGACTCCACCAAAAAGGTGCCTCTCACTTTTCGGTCCCGCCGACCTGGTCCATGTGCCATTTCGCGAAACATCGCGCAGGTACCAGCTTCCATTGTCGCAAATGAACTTGGCGTGAAGTCTGCCGACTTCATCTTCAGCGAGCAAAAAATCGCACTTTGACGAGCGGCCAACGATGACCTCTTTCATTTCGGCCTTGAAGCTCTGGCGGATACGACCGATTGACAGCACAAGATCTTTCACTACTTCGGGTGCTTTTTGGGGGAACATTTTGGTGGGTTTGCCTGAGAGCCGAATGTCCCAGTCCAGACTGAAGACCTCGATTTTACCAATCCCCTTCAGATTGCGCTGCCCGAATGAACGACATAGCTCCTGCTGTTCAGGCGATAGTTGATCGCGGGTAGCAACGTCTAAAAAAACGTGACCTGCATGATCCGGGACTAGCTTGTGCAGACGTGCGGCGATGTTGACGCACATGCCATCGATGTCCGTACGGCCCAAAACCTCAATCAGACATGCAGAACCGCTTCCGATACCAGCGTATAGAGCCAGGCCATGCTCTCCTGCTGCTACGTGACACTCGGAGGCTGCAAGTACTGCGGCTGCGGCGCAACTTTCGCCGGTAAAAACGACTAGCAGGTCATCACCATCTGACTTGAGCACGCGACCCGATTTCGCATTCACAATTCGCGTAAGTTCTTGGAGCAGACCCCCCAATCGTCTGGCGGCCTCTTCGTCGCCGTATGCCTTGCGCATCGCCGTAGACCCGGCAATGTCAACTATTAGTATTGTGACTGGTACTGATCTATTAGTCATTTCAATCTCCGGCCATAGCCATTCCTACTAGACCGATATGAGGGTTGGAGATGCCCCATCAGCTAATTGAACTTGCCGCCATAGACGTGCCCTTCGTAGCACTCTGCGCAGAAACGAGCGACCCATTTTTAATCATCCCCTTTTTGGCCTCTCTGCGCAAATATGCAATGCCATGGTCTTCCCAGATTAGCGTCCTTTCAAAAGGTGAGCAACTGGGAGCCTCTTCCAATGACACATGAGCCTGGAGGGGCTGGCGTTAAGCGAATGCCGGGGGCATCCGGCCATTTTATTCTTTTGTAAATTGCGCGCCGCATATAATGTGTGATCTGCTCTAAGTTCGGAAACTCGTCTATTTTATGGATATTGATAAATTGTGTGACCGCGCCACGCGACTGCGCGAAATTAGCCAAGGTGAAAGAAAAATTGAGCTGGATGCGGCCGCAGCGAAGGTATCTAAAGAGCATGCCGCGCGCGGCATGAGGCAGTCAGGAAATCATATCCTTGCGCTCGCTAAGGTTCAATTGGAAGCGCTCCCTCATAGCGTTGAAGATGCTTGGAAAATACTAAAAGAAGTTCATCACTCGCTGGGTGCAGCTAGCTCACAACACGTAAGAGACGCGATGAAGAGCTGGATAGTGGAGTCAATAAAAATCTTTCAGCACCAAGCCTCCAGTTCGATCGCTGGTTATGTCAGGCATCATGCGAATGCACTTCAAAACAAGGCCATGCTCAATGAGCTAGATACTACTGAGCGGGCCGCACATTCTCTCGCAGCCCGATACGACATCGCGATTGACAATTACATGGACACGTTAATGAATCACCCAAAAACCACCGGAGCTATTACGATCAATGCTCAGACAATCGGAGCAGTGCTGACTGGCGACGGGGCAACAGCGCATGTTTTACAAAGCCCAGAATCAATGGCGAAAATGGCAGAACTACTTAGTTTGATGCGCGATGCCATAAGCCGCGATAGTTCGCTCAATCCTCAGCGACAGCGTGAATTGCTGGAAATCGCCGACGAGGTCAAGGATGAGTTATCGCGCAGCAACCCCAATGAGACAAAGTTGATGACGCTTTTCTCATTACTTACGCAATCCGTGCAGACGCTTCCTGCTGCGCTACCGGCATACGAGGCAGCCCGCGCACTTTTGGCAGGATTCGGAATTCCAATTTGAAGGTCCACACCTTGAAGCGGCAAAAAAAGTGACGGCACTACTTCAGTAGAAGCTGGCCTCGCGGTAGGCCAGCACAACCAATTTGCAACGCAGCTCAACCAATAGTCCCCGGAGATTCCCCCCATGATCAACACCCGCACCCTCAAATCCAAACTAGCCGCCGCAATAGCCACAACCGCAACAATCGCACTGTTCGCCACCACATTTGGGCACGCCGCCGCTCCCATGGTCAAAACCTCCGCCCACGGCTACTACCGCATGATGCTCGGCGATTTCGAGATCACGGCACTTTCGGACGGCACGGTGAATTTGCCCGTTAGAGATTTGTTGACCAACATCACCCCGACCGCCGTCGACAAGGCACTGGCCAAGTCGTACCTCAAAAACCCGCTTGAGACTTCAGTGAATGCGTACCTCATCAACACTGGTGAAAAACTGGTGTTGGTGGATACCGGTGCGGCAACATTGTTTGGCCCGACGCTAGGTAATCTGCTGGTGAACATGAAGGCATCCGGTTATCAACCCGAACAAGTTGACGAAATTTACATCACCCACATGCACGCTGACCATGTCGGCGGGTTGATGTCGGGTGACAAATTGTCGTTTCCCAACGCGATTGTCCGCGCCGATAAACACGACGCCGATTTCTGGCTGAGTCAGGCGAATCTGGACAAGGCACCGGCAGACAAGAAGGGATTTTTTCAAGGCGCGATGGCG
>JAYURJ010000190.1:0-3545 GCA_043756275.1 Betaproteobacteria bacterium | reverse complement strand
TCAATGACGGCTTGCGCCACCTGCTTGCCCGCGTCTGAATCGCCGCCAAACGATACCTCACCCTGATGGTAGACAAACACATCCCCACAAAGCAGATGTGTGAAACCACGCGCGGTGGCGCGCATGCACCAGTCGTTCTCTTCGCCATAGCCACGGCCAAACGCCTGGGCATCGAAGATGCCGATGACATCGATTGCGGCGCGTGTCATCAACATACAAAAGCCGACGCCGGTTGGGATTTCCACAAAGCGTCCAGCGTTGACCCTGGCAAACATGGCATCAAGCGCGCCAACAGACACCCCCGGAGCTAACGGGTTCGAGATCGCGATGCGCGGGTAACTGCACAGGGTCGCATTGTTGGAAAACGGCGTCACGCTTGCTGTGTTCGGTGTCGCAGCCGCGCAGGCAACCATGCGGTCGAGCCAACCATCTGCGACTACGGTATCGCTATTAAGTAACACCACATCACGCGCCGCATGCAATTGCATTGCCCGGTTGCAGGTGGCCACAAAACCGAGATTGGATGCGTTCGTGAGCAAGGTGATGCTGCCGTTCGCGGACAGCGCTGCAAGGTAGTCGGCGATGGCAGGTTCCGGACTGGCATCGTTCACCACCACGATCTCAGCGGCCTGCGTGTGAGTTGCCGCCAACACGCTGTCAATGCAGGCACGCGTTTCAGCGACACCGCGGTAGACGGGAATGATGATGTCGATTCGGCTCAAAGCGATGTGCGCTGAATACGGAGGAAATTTGTGAACACGTGAAATTATAAGCGACGCCTTATCCCGCTCATTTGCTCTGCCGCGCTATTGGCGAAAACGTTAGCCGCTTTTTTCAGCACGTGAGGCAAGGTAAATGCCGACCAGCAGCATTGAAAACCCCAGCAGTTGCAACGGCGCGAAACGTTCATCAAACATCAGCCATGCAAGCAGCGCCGAGCCGAGTGGCTCCCCCAGAATAACGATGGCAATGAAGGTGGCGGAGACGTGTTTCAGTGCCCAGTTGAACGCACTATGGCCCAGCAATTGCGGGCCGATGGCGAGCGCCAGCAGGCAACCCCAGGCCAATGCTGAAAATCCGGTGAGCGTTGATCCAGTCGCGATTGCAGTGATCATCAACGCCACCGCTGCGCTGGAATACACCAGCCAGATGTAGGGCAGCAACGAGATGGTTTTTCGCAGGTGTCGTCCAATGAGCAAATAACCGCACACAGTCAGTGAGCCCACCACCGCAAGAAAATTGCCGAGCATGGGATTGCTGCTGCCGACACCTGCAACGAGATCGGCATCGGAGAGGAAAATCAAGGTGCTGCCGGTAATGGCCGCCGCTATGCCAAACAGCAGCCAGCCGCCGAGCTTTTCGCGCAGAAACAACCATGAAACCAGCGCAATCCAGATCGGGTTTGTCGACACCAGTGCCATGCTGCTGGCCACAGAAGTGTAGGCAAGTGACGATATCCACGCGGCGAAATGCAGTGCCAAAAATACTCCAGCCGCGATGCCTAGCAGCCAGTCTCGTTGTCGCAACGCGATAATTTCTGTCGACGTTTTTGCCCACGCCAGCGGCCACAGCAGTGCGGCGGCAATGGTTAACCGCCATGCCGCAATGGTGAGGGACTGGACGCCTTCGCTTTGCGCGACGCGAATCAGGATCGCAGCACTCGATACGATCAGTACCGCCGCGCCAAGCACCACATAAGGCACCCAAGCGTTGAGCGCAACAGTACTGGATAACGAAACACCAGCATTGGCGGGCGTTTCAGGCACAAAACCCTTGGAAAGCCGCGCCCATGCTAGTGATAGTAAAAATATCCATCAAATCGTTACTACTCGCCAGCCTTGATCTTGTTATCTTTGACCACTTTCGCCCAGCGCGAAATTTCAGCCGACACAAACGACTGCAACGCTTCCGGTTTGCTGCCCACAATCTCCATGCCCTGCGCCGAAAGTTTCTCAGCCACCTCCGGCGTCTTCAGTGCTTTGGAGAGCTCGTCATTGAGCCTATTGATGATCGCGGGCGGCGTGCCGGTCGGCGCAAATACGCCCCACCACGCGACCGACTCAAAGCCCGCAACACCCTGCTCGGACACGGTCGGCGTGTCCGGCAAACTCGGCGACCGCCTGGCCGATGTCACCGCAAGCGGCACCAGTTTTTTGGCATCAATTTGTGGCTTGGCTAGGAAGACAGTGCCGATCATCAGCGGCACGTGTCCGGCGATGGCATCTTGCACCAGCGGCCCGCCGCCTTTGTACGGAATGTGATTGAAGGTGGTGCCAGCAAGACCCGCAATCTGCATCATCGCCAGATGCCCCAAGCTGCCGGAGCCGATGGAACCAAACGAAGCCGCATCCGCCTTGGTTTTTCCTGCCGCGATCACGTCCTTGAAATCCTTGAATGCAACACCCGGATGCTTGGCAATCACCATCGGTGATGTCCCGATCATCATCACTGGTGCCAGATCCTTCAGCGTATCGAACGGCAGATTGGGAATCAGGCCCGGATTGACAGCGTGGGTATCAAAGACAACCGCAAAGGTGTAGCCGTCCGGCGGCGATTTGGCAACGGCTCCGGTGCCGATAGAACCCGACGCACCACCTTTGTTATCGACGATAAATTGCTGACCCAATTGTTTGGTGAGCTGAAACGAAAGAATCCGCGTCACCGTATCCACCGATCCGCCCGGCGGAAATACCGCGATCATCTTTACCGGCTTGCTCGGCCATGCTTGCGCGCCCGCAGCCATCGAAACCATCGCCATCACCGACGCCATCATCACCAGCAGCCCACGGAAAACCGTCTTCATGTCTTTCTCCTCGTTAAATTTTTTGACCACTACCTGCCACTATTTTCTCAACTGCGTCGGCACCAATGGCGCGACCTTGCCGGTGATCTGCCGTTCGTTTTTCATCGCCAGCATTGACAAAGGCAATCTGTTCGCGCGAAACACTCGGCTACCACAGCAGCAACGTTGCCGCGTTTTGCGCGGCGGGCAACACGGCACAAAGCATGACATCAAACACTAACGCCGCGCATCGACAACAGTCTGATGTTCATCACAAAATTTCCATTTCCAAATTGTTTGAGTAAATACGCGCTTGATTCCTTGATTATTTCGCGTGCAGTAAATCGCTAGTTACGCATCATACCCAATCGTTTGCGCCCTTGGCTTCGATAGGGGTGATGGCAGTGACGACTGTTCCCGTCTCCCGTTCCAGGAGAAAGGCTGGAGCTGAGTGTGGGCGCGCTTTTCAGGCATAAATGTGCCCGAAAGGCGCGCCAGCGCTAGGGTTTCGCGTTTCGACACTATCTCTGGTAGCTTGCAGCGCAAACAGGAACACAATCAGGAACCAACAGATGAAAATAGCGTCAGTCGCCATGCTCTCGATCTCAGCGATCACTTCAAGCGCATGGTGCGCGCCTCCGCTCACGACGGACGACGCGAGCACGCTGACGCCGGGAATGTGCCAGTTCGAAATCGAGCAAAGGCAATTCCGACATCGCATCGAACGTGACATCGTACCAGCGTGTAATTTCTTGTTCGATGC
>JAYURJ010000189.1:0-32506 GCA_043756275.1 Betaproteobacteria bacterium | reverse complement strand
GACACGCCGCCGAATTAAAGCTGTCGCACGTATTGCTGGAGGCGCAGAAAGACCATTTCGCCGACACCATTTACAAATACCAGAAGGGCAAGCATGTGATGGCCGAGCCCGGCATCCTGCCGCTGCGCAGCCCACTCGATTTTGCCGAAGGCACGCGTGAAAATATTCTCGGTATTTGGGATACGCAACTCAAAAAGCACGGCGTGAATCTTCGCTATGGTTCGGAAGTGTCCGCGATCAAAGGGGCGAAGGGGGATTTCCAGATCATGCTCGCAGGCGGCGGCGAAGTGCGTGCCAAAAGCATCGTGCTCTCAATCGGCTTGCAGGGCAATCTGCGCAAGCTGGGTGTTCCTGGCGAAAATTTGCCCACCGTGCAGTATCAGTTGGATGATCCAGCCGCGTATGAAGACGAAACCATCATCGTCGTCGGCGCTGGCGACGCAGGTATCGAAAACGCGTTGGCGCTGGCTAAACAGAATCGCGTGATCCTGATCAATCGCATCGATGAATTTGTGCGCGTGAAGGACGGCAACATCGCCCTGATTCTTGCCGCAGACAAAGAAGACAAGTGCGCCATCCGCTACAGCACCACGGTCGAGCGCGTCGACGCGACCCCGGTGACAGATGACAATAGATTCCCGATGGCCTTTATCGCCAATACCAAGACCGGGCAGGAAGTGATCCCGTGTCACCGCATCATTGCCCGTCTGGGCGCGATTCCGCCGCGTAAATTGGTGGAGAGCTTTGGTATCACTTTCCCGAATGCCAACATGGATGCCGTCCCGGCGCTGACGTCGCACTATGAATCCAATGTCCCCGGTATTTATATCGTCGGTGCGCTGGGGGGATATCCGCTGATCAAGCAGGCCATGAATCAGGGATACGAGGCGATCGAATATATCCTCGGCAATGACGTTGAACCAGCCGATGAGCCGGTGCTGAAAGCCAAATTCAAGAACGTCAAAATTACCACCGTGGCCGAGGCAGTTCTGCATATCCAGAAAAGCGTCCCGCTGCTGTCCAGTCTGACGCAATTGCAATTACGTGAAGTGTTGATGGAGAGTGAAATCCATCGTCCTGAAGAAGGCACCGTCGTTTTCAACCAGAACGATTACACCAATTCGTTTTACTCCATCGTCGAAGGCAGCGTCACGGTCGAATTGCTGGATCAGAAAGGCAACCCGGTTAAATTCGAATTGACCAAAGGCGATTTTTTCGGTGAGCTCGGATTGTTGTCCGGACGACGTCGCGCCGCGACCATTCGCGCCGGCATGCGCACGCTGTTACTCGAAACGCCGCGCCGCAGCATGTTGAAGCTGCTTGCCTCCGTTGAGTCCGTTCGCAAGACGCTGGACGCGGTGATGATGAAGCGTGCCGTGCGCCAATATCTCTCGCAGACCCTGCCTGAGAGCGAAGTTGATTACCTCGTCGAGAGCGCGTCACTCAAGCGTTATGCGGCCAATGAGCCACTGTTCACCGAGGGCGACAGGGCAGACGGGCTATATCTCATCCGCCGTGGTTCTGTGACCGTTTCGCGGCAAATCGCCGGTAAGGAAATTGTGTTGTCATACGTCGCCGCCGGCAACTACGTTGGCGAAATGGCTTTGCTGTCTGACGCGCCGCGATCCGCGACCATCCGGGCGGCAGTGCCGACTGAAGTCATCATGCTCGAGGCGAAGCGCTTTACGGAAGTGATGTCGTCGCACTCGACCATTCAGGCGCGGATGGGTGCCCAATCGATGGAACGGATCAAGATGAATCAGGCGATGGAATCGAAATCAGATTCCGGTAATCTCATCTCGTTCCTGATGCAGCAAGGTCTTGGTGAAGCCACCGACGTATTGCTGATCGATGAGGCATTGTGCGTGCGCTGCAATAACTGCGAGAAAGCGTGCGCAGAAACCCACGACGGCACATCGCGCCTGAATCGTGAAGCCGGTCCCACGTTCGCACAGATTCATGTGCCGACTTCCTGCCGCCACTGCGAACATCCGCATTGCATGAAGGATTGTCCGCCCGATGCCATTAAGCGCTCACCCAATGGCGAAGTGTTTATTTCCAGCACCTGTATCGGTTGCGGCAATTGCGAACGCAACTGTCCATACGGTGTGATTCAACTCGCCCCGCTGGAACCGAAGAAGAGCAAACCGTCACTGATGTCCTGGCTCATGTTCGGTTTGGGCGAAGAGCCTGGCGTGCACAAAAAGAGCAAAGATAAAACGCTGCTCAAGAAAGCCGTCAAATGCGATATGTGCAAAGACCAAGCCGGCGGCCCCGCCTGCGTGCGTTCTTGCCCGACTGGCGCTGCGCTGCGGGTGGCGCCGGAGAAGTTCCTTGAGTACACGGGTGGCTCGGAGGTATAGACTCCAGCATTGGCGGGCGTTTCAGGCTGTTTTTGCTCGTAAAGCCGCGCCCAGCCTAAACGCCAGCCTTTCTGCTTTGCTCCCCTCTCCCTGCCGGGAGAGGTCGGGAGTGAGGTGGGCGATCTGTGTTATTCGGTACTTCTAAAACCCCAACAATGTCTCCCCGGCGAAGGCCGGGGCCTAAGTTTGCCTGCAGGTGCAGTTACTTATAAAACTTGGATACCGGCCCGGCGCAACCCTTGTGGTTGTTCACCGGTACGACAAAGTTTTTAGGAGTTCCCTATTTATCTGCGCGACCACCTCCATGTCAGTCTCACTCAAAGACTTCGCAATCCAGGCCGTGGATTTCATCCGTCGTCCTACAGACGTCGTCCCGTACATAAACGATAGTTCGGTCACACACCCAACGAACGGGAAAAATATGTCAACCGAAAAAGAGATATTTATCACCCCCCCGCAGACTAGCGCGCGCCAGTGTCATCGCATTCGTAGCCTGCCTATTGGCCTCCAACCAATCGGGCGCGAGTGACGAGGGCACAGCCGCAAATAGTGTGGCCAACGCGCAACTGGCCACCAAAGCAACCGGCCCCATCAAAGACAGCACAGGCCGCATTCGATACATCATCGATCTCATCGATGACCACACCGATAAACCGGCCACGTTCAGCGGTGCTGACCACAAGCTTACCTACTACAAAGCCAAATCCGCCCAGTTGATCGCTGAAGTGTCCAAGCTTCGCAGCGAGGAACTATTCGGCACCACCAGTCTGGTCGGCACCAGCTTTACGGCCTACCTGACTGAAAAACAGGTTGAAGAGTTCAGCAAAGACAAACGCGTAAAGCTCATTACCCAAGACGCTTACCTAACCCCTAGCGCGCTGTGGAATTCCACGAACGACAACACCTCGCAAGTTAGGCCGTGGGGACTGCACGCGATGGATGTGGCGTGGGCTGGGCCCAGCAATGGATCAGCCACGGTATATGTGCTGGACACAGGCGTGGAAATGCACGGCGATCTTACGGGATTAGCCGCTGGCGACCGAATCTCCGCGAATATCCGCATTGCCTGGAATTAACCCCACCGGCTGCTACGCGCATGCGACGCATGTGGCGGGCATTATTGGCGCGGCCGACAACGGGGCGGGTGTGGTGGGAGTGCTGCCGGGGGTGAAACTTGTGTCGATTGCATTGGGGGATAGCAATTCCAGTTCCAACACCTGTTCCAACGGATCCCCAATTGCAAGTTTCGTTCAAGGGTTAGAGCTCATCTATCAACGTGCGATTTACGACCAAAAAGTAGCGGTCGTGAATATTTCGTTCAACAGTGTTTCAGGCGACTTTTCATCAACCGGAACAATTGGGCTCAAGATGAAAGCTGTCGCAACTTCATCTTTCTATGATGGCGCAGGATACAGAGGTGCGCTCATAGTGCAATCGGCTGGCAATAATAATCTTGACGCATGCAGTTTTTCTTATGGCCCTGCTGGTTTTACTGACGGAATCATGGTTGTGGGAGGTATCGATGCCAATGGCCAACGAGTCGTGCCAGTACTAGGGCCAAACGCATACTTTAATTTGCCTCTCGCTGGAGATGAGCCTGGGTCTAACGAGGGTAACTGCGTCGAAGTATGGGCACCCAGCCAGCGCGTCTACTCGACTTGGTCTGGTGGCTACCAATTTCTCTCCGGCACCTCAATGGCCGCACCTCACATCGCCGGTTTCGCTGCGCGGCTGGTCGAGAGTAATCCAAGCATCCAGACTTCAGACCAACTCGAAACAGCGGTGCGTGGGTACTTTGCGACGATTACTGGTGCAACAAACCTGTCCATGCCACGGATGTCGCTAGAGAGCGTGAATGCAAGACCGACCCTCGAAATGGTCGAGGGCACTACCCGATCCTCACTCTCCCCCATCAATTTCTCTAAACTTGCCGCACAGGTAAATCTGCAGTTCGAAGCGATAGGTGCCCAATATTGCAACGTGAATGTCACCAAGAATGGCGCTGCACATTTGAACTACAACACGTCGCCTTCGCATAATCTGGATGTCCAAGCCTACAGTCCGGGCCAGTACATTTGGACAGTGACTTGTTATTCGCCGCAGGGCACACAAACGACCGTGGTCGCGAATGGCCAACTCATGGTGCGGGCGGTGACCGTATCGTGGCTCGCACGCACGACCAGCACCGGCTTCGGCTACCCTTGGCCAGTGATCCCCAACGGTGGCTCCGTATCGTGGTTGGTCGACACGGTCAATCCCCATCCATTTGACCAAGCGCATTACGCGACTGAAGCAGACTACTGCCACATCAAGTCATCAGGGTTTACTGGGAATACCTTAAACGACCCGAACCATCCAAGTTTTGACAGCAACGCGACGCCGACTTTTTCGCAGACCTTGTTGTGGGACAGTGGCCCTTACGCCCCAACCTACTACCAATACGCAACCTTTTATTTTGGCTACGCCACGCCCTATGAAGGATACAAGTGGCTAATGACTTGTCGGAACTCGGAAGGGGATGTGAAATCCACCGTGATGTATGGGAGGCCGCAATGATTCGTGCGACTTACGCGTTTCACAACGCTGTGCGGCAGCGATTGTCATTCTGCTCAAACTGTCCGCCCATGCGCACTTCGCGTCAGTCATCAGCCGTGCGCTCAATGGTAACAACGCAACCTGAGGGGAAACAATCATGAAGAAGTATATGAGTCTATTTACCGTCGGCCTGTTATGCGCTTTTTGCGCGGGAGCAGCGAAAGCGCAGCAATTGCCAGGCAGTGTCAGTGCTTTCCTCTTGCCGACTAATCCTTCCTCGGCAGATAGCCTCAAACTAAGTATATCGGATCGTACTTGCGGTGGAGGTATTCCTTACAGAGCCAATCCATACCACGTGGTCATGGCGCAAAACAATATTACGGTCACATTGGGCGAGCATGTGCTTAATCCTGTTCCGCTATGCCCGGCCGCACCTCGCGAAGAGATCGATTTGGGTAGACTTCCTGCAGGCAATTACACACTAACTTTGATCGAGCAGCCGGGCCTCACGTTAGGCGGGTCTTTAATTTCAAACGCCCCCTTCACCGTCACAGACGCCCGCACAGCGAAGGTCGCGCCCTATGTCCGCCTCGATTACTCAGGCCACTGGTGGGATCCTGCCGATTCAGGTTGGGGCTTGTTCATCTGGCACGATGCACGCGATAACGTGTTGGCGGCGTGGTTTACGTACACGCCAGACGGCAAACCGATGTGGTATGTCTTTCAACCGACATGGGCGACAAGCTCTGCCACTGTGACGACCGACTTGCGCCAGACCAGCCGCTTGCCCGGCCCGACGAGCCCACCACCCGGCCCTACCTCTTATGCTGTCGCCGGTTCGGCCAGCCTTGACTTTACCAATTTCGGCACGGCTGATGAGGGCAAGCTCACCTATACATTCACGGGTGGCGCGCAGCGGGTGCGCAACATTCAGCGGTTCAAACCTTGAACAATCAGATGAAGTTATTTGCTGTTGCGTTGCTTGGCGTTCTCACCACAGGCGCAGTAAAGGCACAGCTATTGCCTTTCGACTACGTCCTCTTGCCCGCCAATCCCACATCGGCTGATAACATCAAACTGAGCATTGCAAATACCACATGCGGAGGAGTCACCCCTTATGCGGGGAATTCATACTCAGTCAACATGGCACAAAATAAGCTCACCGTCACGATGGGCCGCCACTTGCGCTTGTCGCTCAACACGCTTTGTCCTGACCCACCACAACCTCGCGAAGAAATCGATTTGGGCAGGTTACCGGCGGGCAGTTACACGCTCACTTTGTTTCGGCCCCCCGCGCCTGATGACCTCGGCGGAGTTGCGATCGACAACGCTCCCTTCACCGTCACCGATGCCCGCACCGCAAAGGTTGCCCCTTACGTCCGCCTCGATTACTCAGGCCACTGGTGGGACCCCGCCGATTCAGGCTGGGGCTTGTTCATCTGGCACGACGCACGCGATAACATGTTGGCGGCATGGTTCACCTACACGCCTGACGGCAAACCGATGTGGTATGTCTTCCAACCGACATGGGCGACAAGTTCGGCTACTGTGACGACCCCCCTGCGCCAGACCAGCCGTTTGGCCGGCCCGACGAATCCAATACCGGGGCTAACATTTTTTGATGTCGTGGGTTCGGCCAGCCTTGACTTCACCAACTTCGGCACGGCTGATGAAGGCAAGCTCACCTACACATTCACCGGTGGCGCGCAACAGATGCGCAACATTCAGCGGTTCAAACCTTAGGCAATCTCTGCTGAAGTCCTTCGACGGGCTCAGGACGAACGGACACTTATTGATTCCGTTCGTGGTACGTGAAGCAAAGTTTCGGCGCGCACCACATCAGAGGTATGAAGTATGATCGCGCGAGGTTTGTGCCGTAAGCCCCGTCAACCTTTACCGCCGTGCTCGGTGTAAAGCGACACCAATATCTGTTCGAGAGAAGCGCCGTGCTCGTCTTCGAAAACAATTTTCACCGGCAGATAATATTTGTCCTTGCCCGTGCCCAGCCACAGATGCACCTTGGATTCGCCTGCCGCAGCCTCACGAGCGTAGTAGACGGTGGGAATGCTTTCCTTGTTAATCAGTAATGTCGGCGCGCCCATTTTGCGGTAACGATACAGCTCCGCCGTTTTGCCCTGGCTCATCCACAGGCTTACCTCGGCCGCGCGTGGGACATTGAACATGAACTGATACATCGCTGAGACGCGATCCTGCGTGCTGGCAGGTAAATCAAAAATTTCATCCTCGTCGGCGTGGTGCGACAGGATCTGGCGTTTGCTCCAATCGAATACCGCCGAGATATTTTTTTTCTGGTTATTGCGGCGTGTGAAATGGTAGCTGTTTGGCCTGAGGCCGCCAGAATCTATCGTGCCTTCAGACGTCACCTTGAGTTGGTCACGCAGGAACAAACGCAACGGCCCGGCGGTTTCGGTATCGGACACGAGTTTGTAGTTGTCACCGTCGCGGCTGAATTGCTCTTCGATAGTGCCGATCCAGACGCCGCTTTTGTAAACCTTGTAGGTCGACTTCACCAGCGTCGGTGTGCTGTCAGCGGCTTCTGCCAATGCTGCTGTCGCGACAGTAACGAGCAGGTGTGCCGCCAATATAAAAATCGCGGGCCGAGTTTTCATTCTGGAAGGGAAACACAAGCGCCACATAACGCTATTCTTTCGGTACGAGGAAATACTGATCCTCAACCTTTGCAGAAACGCTCAGCCCTCGAATTTCGACGACATCGTTCGCGGTGAACACGACACGGTCCTCGGCCAGCCAACGCAGTGCCTGTGGGTAGATCCGGTGTTCCTGCACGAGCACGCGTTGGGCAAGTGTGCTTTCATCGTCGCCCGGCAGCACCGGCACCGCGGCCTGAACGATGATCGGTCCGTGATCGAGCTGCGGCGTGACAAAGTGCACCGTGACGCCGTGAATTTTTACCCCCGCCGCCAGCGCCTGACGGTGCGTGTGCAAGCCGGGAAACGCGGGCAGCAGCGACGGATGGATATTGATGATGCGTCGCGGATATTGCGCAATAAAATTTTCGGTCAGCACCCGCATGAAACCTGCCAGCACAATGATATCCGGCGAGAATTTGCAGATCTCAGCATTGAGCGCCGCATCAAAAGCCTCTCGCGATGCATACGCTTTGTGATCGACGGTGCGGGTCTCTATGCCGCGTTGCGCCGCGATGGCCAGCCCGCCTGCGTCGGGCCGGTTA
Organism: Betaproteobacteria bacterium; assembly: GCA_043756275.1. GTDB lineage: Bacteria > Pseudomonadota > Gammaproteobacteria > Burkholderiales > Usitatibacteraceae > UKL13-2. The sequence continues at coordinate 24,394 of JAYURJ010000189.1, read as the reverse complement.
CTGATGACGGCACGGATCGATAACGGCAATGCCGCATTCAGAATCGCTGCCATGTTCGAGCCGCGACCGGAAATCAGGATGACGATGGATTTCATTGTCCGCTGATCTATGGAGAACAAAATATGAAAACTCTAGCACTGGTGCGGTTTACTAGGCGTTTTTGCTCCAGAGGCCGCGCCAGTGCTAGAGTTTTAATATATTCAGACAACGATGGTCTGCGCTTCGCCTGCCGAGCGCGTTCGTATTTCGCCGATGGTGAATACATTTTCGCCCGCAGCCTGCAAATGCGCCATAGCCGTCGCGGCATGGTCCTTGGCGACGATGACCGCCATGCCGATGCCGCAATTGAACGTACGCGCCATCTCGGCGGCATCCACCTTGCCGTGCTCCTGAAGCCACGCGAACACAGGCGGCGCAACCCACGAATTTCTATCGACAACAGCCGTTACCGCATCCGGCAGCACGCGCGGAATATTTTCAGTCAGTCCACCGCCGGTAATGTGCGCCATCCCTTTCACCATCGTCGGGTGCGCGGCCATCAGCGCAAGCAAAGGCTTCACGTAGATGCGCGTGGGGGCCAGCAAATCGAGCGCCAGTTGCTTGTTGTTGACGGCGTGCAGATCGATGCCGGATCGCCCGATGATTTTGCGAATGAGCGAATAGCCGTTCGAATGCGCGCCGCTCGAGGCGAGTCCAAGCACGACATCGCCCGGCTGGATGCTGCGCCCGGTGATGATGTTTTCCTTCTCGATCAAACCGACCGCGAAGCCGGCGAGGTCGTATTCGCCCGCCGGATACATCGACGGCATCTCCGCTGTTTCACCGCCGATCAGCGCGCAGCCGGCTAATTCGCAGCCGTGTGCGATGCCTTTCACCACATCGGTCGCAACAGCAACATCGAGTTTGCCGCAGGCAAAATAATCGAGAAAGAAAATCGGCTCGGCACCTTGCACCAAAATATCATTCACGCTCATGGCCACCAGATCCTGGCCGACGGTATCGTGCTTGTTCAAATGAAAGGCGAGTTTGAGTTTGGTGCCGACGCCATCGGTGCCCGAGACCATCACCGGGTTCTTGAATTTTTTCGATACTTCCACCAGCGCGCCGAAACCGCCAATGCCGCCCAGTACCTCCGGGCGCATTGTGCGCTTGGCAAACGGCTTGATGTTTTCGACGAGCTGGTCGCCAGCGTCTATATCGACACCAGCTTCTTTGTAGGTCAGGGGGGCGAGAGAATTTGTCATGGCCTAATGCAATTGCGCTCAGCCAACACTGCAGGCCGAGGCAAGTTATGAGTTACGATGCGGGAATCAACCACCAGAATTTTACTGGAAATGTCTTCCCGCCGCCCTTCAGATGCACGAGATGTACGTCCCGGTACCCAGCCTGCATTTCTTGCGCGGTTGCGCGCCAAACGCGCGCCGCAGCCGCCTGCGTGGCTCGATTGGCACTATGCGCTGCCTGCATTGGCGTTTCTGGGCTTCGCCGCACTGCTGTGGGCGCTGTCGCCAATTTTGGCGCCATTCCTCGCCGCCGCCATTCTGGCCTATATTTTTGACCCACTCGTGGACAAGCTGGAGGCGCGAGGCGTATCACGGGCTTTCGGTACGGCCATTGCCGTGCTGCTGTTGCTGCTCGGCATTGTGTTGTTGTTTTTGATTGTCATGCCATTGTTTGCCAAAGAAATCGCGCAATTGACGCAGGAAATTCCAGGCTTCGTCGAAAAACTTAAAACCAATGTCATTCCGTGGATAAATGAAAAACTGGGTGTGGCAATCACGCTTGATTTTTCCTCATTCCGCCAATTCATCGCCGACAATATCTCCGACGCATCTGGAATAGCGAAAAAAGTATTCGCCTCCGTTGGTGTCGGCGGGCTGGCAGTCTTCGGCTTTCTGATCAATTTGCTATTGATCCCGGTCGTGCTGTTTTACATCCTGCGCGACTGGGATATCTTGATCACAAATATTGACGACACCATCCCGCGCAGATTCCACGCAACCGTAACAACCATCAGCCGCGAAATTGATGCTGTATTGTCCGAGTTTCTGCGCGGTCAGCTTTCGGTGATGGCGATCATGTCGGTGTTTTATGTCGTCGGTCTGTGGCTGGTCGGGCTGAATTTCGCATTGCCAGTCGGGCTGATCACGGGCCTTCTCGTTTTTGTGCCTTATCTGGGCAGCGGTACCGGTCTGCTGCTGGGAACCGTGGCCGCAGTCATGCAGTTTCCGTCGATCAACGGCGTGGCGCTGGTGTGGGTCGTATTTACAGTCGGCCAACTGCTTGAGGGCTTTGTGGTCACGCCATGGTTGGTGGGGGACCGCATTGGATTGCATCCGGTGGTCGTGCTGTTTGCACTATTGGCGTTCGGGCAGATATTCGGTTTTTTTGGGGTCTTGCTCGCGTTGCCAGCCAGTGCGGCCATGCTGGTCGGGTTACGGCATATGCAGGCGCATTACCGCGGGAGCAATTTGTACCAAGGCTGATACATTGCATGCCTAGAAATTAGCACCCTTCAACAGTTTGATCGCCTCTTCTGTACTTCGCCGCATACGATTAAACGCAACACCGAGCACGCCGATTTCATCCTTGGACTTCGGTGTGAATTCAGGAATCTCAAAATTTCCGATCGACACAGCATCTGCCTGCAGCGCCATTTCTGCCACAGGCCTCACGATCATCCGGTCCAGCATTAGATTGAGCACAATAAAAACGGCGAGGAACACGATGCCGATCGAGCTCATGAGCGTCGTCAGCGCCAAATTGACGGTGACGATAATCGGGGCGAGATCAATATTGGCAAGACGAATCGTGGCCGCACCCGTGTCGGCGGCGCGAAACGTACGTGCCACTGCAAGCCGCCGTTCGCCGGTCGCCGCCGTGATGACTTCTGTCATCTGGCCGCTGCCGTTGGATTTCAGCCGCAGCGCCACCTGTGCTTCGACGCCGCGCAGACTGTCATCGGGTGAGAATTCGCGGATTTTCATATCAACCAGTCGGGAACCCAGCCCTGACGCGATCCGCGGATCAAGTTTGGCGTAGCCAGCGGCATCAAGTACCACCATCGCCGCCCGCTGCGCGTCGTCAATGGCCTGATTTTCGAGATAGCGTTTTGCTACGATGCCGATGGTCGCAAAACCCGCCAGAAACACGACGAGCAGCATCAAGTTGAATTTGAGTCTCAGGCCCATGGGGGGCACTCCTTGAGCAAATAGCGAATTCGGGCAATGCAAAAAACCGCATCATCCCGATACGGCATCAACTTTGCGCGGCGATATCGCCGCCCGCATCGCGGATGTTGGAAAAAAAAGTTTTGCGCTCATCGGTTGAGCGTAAATGTCCGGCCAGCCGCTCGAAAAAATCCCGCGAATTCTCGGATATTTTTGCATAGCGCTGCACCAGCACGCTGGCAAGCGGCCCAATGATGGGGGCGAGCGCAACCTCGCCACGTCGCATCAATTCAGGCGTAATCGGCGTTGCCGGTCGACCACCGGTGTTGACTTGCGGGGTGCGTATTGGTGTTGCCTGACGGTTGTGCTCTGGACGAACATCATTAAGTATTCGCTTGGCACTTTTGATGAAAAGTTCGCGTTTGCCAAGGTCATCGATGTGCTGGGAGACCATCCGCACTATTTCCTTAACGTCGGTGGTGGTTCGACTGGCGCGCTTAACGGTGGTGATGGAATAGGGACCCAAATAGGGCAACAGCGCGCGCGTGAGTTCGGCAAGAATGGCAGGGTCGATTTCACCCGCGCTTATCTGTGCGGTCGCTCCATCTTTGCCGTTCAATACATCATCACTCATGTTAGGTGTGGTAATCGTTGCGTTGTCGTTGTAATAGTGTTTGCGCTGACCGATTGTTTTTGATTTTACGATGTGGTCAAACGCGTTGATTGTTAAACCAAGTGTAACCCAGCACCCGCATTGCATCTATAGGGCAGCGCATATTCCGATCAATGGCCGTGTTAATTATTGTGACTGCGCTAGGGCACGGTCGTGAAGTTCGGCGCTATGCGGGGCCTATACCAGTGCCATTTGTCCTTCCCGGTTCATTTTTGACCGGGGTTTTTGCCAGATCCAGCCCCTTGGCGAACTCCAGCATGCGGTCGATGGACAGTTTTGCGCGGCGTCCAATATCGGCGTCAACATGAACCTCGTTTTTGCCATTTTCCAGTACATCCGCCAAATTGGCCAAGCCATTCATCGCCATCCACGGGCACTGCGCGCAGCTTTTGCAGGTAGCAGAATTTCCCGCAGTCGGCGCTTCGATAAATATCTTGCCAGGTGCAGCGGCCTTCATTTTGTGAAAAATACCCTTGTCGGTCGCGACGATAAATTCCTTCGCTGATAGCGATTGCGCCGCACGGATAATCTGCGTTGTCGATCCCACTACATCGGCCAGTTTGATCACCGCCTCTGGTGATTCCGGATGCACCAACACCTTCGCGAGCGGGTGTTGTTTCTTCAGCTCCTCCAGCTCGAACGCTTTGAATTCGTCGTGGACGATGCAGGATGCCTGCCAAAGCAGCATATCGGCACCGGTTTCACGCTGAATGTAGGCACCAAGATGCCGATCTGGTGCCCAGATGATTTTTTCGCCTTTGGCGTGCAGATGTTGGACGATCTTCAGTCCGATGCTGGATGTGACCATCCAGTCAGCGCGGGCTTTGACTGCGGCACTGGTGTTGGCATAAACGACGACGGTACGGTCGGGATGTTGATCGCAAAACTTTACAAAATCGTCCGGCGGGCAACCGAGATCGAGTGAGCATTCCGCTTCCAGTTCCGGCATCAGCACACGTTTTTCCGGATTGAGGATTTTGGCCGTCTCGCCCATGAATCGAACGCCGCACACCACCACCGTTTGTGCGGGATGGTCGCGGCCAAAGCGGGCCATTTCCAGCGAGTCCGAAACGCAGCCGCCGGTTTCTTCCGCCAAATCCTGCAAATCAGGATGCACGTAATAGTGCGCAACCATCACCGCGTTTTGCGCCTTGAGCAGTTGTTTGATGCGGTTTTTTAACTCGATTCGTTCGACACCCGTTGGCTCGGCAAGCACTTTGGCCCATGCAGCGCCGGGCGTGATTAGCATGCGCTTGGTAGTTTGCAACGGCAGGTCAAAATTGATTTTGATTGGGGCGAGTGTCTTCATATTCTCAATGGCTAAATCGTGATCAGGTTACGCTGTTTCGCAGGTGATATTTATCTGCCTTCCATACCCCGCTCGACATCACGTCGCGCAAAATGGATACAGCATTCCAGCAGTCATCGAAGCGGACATACAAAGGCGCAAAACCGAACCGCATCAAGTTCGGCCGCCGAAAATCGCCAATCACGCCGCGGTCGATCATTGCCTGCATGATCGGATACGCATGCTCATGTGCAAACGAGAGGTGGCTGCCTCGTTGCTCCGGTTGGGTCGGGGTTACGCAGCTAAAACCAAAATCGCAACACTCTTGATCGACAAGGTCGCGGAAAAGTTCAGTAAGTGCGAGCGATTTTTCACGGAGGCTCGCCATTGCTACGTTTTCGAAGGTGTCGATTCCACACTCCAACGCAGCCGTTGCGATTATCGACGGGGTGCCGCATAGCAGTCGCTCAATTCCCGGTGCCGGCGTATAAGTGCTCTCGAATGCGAACGGCGATTGATGCCCAAACCAGCCTGACATTGGTGTCGCAAAACTCGCTTGCAATGTTTTGGCCACGTACACAAAGGCAGGCGCTCCCGGCCCGCCATTGAGGTATTTGTAGCCGCAGCCCACCGCCAATTCAGTGCCGTCGCTGTTCAGCGCCAACGCAATCGCACCTGCGCTATGGCTAAGATCCCACAAAATGCGCATACCGTTTTCTTTTGCGCGTTTGTTCAATCGCGCCATGTCATGCAGTCTGCCGGTGCAGTAGTCGACCTGTGTAATTAACGCGACCGCCACATCTGCGTCTAGCGCGGCCTCGACTTCATCAGGCTCGACCAGCCGCAATGTGTACTTGCCGTCCAGCAGCGCGTTCAAGCCCTCTGCGATATAAAGGTCGGTCGGGAAATTGCCGCGCTCAGACAGAATCACCCGGCGATTATTCACGTCAGGCACTGCCAATGCGCCCGCCAACAGTTTGAAAATATTGACAGAGGTGGAGTCGCCAACAATAACCTCGGCCGAACTTGCGCCAAGCAGCCGGGCGAGCTTCCCGCCAACGGTTTGCGGCATCGTGACCCAGGCATGCGAGTTCCAGGAACGAATCAACGCGTGCCCCCATTCATCGCGCACCAAGCTATTAATCCGTGCTGCTGTAGATTTCGGCAAGGCACCCAGCGAATTGCCGTCGAGATAGATGGTGTGCTCGGGCAATTCAAAACGCGTCCGGTAACCCCGCAGTGAATCGGCAGCGTCAAGCGCCTCGCAGTGCGCGCGATCAATCCTTTTTGCGCAGTTTTCTCCCATGCAGGCATTATCGCAGAGCCTCGCTTATGATTGGTATATGACCGTTAACGCCAACACGCCCCATTCGCAGCTTGCCCCTTCGCCGTGGGTGATTCGGTTTGCCCCAAACGTCGTCAAGGGCGGCATGGTGCTAGATGTCGCTTGCGGGGTTGGACGACACGCGCGCTACTTTGCAGAAATCGGCTACAACGTGGCAGCCGTGGATTGCGACATATCGGGCTTTACTGAAGTGCCAACTGCCGTCCACGTCTTGCAGGCCGATATTGAAGCCGGGCCATGGCCGTATCCTGACAAAAAATTCGCTGGCGTGGTTGTCACCAATTACCTGCACCGTCCGTTGATGACGACATTGCTTAATAGTGTTGCGCCGGGTGGGGTATTCATTTACGAAACCTTTGCAGCGGGAAACGAGCAATTTGGTCGTCCATCGCGCCCGGAGTTTTTGCTCCGCCGTGGGGAACTGCTTGAGGTTGTTCATGGTCAGTTGGAGGTACTTGCTTTTGAGGACTTGTATGTCGATTCACCCAAGCCCGCAAATGTGCAACGAATTGCAGCCATGCGACCGAATCGTTGAAACCACCTGTAGACCACTGCGGCTTTTGAGCCTTAGATACGTTAAAATGGACACTTCCCCGAATTTGCCGTGATTTCGCCTCATATCGCTATGTTGACTGGAAGCTTTGTTGCCATTGTCACGCCCATGTTGCCCGATGGCGCGCTGGATTTTACTCGCCTGAAATCGCTGATTGACTGGCACATCGCCGAGGGTACCGACGGTATCGTCATTGTCGGCACCACGGGCGAATCGCCAACCGTTGATTTTGATGAGCATCGCACGCTCATCAAGGCGGCAGTCGAGTACACCGCCAAACGCGTGCCGTTGATTGCGGGTACGGGAGGCAATTCGACCAAGGAAGCCATACACCTTACCGAATTCGCCAAGCTTGCCGGTGCTGACTATGCACTCTCGGTCGTGCCGTATTACAACAAGCCGACGCAGGAGGGCCAATATCTTCATTTCCGTGCCATTGCGGAGGCGACCGATCTACCGATCATTTTGTATAACGTGCCGGGTCGTACCGTAGCGGATATTGCCAACGACACCACGCTGCGTCTGGCTGAAATTCCGAACGTCGTTGGTATCAAGGACGCGACTGCCAACATGGCGCGGGGTGCTGATCTGCTGAAGCGTGCCCCGAAGGACTTTGGCATTTATTCCGGCGAAGATGTTTCAACGTTGGCGCTCATGCTTCTCGGCGCCCACGGCACTATTTCAGTCACCGCAAACGTCGCGCCGCGATTGATGCACGAGATGTGTGCTGCCGCCCTCAAGGGCGACCGCGCCAAGGCCATCCAGATTAATAATCGCCTGCTTGGTTTGCACAACCAGTTGTTTCTCGAATCCAATCCCATCCCGGTGAAATGGGCGCTCAACCAAATGGGTTTGATCGATACCGGCATTCGCCTGCCACTCACGCCCTTTGACGCGAAATTTCATGGCCTGTTGCTCGAAGCCATGCACGCGGCAGGCATTCACGAAATATTAAAGGAAGTAGCATAAATGATGTCCAAGCGTAATCTGTTGGCCGCTTTCGCAGCGGCATTGATCAGTATTTTTCTTAGCGCATGTGGGTCGTTTGGGTCGTCGGGGAAAAACACCGACTATCGTTCTCAGGGCGGCAAGATTCCGTCACTGGAAGTTCCACCCGACCTGACATCACCGGTTGTTGATGATCGCTTCGTGATCCCGGATTCGAAGGCGACTACATTTTCCAGTTACAACCGCGAACGCGGTGTCGCACCAACTACGGGTAACGCGGTACTGCCAAAAGTCGATGGTGCCCGCATCGAGCGTGCGGGCGAACAACGCTGGTTGGTGGTGAAATCTGCACCAGACAAAGCGTGGCCGGTGATCAAAGAGTTCTGGACCGAGACCGGTTTTATATTGAAACGCGAGAGCCCAGAAGTCGGCATCATGGAAACAGACTGGGCTGAAAACCGCGCAAAAATTCCGCTGGATATCGTTCGGCGCACCATGGGGCGGGTTTTGGATGGTCTCTATGATTCGGGCTACCGCGACAAATTTCGCACAAGATTGGAAGCTGGTGTGGAGCCGGGAACCACGGACGTATACGTTAGCCATCGCGGGCTGGAAGAGATTTACACCAATATAGATAAGAGCAGCACCAACTGGCAGCCACGCGCGACTGACAAAGAACTGGAAGCCGAAATGTTGGCGCGTTTGATGGCTAAATTCGGTGTTGCCGCGGTAGCTGACAGACCGAATGCAGTCGCCGGTGCAGCCCTTGGTGCCTCCAGCGCCGCACGCGCCTTCTACGCGCCGGACAAAAGCGGATCACTTAAAGTAAATGAGCCCTTCGACCGAGCTTGGCGGCGCGTTGGGCTGGCACTTGACCGTATCGGCTTTACCGTTGAAGACCGTGATCGCTCCAAAGGACTATTTTTCGTACGCTACATAGACCCCGATGTGGAAGCTAAAGCCAGCGGCGGTAGCAAGAAGGGTTTCTTTGACAAGCTGGCGTTTTGGCGAAAAGATGATCCGGCCTCAAAGCCGCAGTACCGCATTTTTGTCGCCGAGTCAGCCGGCTCGTCCGATGTCACGGTGCAAGGCGCAGACGGAAAGCCGGACAACTCGAGTACATCCAAGCGCATCCTGAATTTGTTGCTGGAACAGCTCAAGTAGGCCCTGTGGGCTAAAGCGGCTTTATTGGATGCAACGATAATCAAGCGGGCCCGCCATGACTCATGCCGGGCCCGTTTTCATGTTTAGGAATTTGCGTTGACTATGCGATTTGCTTCGCTCGGCAGTGGCAGTGAGGGCAACTCGCTCGTTGTTCAGGCGGGCCAGACTACAGTGATGATGGATTGCGGTTTTGGCTTGGCAGCGACGGAAATGAGGCTGGCGCGCATCGGATTAATGCCGGAAGACATCGACGCAATCTTGGTCACGCACGAGCATTCAGACCATATTGGCGGCGTCGCCAGATTTGCGCGAAAGCACAAACTCCCCGTGTGGCTGACCCACGGCACCGCCAAAGTTTTCCGCGAAGGATCAGTGTCGACCGCGATGCTCAATTTTGTCGATCCGCACGAAGCATTTTCGGTGGGCGACGTAAAAGTGATGCCGTATTTAGTTCCTCACGATGCATTCGAGCCGGTGCAGTATGTGTTCTCAGACGGTGCTGCCCGGCTTGGCGTACTGACAGACACCGGTTCAATTACCGCACACATTCAGAGCACGCTCTCCGGCTGCGACGCGTTGGTACTCGAATGCAACCATGATCTGGACATGTTGATGCGAGGGCCCTATCCCGACAGCCTCAAGAGACGCGTGTCAGGCAAATTTGGACATTTGGACAACACCACTTCTGCATCACTTTTGGCCGGAATTGATTGTTCGCGTTTGAAACATATTTTGGCCGCGCACTTATCCCAACGAAATAACTTGCCGTCCCTGGCGGTGGCCGCACTGGCAGGCGCGCTCGGCTGTGAGGCTGGCTGGGTTGGGATTGCAAAACAGGAGCGGGGCTTCGACTGGCGCGAAATCTAGACACAAACAAAAAAGCCGACGAAACGTCGGCTTTTTTGCAATACGGCAACGAAGAAATTACTTCTTCGGAGCAGCATCTTTCGCAGCAGGAGCAGCGGCTTTAGCTGCATCTACAGCTTTGGCAGCGGCATCTTTGGCAGCGTCAACAGACTTGCCAGCAGCGTCTTTAGCGGCTTCAACAGTTTTGCCAGCGGCATCTTTGGCAGCGTCAACTGCCGGCGCGACAACAGCAGCGGCCGGCGCAGCTGGAGCAACCATTTCAACTTTAGGAGCAGCTGGAGCAACTTTTGGTTCTTCTTTGCCACAAGCGGCGAGGCCGAGTGCAGCGATTGCAACGATGAGGACAGACTTATTCATTTGATTCCCTTGGAGAAAAATTTGATCAAAATTTTTATCGGCTGATGTGACCTTCCAGCCATCACCGCGACACTTAAAAAGCTTTTAAGTTGCTTCGATGCTGTAATGCTGTTTCGACCGACCTTCAAGTATAGCAGCTTCTTGGTGCAGTGCACAATATTAGCTGCTCACAAGCCAAGGTTGCTACCGGTGACGGCGAGTTCACTTTGCTCCCAGATTTCCTCAAAGCGCTCGATGAAAGGACGGGTATCCACTGCGCTATGGAGCGTCAGCACTGAGCGCGGATGGTCAATATGCAATTTGCGCCAGTAATGGGCGTCGTCGGCAATGATCATCGGATCGCGTGCTTCGGCAGCCTGCCCGAGAGTACGGTGAATTTGGACTTGGCCGGAAAATTGGGTGAGTAGCGCGATAAGGCGTGGCAACTCACTCTCGATGCCGCGCGTGTCGTGAAGCGCAATTCGTAGTCGATGATCGCGGCTTTCCAGCAGGAACTTGCGCAGCGTCTCAATCCTTGCTGGCTGGCCAACATCGCGATCTTTGAGTGTTTTCGGATCGGCATCAAAAATCCGTAGTTCGCGGCGGGTCTCTGCAAACACCTCCTCAATTGCGGCGCGCGCGTCGCTTTTGGATTCCATCAGGCGATAGAGTTTTTCAGGTGGGGGATTGAGTTCGGGCATGATGTTTCCTCAATAGTTCAAACGCTGGTCACTTTCCCGGCTTTCATCGACGCGCAAACGTCAGTGCGCCATCACAATAATATTCGTACAAAAACGCCAGCAACGATTTGGATTTTAGTTTGGCAATGTCTGCGCCGGCAAGTGCCCGGCGATTCGCAAATTCACGAAGAAAGGGCCAGTTGCCGGGTGCCGCCACGTGTGCCTCGCCGTTGATGAAAATGTGCTCGCCGTCATATAACATTCGCGTCTTCAAATCCAATTCCAGACCGTGTTGAATTGCCAACCTGCAAAACGCGCCTTCGTCGAGCGTTGTTTCCGGAGGGTCGAAAATCACGTGCGATTTTGGCTCGGTGAGATGACAACCAATAAACTTATGGATTGCAGCCTTGTCCCGCGTCGCCGTCTGAATATCGCCAAGCAAGCTGGCAATGCGTCGCTGCATTGCGACATCAATTTGTGCCGATTGATGCGTAGATTTCAGTTCGGGATCAGCATATTGTCCGGATAATTGAAGCTCGTCGCGCAAATAATCGAGGAACGCAACGCTGATCTCTTGTTTTGGTGGCGCACGAAAGCCGATTGACCACGTCAGGCACTCCGTCTCGGCGATACCGTTGTGGGCAACGCTGGGCGGCAAGTAGAGCATGTCCCCATTTTCCAGCACGAATTCTTCCGTTGGCTTGAAGTGCGAAAGAATTTTCAACGGCAAATCAGGCTTTAGCCGCAGATCCCGCTGGCTCGAAATCTGCCAGCGACGCCGGCCCATGCCCTGCAACAGAAAAACGTCATAGCTGTCGAAATGCGGCCCCACCCCTGCTCCTGCCACGGCATAGCTCACCATCAAGTCGTCGATTCGCGCTCGCGGAATGAAATTGAAATGCGCAAGCAACTCATGAGCCTCATGCGAAAAATGCTGAACATCCTGTACCAGCACTGTCCACAGAACATCACTTAGCTGACGAAAATCACCCGCTGAAAACGGACCGCTTTCAATCTCCCATGCAGTGGCGTTGCGCGTGATCAAGCGACTCTCGGCTTCATCGCGCCGTGCAAGCGTAAGCACTTCGCGCTTGCTGAGGGGTGCCTTGAAATCCGCAATCGCATTGCGGATCAGGAGCGGCTTCTTCTGCCAGTACTCGCGCAAAAAGACTTCTGCACTGATGCCGCCAAGCAGCGGCAATCGTTGCGGTGCTGATTTGCGAACGCTTGTTTTAGGGGATGCTGGATTCATTCTAAAAAGGTGTTGCAGAGCGTCAATTAAATTTCGGAAAATGCGCTAGAATAAATTTGAAGTTATGCAATTCACCGCAATTTAATCTAACGACTGACTGGACGACAATGTTACACGTTGGCTCGAGAGCACCCGCATTTGAACTGCCGGAGGCGAGCATGGAAATGATCCAGCTTTCCAGCTTTCGCGGCAAGAAAAACGTCGTCCTTTATTTCTACCCTCGCGATGGCACGCCTGTGTGCACGATGGAGGCGATCAGTTTTTCGGACCACGAAGACGCATTCGACGAATGTGACACCGTCGTCTTCGGTGTGTCGCGGGATGATTGCCTCGTCCATGAAGAGTTCCGTGACAAGCACGGGTTGTCGCTACGGCTGCTGTCGGATGCCGAGTGCGAAGTCATGAAAAAATACGACGTTCTCACCGAGCCCGGTGCCAATGGCGCTTCGCATGCGAGCGCGCAAAGAGCGACATTCGTGATTGATAAAAAAGGCATGGTGCGACATATCCTCCGCGATCTGCATCCGCGGGAGCACGTCGCTTCAGTTCTAAAACTTGTCAGGCAGATACATGGTCATTGATCAAAACGCAGTAGTAACACTTGAAGCAAAATTAAAAGACAGTGACGGTAATGCATTGGGTAGTGACGCAGAAACCATGGTTTATTTGCATGGTGATCACGGCGGCATATTTCCCTTGGTCGAGCAAGGCTTGACGGGAAAAGGGGTTGGCGAAGAGTTCTCCGTTTCGCTACAGCCTGAAGATGCATTCGGCGAATATGACGAAGCATTAATCCGGGTCGAGCCGCAGAGCGTGTTTCCCGCGAATGTCACAGTGGGCATGCAGTTTGAGGGCGTGCCGCAGGGCGAGGAAGATGACCGTTGGGTGGTATACACGGTCACAGATATTGCCGATGGCCAGGTTGTCATTGATGGCAACCATCCACTGGCAGGCGAGCGGCTATTGTTCTCGTGTGTCGTGAAAGACGTACGGCCTGCGACCGCAGACGAGCTGTCGCACGGGCATGTGCATGGCGCGCATGGTGTGCATCATTAGGGAGCCTCTGATTAAGTCTAATTTGAATGTGGTTCGACAAGCCATCGCCCGCCGCATCGGGCTCAGGCGCTCGGCAGCGGCGCGCATGCGCGCCGAAACCCTGACTCACGTACCACGACGGAATCAATAAGTTACCGTTCGTCCTGAGCCTGTCGAAGGACTTAATCAGAGGTTCCTTAGTTCTTCTCGCTCAACGCTTTCAGTGCGTAGAGTGTCTCCAGCGCCTCCCGTGGCGAGAGTTCATCCGGCTTAATATCGGCCAACGCATCCAGCGCTGGATGCGGTGTGGCCTCGATTGCTTTTGCGAGCGGCACAAACAAGCTCCCTTGCGCCATAGGCGTAGCGTCACCAGCTTCAAGTCTGCCCAAATGCTTCCGCGCGGCACGAACGACTGACTTCGGCACACCCGCAAGCTGTGCAACCTGCAATCCATAGCTTTGATTTGCCGGTCCCGATTCGAGCTTGTGCAAAAAGACAATTTTGTCCTTCATCTCGACTGCATCCAGATGCACATTTGCCAGATTGGGCAACTCGGCATTCAACTGCGTAAGCTCGAAATAATGCGTCGCGAACAAACAGTAGCAGCGCGTGGTTTCGGCCAGATGACGGGCAATGGCGTAGGCCAGTGCGAGGCCATCAAAGGTTGATGTGCCGCGACCAATTTCGTCGATCAGTACCAGACTGTTGCCGGTTGCATTGTTCAGTATCGATGCCGCTTCGGTCATTTCCACCATAAACGTTGAGCGGCCACCAGCAAGATCATCCGAGGCGCCGATACGCGTCATGATCTGGTCAACGCGTCCTATCTCAGCGAATGCTGCGGGCACAAACGAACCCGTGTGGGCGAGCAACACAATCTGCGCGACTTGCCGCATATAGGTCGATTTACCGCCCATGTTGGGGCCGGTAATGAGCAGCAATTGTCGTGATCGCGATAAGTCGCAATCGTTGGCGATGAAATTTTCCACCTGACTTTCCACAACCAAGTGTCGGCCACCTTGAATCGTAATGCGGTCTTCATCGATGAATGTGGGCGCGGTCAAGCCAAACCGGGTTGCGTTGAGCGCATTCGTGCAGAGCACATCCAGCTCCGCAACTGCGCGCGCCATGGCATGCAACGCTGGCACGCCCGGCAGCAGTTGGTCGAGCAGTGCGTCGTATAGAAATTTTTCGCGCGCGAGTGCCCGTTCCCCCGCTGACAGCGCCTTGTCTTCAAACGCTTTCAGTTCAGGTGTGATGAAACGTTCCGCGTTCTTCAGCGTTTGCCGACGGCGATAGTCATCCGGCACTTTGTCGAGTTGACCTTGTGTTACCTCAATAAAAAAGCCGTGCACACGATTGAACTCAACGCGCAGATTATTGATGCCGGTGCGTTCGCGTTCGCGCCGTTCGAGTTCCAGCAGAAAGCCACTCGCATTCGATTGCAAGCCGCGTAACTCATCGAGCTCCGCATCAAAGCCGTCACGCATGACGCCACCGTCGCGCAGGCTCGTAGCTGGTTCGTCTTTGAGCGATGCCTGAAGACCCGCATGGATATTGGCTTCCAGAGATAATGCCTCTGAAAGCCGCGCCAGTGCTGGAGTTTGCAGATTGTCTACTTGTGATTTCAATCGCGGCAGGGTTAAAAGTGCATCGCGCAATGCAGATAAATCCCGTGGCCGTGCAGTTTTCAATGCGATGCGGGTGACGATGCGTTCGACATCGGCCCAGTCGCCAATGATGGCGCGAATGCCATCGGTGTGTGGCAGCAGTGCGGCACTGGCTTCAAGGCGCGCGGTGACTGCCGCACGATCCCGCAACGGATGATGCAGCCATTCGCGTAAACGCCGCGCACCCATGTTGGTTGCGGTGTTGTTGAGGAACGAAAACAGTGTCGGTGCCTGTTCGCGTGTGATCGTTTCTGAAATTTCCAGATTGCGTCGGGTCGAAGCATCCATGCGAATAAAATCATCATTGCGCTCAATGCTCAGACCAATGATGTGCGGCAGCACGCCGCGCTGGGTTTGTTGCACATATTGGAGCAGCGCCCCTGCGGCCGATATCGCCACCGGCATGTCCTCGCAACCAAAGCCGTTGAGGTCACTCGTGCCGAATTGTTTTGCGAGAAGCCGTTCAGCGGACGCGGTGTCGAATTGCCAATCGGGCATGCGTCGCACAGTCATCCCGTTCACGTTGAAGTCAGCGCCTTCGGGTACGACCACTTCTGATGGTTGTAACCGCTCAAGCTCTGCGTTCAGTTGCGTGAAAGAAGTTTCGATCACACGAAATCGCCCGCTGGCCAACGACAGCGACGCGATACCCAACACATTGTCACGAACCAGAATGGCCGCGACCAGCACATCGCTGGCCTCAGGTAACAGGGCGCTGTCAGTCAGGGTGCCCGGTGTGACGATGCGCGTCACGGCGCGCTCCACCGGCCCCTTATTGGTGACTTCGCCGATCTGTTCGCAAATGACCACCGACTCACCGACTTTAACCAGCTTGGCGAGATAAGGTTCAAGTGCGTGGAACGGCACGCCCGCCATCCTGATCGGCGTGCCGGCCGATTGGCCGCGCGTGGTGAGCGTAATGCCGAGTAACTTCGATGCCTTCACCGCATCGTCAAAAAATAATTCGTAGAAATCGCCCATGCGGTACAACACGAGTGTGTCGGGGTGCTCGGCCTTGATGCGTAAATATTGCTGCATCATGGGCGTGTGTCCGCTGAACGATTTATCAGTCGCTGTCGTCATCAATGCAATTTCACCCGTGGTTCGGTCTGGCGTTTGATCATGCGTGCGAGCGTGTCGAGCGCCATGCGCCAGAAACCGTGCAGCGCCATCAGGTGCATTTTGTACAGCGAGATATAAAACATTTTGGCGAGCAGACCTTCCACGCGCACACTGCCACGTGAGACAAACCCCATCAGCGTGCCGACCGAGCTGTAGTTGCCCAATGAAACGAGAGAGCCGAAATCGCGATAACGAAATTCGGGCATCGTGCTTGCCGCGTTGCCTTTAACCCGGCGTTTCATCGTGCCGACCAGATGGCTGGCCTGCTGGTGCGCAGATTGTGCACGGGGCGGGACATTCTGGCCGTCTCGCCAGTGGCATGCGGCGCAATCGCCAAGTGCAAAAATATTTGTGTCGCGCGTGGTTTGCAACGTTTGCAGCACGGCGAGTTGATTTAAGCGATTCACTTCCAGCCCGTCGAGATCTTTGAGTACATCCGGTGCGCGAACACCCGCTGCCCAGACGACAAAATCAGCCGATAGCGTTTTCCCGGAAGCCGTGTCCAATGCGCCGACGCGTGCGCCGGTTACTTTTTCGCCGCACATCACCTCCACATTCAGGCTTTTGAGAATGTCTTCTGTTGCTTCAGCAAGATAATCCGGCAGTCCGGCGAGGATGCGCGGCCCGGCTTCGACAATGGAAAGGTGAATCTGCTTTTCAGGATCGAAATGGTCGAGGCCGTAGGCTGCCAGCACGCGTGTCGTGTTGTGCAATTCCGCAGCCAATTCAACTCCCGTTGCACCAGCGCCGACGATGACGATATTGATGACATGATCATCGTTGGCAAAGTTGGCTTTAAAGCAGGCGTTGACGAGGCGGCGGTGAAACAGATGCGCGTCCCATGCGTTGTCGATTGTAAAAGTGTGCTCGCTAACGCCGGGTGTGCCGAAGTCGTTGGATTGGGAGCCGATCGCAATAACAAGCGTGTCGTATTTGATTTGTCGCGCAGGCAGAATAATCTCACCACCGTCATCGCGCACTTCACTGACTTTTACCGCGCATTGGGATCGGTCCAACGCTTCGAGTGCGCCCAGAACAAACGTAAAGTGATGCCAGCGCGCCTGCGCCAGATAATCGAGCTGATGCGCATGAATATCCATGCTGCCGGCGGCAACTTCGTGCAGCAATGGTTTCCACAGATGCGTGCGGCTGCGGTCGATCAGCGTGATGTGTGCAGCACTGCGTTTGCCGAGCTTGTCGCCGAGATGCGTCGCTAACTCAAGCCCGCCAGCACCACCACCGATAATCACAATTCGATGCATGGCGATGACGAATTTATTTGTGCGCTTGCACGATTTGCAGCAATGCGGGGAATGGCTTCGGGGTCGCGGCGACGATGGTGCCCGTTTTCAGGTAGTTGTCGTCACCATTGAAGTCAGTCACCAAGCCGCCCGCTTCCTTGATCATCAGCGCGCCAGCCGCCATATCCCACGCGCTCAGGCCCATTTCCCAAAATCCATCGTAGCGCCCGGCGGCGACGTAGGCGAGATCAAGTGCTGCCGCACCTGGTCTGCGGATACCGGCGCATTTGGGGGTGAGGTCTTTGAACGTGGCGAGATAGCGGTCGAAGTTATGCATTTCACGCGAAGGAAATCCGGTGCCGATCAAACATTCCTGTAGATGGAGTTTTTTGGATACGCGCAGGCGGCGATCATTCAGAAACGCGCCACCACCTTTGGAGGCGGTGAACAATTCATTGCGCGTTGGATCATAAATCACGCCGTGATTTACCACGCCTTTGACCGCGAGAGCGATTGAGACGCAATATTGTGGAAAGCCGTGTAGAAAGTTGGTGGTGCCGTCCAGCGGATCGATGATCCATTGATAGTCGGAGTCGGTTTTAGTCTCGCCGGACTCTTCAGCAAGAATGCTATGCTGGGGATATGCTTGTTTTAGCACCTCGATAATGGCCTCTTCAGCCGCGCGATCCACCTCTGAGACGAAATCGTTCGGCGCTTTTAGCTCGACGGTAAGCTTGTCCAGATCGTTGGAAGCGCGGCTGATAATCGCACCAGCACGGCGCGCCGCTTTTACGGCGATATTTAACATCGGGTGCATTTTAATTTTCAGTAAAGAGCAAGAGTAAGGCCTTATTTTATATGAATGAAGCTTCGTCGTCTCCCTTGGAAACATTGGCCAGCCCACAAGTCGGCCCACTTGCACGCGTGCGCGTGGTGATGGTCGAGACATCGCATCCGGGCAATATTGGCAGCGCCGCACGCGCGATGAAAACAATGGGACTCACTAATCTCGTCCTAGTGGCGCCAAAGATCGCCGACGTTACCGCCCATCGAGACGCCCTCGCACTCGCATCCGGTGCCACCGATGTGCTAACGAACGCGCGCGTGGTTGCGACGTTCGATGAGGCGATTGCTGATGTGCGTTTCGCGATTGCCTTTACGGCCAGAAAGCGCGAGCTCTCGCATCCTTTCAAGCCGTTGCGCGAGGCGGCAGAAATTGCAATATCAGAAGCCGCCTTCGGCGATGTCGCCCTCGTTTTTGGTAACGAGGCAATGTGTTTGTCCAATGAAGAAGTTGATCGCTGCCAATTGGTCTCAGCCATCCCTGCAAATGGCGAGTATTCGTCGCTGAACGTCTCGCAAGCGGTGCAGGTGGCCGCCTATGAGGTGATGATGACGGCAGCCGCGTTCGGCATTGCGGCTGACACCACGCGCGCGCAAGCAAGCGTGGGCGAAGTGGAAGGATTTTTGAAGCATTTTGAAGCCACCGCGATTGCGACAGGATTTCTTAATCCCGATGAACCAAAACGATTTATGACGCGCATGCGGCGCTTGTTCACCCGCGCGCGCATGGAGCCTGAGGAAGTCGCGATCCTGCGTGGTTGGCTGGCAGCTTGTCAGCAATCCGCCGCCCAAAAACGCCGGGATTGAATGCAGCAACGCAATCCCAACTTACTAAAAATAGACGACAATTCACAACATGTTCTCCCGACTTCAAGAAGATATCCACTGCGTGTACGCACGCGACCCGGCCGCCCGAAACTGGTTGGAAGTGGCGACGTGTTATCCCGGCATGCACGCCATCTGGTGGCATCGCTGGGTGTCGGGCCCGCTTTGGCGCGTCGGCCTTAAATGGCTGGGACGTCTGGCCTCACACGTCGGGCGTTTTTTTACCGGCGTGGAAATTCATCCGGGTGCCACCATCGGCAGACGTTTTTTTATCGACCACGGCATGGGCATCGTGATCGGTGAGACCGCTGAAATCGGTGACGATTGCACGCTCTATCACGGCGTGACGTTAGGTGGTGTCTCGTGGGACAAAGGCAAACGCCATCCAACCCTCGCCAATGGCGTTACCGTCGGCGCAGGCGCGAAGATTCTCGGGCCCTTTACCGTCGGCGCAGGTGCCAGAGTGGGATCCAATTCTGTGGTGGTCAAAGAAGTGCCACCCGGCGCTACGGTGGTGGGCATTCCCGCTCGCATCGTCGAAGGCGTTGCCGCAGGCGAAGCGGGGCAGGCGTTTTCCGCCTATGCAGTTACGACCAACGATAACGATCCACTAAACGCCATCCTGAAAACCCTGGCGGGCCGCTCCGACCAATCGGAAGCGCAGGTTGCGATGTTGATTGCGCGGCTAGCGGAGTTGGAGGCGCAGTTGGGGCCGCAGAAGAAGAGCGGTAGCGGTTCGTAAGCACGAAAAGTGAAAAGCCCGACATTAACCGAGCTTCGTTATTTTCTGTTTTTTAGTATTGGTGCGTTGCGACGGTGAGGTACTCAGTATGCGCCGCGACACATCGTCAGCCTTTGGCAGATTTCACGGTTCGTTTTCCTGTTCCGCGCTTAGTTGCCTTTGCATTACGTTTCTTTTCACCCGGCTCGATCTCCGGCAATTCTGTCTGGTAGGGAATGAGCGGAGGTTCCCCTATCTTCATCAGTGGTAACCCGACTTTACCGTCAAGTTTTCCTAAGTCGGTGCGGTCGTAAGTATCTAAATTTTGCAGTTTGTGCTTGTACGCGGTCGCCAAATGAATCGCATCAATTGGTTGCAAGTTATGTTTCCAGATAAAATCGCGTGCCTGTTCCGCAATGAACCTATCTACGTCTCGCACAATGATCCATTCGTGTTCGAAAAACGCACGAATTTGATCTTCTGCTTCTGCCTTGATCGCCTTACCTTTGATCTTGATTACCTCAGTAAGCGTAAGGGCCGAAGTTACAATTCTAAATTCGCCACGCTCTGCGGCGTACAGAACCGACTGACAGTGCTCGAGCCTACCGGCCTCATTGTTGAAAACCGCCATGAAACACCCTGAATCCCAGTAGCGGTCGCTCATGATTTACGCGTATATCCCGATCATTTGTTGAATTGTTGGCAATTTTCCGGGGTCACCCATCACGCGTAAATCACTTGCCTTAATGCTTAACGGCACGCCATCACGGCCATAGCGAATCTCACCATAAACAGATACCCGCTTTCTAAACGCTGCGATAAAGCGATCAATATCTTTTTCTTCGATGAAGCAACGAATATTGCCTTGGGTAAGAGCGTCTTGCACTACGACATGAATGCCACCGCTTTCGGTAATGCCGCGTAGCCTTCCCTCAACCGTACCAAAGGCGCGCTTTTCAGTGCCGACAACTTTATCGACGTTGGAGCTGGTATTTTTCGTTATCGACGAATAAGTATCGTCGTCTGCAACGATGCGAATAGTATCCAAAGCATTTTCCGTCGGCTCATATACGCTCGCCATTTCCTTCGCACTTTTTAACGCGGAATCGGACCAATGGCTCGGACGTCCGGCATTTTCTTCAATTTCCCTAAAGCCGTTGGTCACAGCTCGGATGGTGGATTTCACTATGGCGGGATTTGCCTTGATCGGCTTGGGCGTGAAATGAACCAAGGTGCTACCTTTTTCAACGGTAACAATCCACTTGATGCTGTTTTTCTCACCGCTAAGGCTTTCGGTTACATCCTTGATAATGGACACGAAAGCAGACACGCTCTTCACAAAACGCTCTGCGGTAACTTCACTACCGTCCAGCTTGAGCGTTAAGGTTTGAAAGGTCGTTTTGGCGTTTCGCTTGCTCATGTCTTTGTCGGTAGTGAATGCTTATAAATTAACTGCTTGCCGGAGATTTCGCTCAATAGGGTATTGGCCGTAGAGCTATCATCTATCTTACGATGGTTGTAACAGAAGTCAATCGTCTTTGACGCCCCGGCTCATGTGTTGAGCGCCGAAATGATGAAGATGCCAATTTGGTCGCGCTTGGCTTATTTGACCGCGACTGCACTTTCTAGATTTGTTTCCCCAAGATCAAACGTCGGGATAAACGTCGTCGTTGCGTTACCCGAGTTTCTTCAACCATTCCGGATGCTTTTTAATCAGAAGCTGCAAAGCCGCATCCATGCGCGTCTGCCAGCCATCTCCGGTCGAGCGAAAGTAACTTAGGACTTCCGGACTGTAACGAACACTCACCTGTTCCTTGCGCGCGGCACTAATTGGGCGACCGCGTTTCTTGCGATATGCCTCAACCCCTTTTTGCATTTCTTCGCGGCTCAATGGACGATCAATTTCGTCCTTACCGTCCCAAACGTAATTACCGTCCGGCGGCGCTTTCTTCACTGCCGCCAACATTGCTTTACGCTGTGTAGTCATTTTCGAACCATTCATGATCGATAAACGTCCTCATGCGTACCGACATTCACCGGCACGATTTCCTTTGCACGAATCTCCATTTCGATCGTAATGCGATACGAGAGATTGATCGATACGGAGTGTAACCCGGTGAGCTTTCCTCGCAATGCATGTAAACGCAACGAGGGATGGTGTGGATCGGCTTCCAGAAGATCGATGGCCTTGAAATAACGTTCGGCAAGGTCGGGGTGCCGCCGCAGGAAACGTTCTGCCCGGTGCAGATAGGACTCCGTGAAAACAAGCTGCCAACGCACTGTTAACTGACTTTGCCGGTTTTGCGCCGAGTGGCCTTCGAGTCGGTCTTGGCCTTCGGCGACACAATTTGCGCTGCGTCATATCGTGCGCGCTCCTGCTGAACCGTCATCGCTGAGGCAGGTTTTTTTAGACGGTTCTCTAGCTCGACCTTGTGCTGCGCAGCACTAATATTTCGCTCACGGCCCGCCACGCGGTCGGCCTGCGTCGCCAGCCACGCAGCTTCCAATTCGCATTCGCGCAAATGCTGGTACTGCTCTATACCCATGACGACAAAGCGGCGCTCGCCCCTGACCGAGATGGATACTTCCTGCGCATCCTCCAGAGCGGCTTCGATCGCTGTGACTCCTCCGACCTTGAGATCGTTGGCATTTAGAATATTCATTGGCGCACCTTTAATAGTACGATTAATCGTGCGATTATGTGCGCGATTTGGTCATCGTGCAAATTGGGGAACTTCTAATAACCCCGTTCGTCCTGAGCAAGTTATTCAGCCGTAGGTTGCAAGGCGGTATTGAAAAACAGGGCAGCGGTCTCCGGCGCGATGGTGATCGAACGGATTTTTAGTCACGACCAAGTGATGTACGCACACTTCCTGCGAGGAGTTGGAGGTTTTCTGCATTGCGCCAACACATAAAATCCCCCTCGATCCCCCTTTAGCAAAGGGGGAAGTGCTTCGTGTGAATGAATGTGCCTAAGTGGCGGTCTCCTCCCTTTTCTAAAGGGAGGTTGGGAGGGATTTTCGATGGTCGAAATAGTTTGGCTCATCCAGCGCAGGTAGTACCGGCGTACCGGCATCGCTGTTTGCCCCCAGTTAATTGACTGATTTTCAATTTTTCTCAATTTTCAACCCTTTGAATACAAAGATTAAAGAAGCTGTTTCTTGAGAGCTTGTCGAAGTGCAGGTGAAATAAGTCATTGATTCAACGTAGTGTGCACAACCCTTCGACAGGCTCAGGGCGAACGGGAGTGAGGTTTTGAGAGATGCCCATTGACGAAACTCAAGCATGGGCGGGTGTTACCTGTCGAAGTGGCCGGAAAGCCGCACCAGTGCTAGGGATCCTCTGATCAAGTCCTACGACAGGCTCAGCACGAGCGGACACTTATTGATTCCGTTCGTGGTGAGCTCGGCCTGTGCTGAGCCTGTCGAAGTATCGAACCACACTCAAAATGGACTTAATCAGAGGTCTTAGCAGGTTGGTTGCACATTAGCGCGGATGCAAATTTTTCACCAACGAAAATCCCTCCCGCCTTGCAGGCCGCGTGCCCCGCTGCATCGGGGCACCGTTCCGCAGGCGAGCGGCATGCCGCTTGAAACCCCTGCTACACCCTCCCTTTGCAAAGGGAGGAGACAAACACTGCATTGCGTTGAATCGCATCCAACTACACCCTGCTTGAAATGAAAGTATTACAATTATGAATGTAATACAATATTATTTGGTACTACCAAACAGGTCAAGTATGACAACATCCAGTCTCACCATCAAAGGGCAGGTTTCCATCCCCGTGCGTCTGCGCAAGATGCTGGGGCTGGCAGCGGGTGATCGTGTCCGGTTTAGTGAGGATGGCGGGCGCGTTTATCTCGAAAAGGAGCCGGATATCTCGGCGATTTTTGGCGTGGTGAAGGCACGTAAATCCGCGACACTCGCCCAAATGGATGCGGCGATTGTGCAGGGCTGGCGTAAGAAGCGCGCATGAAAGTGACGCTCGACACCAACGTGTTAGCGCGAGTGGTGGTGGATGACGCTGAAGCACCTGCGCAATGTGCCGCCGCCCGCAAAGCAATTGGCGCAGCAAAGGCGGTCATCATTCCGCAAGTGGTGCAGATAGAGCTTTGTTGGTTGCTGGAATCAGCGTTTGGCCTTCGACGCGCCGAAATTGTCAACGTGCTGCGGGTACTCCAATCAAATCCGCGTATCGAACTTGAACATCGGGCTATTTTTGATGCCACGCTCGAACAATTTGCAAGCAATGTAGCGTGGGGGTTTGCTGATTGTTTGATCGCGACAGTTGCAGCCAGGCATGACTCGAAGGTATTGACGTTCGACAAAAAACTGGCCCGGCTGCTTGGCTCGACCGTGTTGCGGTAGGAGTAGGCATCGTGATGACGCCCCCACTTTTCTTCAAACTCCAGTATTGACGGCGCTCCCAGGCTGAAAGCGCCTGAGAAGCCGCACCAATGCTTGTTCTGCGTTTTTGATTGTGACGCTTGAAGACAAACACTTGTTACCCCATCTATAGTTGACTAATTTACTGGGTTTTTCTATACTTGAGTAGTTTAGTAGGACATTAACCGCAGTTGTCGTCGCTGCTTTTTTCAGGACATCCGCCATGAGACTCACCACCAAAGGCCGTTTTGCAGTAACCGCCATGCTCGATCTGG
>JAYURJ010000188.1:0-10092 GCA_043756275.1 Betaproteobacteria bacterium | reverse complement strand
TCGTCGGCTGAGTCTTCCACCACGAGCAAACGATAGCTAACGCTCACATCACTTCCTGATTGCGCAAATCTGCACGCACCAGCTTCGAATGCTGACCTAAGTACGTAGAGGGATAAGCGCATGAGTTTGCGTTACATATCGAATGGTCGCTACAAATCAATCCGTCTGCGGGACGATTGCAGCGTTGCACTGAAATTTGCGAAGTCATGTTGTTATTGGAGATCGATCTGCTTATGAGGTTAAAGATTTACGATTATGCGCCGATGCTGAGAACGCGTTCCTCGCTTTCCCCTACTCAAATCTGCGATAAACCCGACTTTCAGGCTTTCGCCTACTCCTTCGCGGGCGACTCTCTTATCCGGCGACAGGACCGACGCGCACATTGAGTGCGGAGGAGCAATCAATTGCCGGTACGCTTGATCGCCGTCATGCGACGCAATATTTGCCCGACCGCATCGCGCTCCATATCCTGATAGAGCAATGCTTCCTCCTGCTGCTTGGCGATGATGCGTGAATCGTCGTAGCTTAGGATTCGCGATAACTGGATCTCGCTGGTGGGAATAAATACGCTACCCTTGGCATCTACCAACTGATAGCTGACGCGCAGTTTGAGTTCGTATTCGCGCACCCGACCAGCACCCGAGAGCGACAGAATTTGCCGCTCCCGTCTATCCTCTAGGATGTTGAGTTGGGCGTCTGCATCTTTCGCGCTTGGCATCAGCTTCGTGGGGATATTGGCGAGTTCGCGCTTGAGCGCCGAGGCAACCACCGATGCGCCGGCGGTCGACACAAACACACTCGAAAATGGCAGCGCGTACTGGCCACGAAGCTGGAAGCCGCACGACGACAACGTCATCGTCAACAGCAATGCCGCAACCATTGAGATCCCGCGCGAAATAATCATTCAGACCACCACATTGACAAGTTTGCCCGGCACCACGATCAGCCTTTTGATCGGTCGGCCTTCAGTGTGCTTGGCAACACCCACATCGGTGATCGCCATTTGTTCGATCAGTTCCTTGGTCGCCGCTTTCGGCACACGGATGCTGCCGCGCAGCTTGCCGTTGACTTGCACGACCATGTCGATTTCATCTTGTTCAAGGGCAACAGGGTCGGGTTCTGGCCATGGCGCATCGATGATGTCGCCCCACTGTTTGCCTAGGCCAAGATCACTCCACAACTGCCACGTCACATGCGGACACGCTGGATACAACACACGCAACAGGATCGACACACTTTCACGCACAACAGCAGGTGCGGCGTTGCGATTTTCTTCGAGCATGTTGAGCATCTTCATGCACGCGGAAACGACGGTGTTGTATTGCAGGCGCGAATAGTCGTAGCTTGCCTGCTTTAGCGTCGCGTGGATTTCATGGCGTAATTTCTTAGCCTCGTTGCTCAATGCGGAAGCATTCACGGCACCCGCATCGCGCACAGCGTCGTTAATGCCCGCGCAAAAATTCCACAGGCGCCGCAGATAACGATGCGTTCCTTCCACCCCCGCACTCGACCATTCAATCGTCTGCTCAGGTGGGCTCGCGAACATCACAAACAGCCGCGCCGCATCCGCACCGTAATGATCGATCATCTGTTGCGGATCGACGCCGTTCAATTTCGACTTCGACATCGTGCCGACGCCGTCATAAACAACGGGCAGGCCATCCGTTTTTGACCGGTACGACGCAGGTTTGCCAGCGGCATCCATCACCGGCTCGACATCATCGGGCGCGAAATACTCAATGCCACCCTTGTCGCTTTTGCGATAGTAAATGTGGTTGAGCACCATGCCCTGGCAGAGCAGATTCGTGAACGGCTCGTCGAACTTGAGCATGCCAAGATCGCGCATCGCCTTAGTCCAGAAGCGCGCGTACAAAAGATGCAATACCGCATGCGTGATGCCACCGATGTACTGGTCCATTGGCATCCAGTAGTCGTTGTTTGATGAGACCATCTTGTCGTGATAATCCGGCGCGGTGTTGGGCGACGTGTAGCGCATGTAGTACCACGACGAATCGACGAACGTATCCAACGTGTCGGTTTCGCGCTTAGCTGGTTTGCCGCAAATGGGGCATGCGCAGTTGATGAAGCGCTCGTCTGTCTTGAGCGGACTTCCGGAGCCGTCGGGGATCAAATCCAGTGGCAATATGACGGGCAAGTCTTTTTCGGGGACCGGTACGTCACCGCAATCGGCGCAGTGGATGATGGGGATCGGCGTACCCCAATAGCGCTGGCGGGAAATGCCCCAATCGCGGAGACGGTACTGGATTTTCTTTTCGCCGCCGTTGGCGGCGGTTTGCGTGGCGACGTAGTCAACGGCTTGCTGGTAGTTCATACCATTCATTGCGCCGCTCAAAACACAATGACCGTATCCACCATGAGATTCACGCCAAGCGGCCCAATGAAGGATACGGTCCCTTTTTGCCTTGCCCGTGGCTGGATCAATTTCAAGCCCCGGAGCGTGTAGCACTGGCCCAGACTTTTCGCCAGTGCCATCGTTATAGTGAAATAGCCCTTCGCCCAAAATGGTTTCATCAACGGGCCAATCAAGCGGGGCGACTACAGGTTTGATTGACAATTTGTATTGGTGCGCGAAGAGAAAATCTCGCTCATCATGAGCGGGCACCCCCATCACTGCACCATCGCCGTAGTTCATCAATACGTAATTGCCAACCCAAACAGGTATCGGCTCTCCCGTCAGCGGATGTTTCACCGTCAGCCCCGTGTCGACGCCTTTCTTCTCCATCGTCGCCATATCGGCTTCCATGACGGTGCCACGCTTGGTTTCTTCGATGAATGCAGCAACTTTGGCGTCGCGCGTCGCGGCGACTTCCGCAATTGGATGCTCAGCAGCGACCGCACAAAAGGTGACGCCCATGATGGTGTCAGCACGTGTCGTGAAAACGAACAGTTTTCCATCCTGCACCAGCTTGCCTGACGCATCCTTGATGTCATGCGAAAAGGCAAACCGCACACCTACCGATTTACCGATCCAGTTTTCCTGCATCGCGCGCACGCTGGTCGGCCAGCCAGTCAACTTGTTGGCCACGCAATCGAGCAATTCCTCGGCGTATTTGGTGATGCCCATGTAATAGCCGGGGATCTCGCGCTTTTCCACCGGCGCGCCGGAGCGCCAGCCCTTGCCATCGACCACCTGCTCGTTGGCCAGGACGGTCATATCGACCGGATCCCAGTTCACGAGTTGCGTCTTTTTGTAGACGATGCCCTTTTCAAGCAACTTCAGGAAAAACCACTGGTTCCACTTGTAGTACTCCGGGTCGCAGGTCGCGAACTCGCGTGACCAGTCAATCGCCCAGCCCATCGCCTGACACTGCTTCTTCATGTAGGCGATGTTCTCGTAGGTCCACTTGGCGGGCGCAACCTTGTTCTTCATCGCCGCATTTTCCGCCGGGAGCCCGAATGCATCCCAACCCATCGGCTGCAAAACGTTGTAGCCCTTCATGCGCAGTTGGCGCGCCATCATGTCGTTGATGGTGTAGTTGCGTACGTGTCCCATGTGCAACTTGCCGGATGGATACGGCAGCATCGAGCAGGCATAGAACTTTGGCTTTGGCTGACCTGCTTTATCGACAGCATTTTCAGTCACGCGATAGACATCTTTCGCGGTCCATTCGGCTTGTGCCGCGGTTTCGATCTGTTTGGGCTGGTACGCAGAATTCATAGGGAAACGAGGCTTGAGATTTCAATTTTATGTAAGTGGCGATTATACAGTGGGGGTCAGTGCGGACTGGTCGATAGTGGTGAAACGTGCCCTTATAATGCAAAGACATTTTTGATGGCATCAGATGAATTCTTTCGCACCCGATCCAGCGCATCACCCTCGCCTTCTTGAAAACCTCAATCCGGAGCAACTGAACGCGGTCACGTTGCCGCGCGTAAGTGCGCTCGTGCTTGCAGGTGCGGGCAGCGGCAAGACGCGCGTGCTCACCACCCGCATCGCCTACCTCATCCAAACGGGCCAGGTGAGCCCGGCAGGACT
Organism: Betaproteobacteria bacterium; assembly: GCA_043756275.1. Lineage (GTDB taxonomy): Bacteria > Pseudomonadota > Gammaproteobacteria > Burkholderiales > Usitatibacteraceae > UKL13-2. Next base: position 6,095 of record JAYURJ010000188.1, on the reverse strand, counting down.
ACTGGCCGTCACGTTTACCAATAAGGCCGCCAAGGAAATGCTGACGCGCCTCTCTTCGATGATGCCGATCAACACGCGTGGCATGTGGATCGGCACTTTCCACGGCCTGTGTAATCGGCTGTTGCGCACGCACTATCGCGATGCCAATCTGCCGCAAACGTTTCAAATTCTCGATTCAGCCGACCAGCAATCAGCGATCAAGCGACTGCTGAAAGCGCTGAACGTCGATGCCGAAAAATTCAAGCCGCGCGAGTTGGGCTGGTTTATCAATGGTGCCAAGGATCAGGGCTTGCGTTCGAATGCGGTTGAGGCAACCGACGAATTCACGCGTCGGCAGGTCGAGTTTTACGCGGCCTATGACGCGCAATGCCAGCGCGAAGGCGTGGTCGATTTTGCCGAGCTGCTATTGCGCTGTTACGAATTGTTGTCCAAAAACGCGGCTTTGCAGGAACACTATCGCGAGCGTTTCAAATTCATTCTCGTTGATGAGTTTCAGGACACCAATCGCTTGCAATACAAATGGATCAAGCTGCTGGCCGGTCGCGAGAACGCGGTCTTTGCGGTGGGCGATGACGACCAGTCAATCTACGGCTTTCGCGGCGCTGAAGCGGCCAATATGCGCGAATTTCAGCGCGACTTTGCCGATGGCAATGTCATCAAGCTCGAACAAAATTATCGCTCGCAGGGCAATATCCTCGATGCCGCCAACGCGGTCATCCAGCACAACAAAGATCGACTCGGGAAGAATCTCTGGACTGACGCAGGCAAGGGCGAGTCGATTCGCATTTATGCGGCGGCGTCCGACAACGACGAAGCGCAGTTCATCGTCGATGAAGTGAAATCACTGGATCGCACCGGCATGTCGCTTAACGATATGGCGTTGCTCTATCGCTCGAACGCGCAATCGCGGGTGTTGGAGCACGCACTGTTTCGCGCGGGTCTGGCCTATCGCGTTTACGGTGGATTGCGCTTTTTCGAACGGCAGGAAATCAAGCATGCACTCGCTTACCTCAGGCTTGCCGGTAACCCGGACGACGACGGCGCGTTTTCGCGCGTGGTGAATTTTCCACCGCGCGGCATCGGTGCGCGCTCGGTGGAACAAGTGCAGGATTTGGCGCAGCGCTACAACATTTCGTTTTACGCAGCGGCGGCATCCGGTATCGCACAGGGTGAAATTAGCGGTCGCGCGGCATCCATGATCGGCGCGTTCCTGAAAATTGTTGAGGGCTTGAAAGCATCGTCTGGTGCAGTTTCATTGCCGGAATTAACCGACGAGTGCCTCGAAAAAAGCGGCTTGCGTGCGCATTATGTGGCCGAACGGGAGGGTGCGGATCGGCTGGAAAATCTGGCTGAGCTGGTCACTGCGACAGCGCAGTTTCAGGAGGAATACGAGGGTGAAGACACATCGCTGATCGGCTTTCTGACGCATGCGAGTCTGGAGGCGGGCGAGCATGAAGCGGGCGTGAATGAAGATGCGCTGCAACTGATGACGGTGCATGCCGCCAAGGGCCTTGAATTCAAGGCGGTGTTCCTCAGCGGCCTTGAAGAGGGCTTGTTTCCGCACGATAACTCAGCCAACGATATCGATGGTGTCGAAGAAGAACGGCGGCTCATGTATGTGGCCGTGACGCGCGCGCGCGAACGGCTTTATCTTTCTTATGCCAGCCAGCGCATGCTGCACGGACAAATTCGCTACGGCATCGTCTCGCGGTTTGTCGATGAAATCCCGGCACCACTTTGCAAATGGATTGTCGTGCCGGAAAAACAATCGGGCTATCTGTCAGGGTCGCAAACGTATCCGACTTCGCGCGCAACCAGTGGCTTTACTGCGCAGCAATCATGGGGTGGCGGCAAAAGCGATGCTGCCAGTCGTGGCGCGTGGATCGAGGGCCGCGACAGCAGTGATCGCCCATATTCTCCTGGCCAACAGCGCAACAGCAACGGCACGGATGGCGACTACGGTCGCGAAGGTGCGCCTGACACATCGCGCGCGCGATTCGAAACCGCGCGACCAGATGCCTATCCATTCGGCATCGGGCAAAACGTGCAGCACGCCAAATTTGGCGAAGGCGTGGTACTCAATTTCGAAGGTCGCGGACTGGATGCGCGCGTGCAGGTGAAATTCCGCGCCGATGGCATGAAATGGCTGGCGCTGCAGTACGCAAAGCTTACCGCCATTTAACGCCGTTAGTTGTATTTCTGATGCAGAATGTAATTGTCAAACACTAGCATTGGTGGGCTTTTTCAGCCATTTATGGCCTGAAATACCCGTCAATGTTGGTTCTACATAGTTCTCTATGTTTTTTACGCTACATGCGCAGTTCGCCATTGGCGAGAATCACAGCGATATCAACGAATTTCCCGCCATGCCGAAATCCCGGTTTGAAATCGATCACATGCCCGCCCACATCGATGCGGCCCATGGCTGAAAGTGAGCGCTGCAAACTTTCGCGCGTGACCGCTTTGCCCGCTTTGCGCATGCTTTCCACCAGCACTTTCGCAGCGATACACGATTCGATTGCCGTCACCGACATCGTCTCCTTCTGTCCCAACGCCGTCCAGGCTTCAACGCATTCCTTGACCACCGGCACGTTTAACGATTTTGCCGTCGGCACCGTCAGGCCGACGGAAATGCCCGCAGCTTCCGGGCCCAGCGCTTTGGCCAACTGGCTGGCCCCGACGAAGGAGAGACTGGTCACCAGATAAGGCAAATTGCTCAAGCGCAGTTTTGTCACCATTTGCGCGGCCGGCGCGTACAGCGTGGTCACCAGCACAATCTGCGGATTCGACACCCTGATGCGTTCGATGGCATCGTCAGGCAGATCGACATTTCGCTTGATGGAAATGCTGGTCGGCTGTTTATTGAATTTTTGTAGCGTCTTGGCGACGGTGTCAAAGTTCTGTTTGCCGACGGCGTCATCGTAGTGCAATACCGTCACGCGAGTGGCACCCAGATCGCCCCAGAAGGTGATGATTTTTTCAATTTCATCGGCGTACGTGGCGCGAACGGTATAGACAAAATCATTTTGTTTGCGAATCGTGTCGGCACCCGTGAACGGCGCAAAGAAAGGCACCCGACTTTCCTTTACAAATGGCATCGCCGGAATGCTGAGCGTGGATGAAGCGTAACCAAACAAGGCCACCGCTTTGTGTTCAGCCAGTAATTTCCTGGTATTTTCACCTGAGAGCTTGGTGTCGTTCTTGTCGTCGAGCGTCACCAGCGTGATCTTGTTGCCGTTCACACCGCCGGACAGATTGATTTTTTCGAAAAACGCAAGTGCGCCGTGTCGGATATCGTTGCCAAGGTCGGCGTTGGCACCGCTCAATGGCGTTGACTGCCCGATGACGATGTCCGCGGCGCTTGCCGCTGTCGCGATGAGCGAGAAAAATAAAAGGCCGCGAATCCAGATTCTCATGCCAATCTCCGTTTGGGTTTGCGCAACAAAAAGAGTGGTGCGCTTAGCGTCAGAACCCGGCCTGCGCCTTGAAACCAGCGTGACCGACGCTCGGAGGCTAGCGGAGGAGAACGATGCTACTATTCAATTGTATCCAGAATGTATCTTGATAAATTGACTTGCGTCAACTCTCAGCCTCAATCGAGGGCCGGAACAAATCCCGGTAGGTGACGTAGTGCGCGATGGCGTAAATCGGCATGGCCACCAGCATGCCGATAAAGGGCGGCAGCGCCGCGACAAAAAATATCAACGTCATTAATATGCCAAAGACCAGCATCGGCAGGAAATTGGCAATCAGCGCATAGCAACTCCAGCGTATCGCGTGCGTCGCCGGCATCGGACTGAGCGCCAGAATCGCGGCGCAAAACCACAACGCCGCCTTGATAACGAGCATCAGCGCAAAGGCCAGAAACACCAACCATTCTTTGCCATCGAGCAACTGCACGTACGCCTGTACATCCGGCAACCCGCCCTCGCCCGCCGGCACCATACGGGGAAAGCCCATCAGGGCAACAATTACCATCACCATGATTTCGGCAAGCAGCGTGATCGAGCCTAGCGTCACCAGTGGCCGCCCATTGGCGCGAAATGCGGCGAACAATTGATGCACGCCGACCGGTTTGCCCCCTTCCTGATCGCGCGCGGCGAGCACGAAGCTCGCAAAAAACCCAGGCTGCGCAATGGTGGCAATGGCTGCGCCTATGACCGGCACAAAAAACAATAAAATTGTTGTAAAAAGCCACGCCGACGTGAGTCCTATCCAGCCCAGCGGCTGGGCGCGAAACAGGGCAAAAGACAATTTGATCCAGGCAACGCCAGTGCTGGCGGGTACGTCGATAACTTGCATATGAGCTAAAGGTTATTATTGCGCCGCGATGCTCAGGATAGCGTTGGCATCAGGGCGCGGTTTTTGGATTCGTGGGTGGCGTGATAGTGCAGCAATCGCGCAGAAAACGCGTGATCCTTTGGATGCGTAAGCTCAGAATCGCGCGGAAAGTGATGATACCCCAGACGTCCAAGCCAGGTGCGCAGCGCAGCGGCACGAAGCATTTGCGGCCATGCGGCATGTTCCGCTTTGGAGAAGGCGCGCACGCTGGCGTAACCGGTCAACAGTGCACCAACATTGGCGGCGTGCAGCCTGGCTGCCGGATACGCGGAATAATCGAGGCACCAGTCGTTGGCAGCGACGGCGACATCAAACAACAATTGCTCGTTACACGCAAAATAAAAATCGATCATCTGTGGCGTGTGATGCGTGCCATGGTCGTCCCAGAGGATATTGTCGCGAAACAGATCGCCATGAATCACGCCACGCGGCAGGTTGAGCGCATCAAAATGTTGCTGATGCTCGATCTCGGCTGCGATTTGCAGGTTCTCGCTGACCAATAAATATTTCTGCAAGTCAATCGCATAACCGCGCCACCATGAATGTCCCCGCCAGTTGGGCATTTGCAACCCAAACGTTTGCGCCTTATCGTGTACGTGCGCCAGCGCCGCACCAACAGCGTGGCAATCTTTGGGCGTTGGATGGGCAATGTCGTTACCAGATAGTCGTGTTACCAGCGCGGCAGGTTTGCCTTTTAGCTCACGAATGACGGATCCATCGCTGGTCGGCAATGGTGCGGCACAAGGCACGCCATTGCGATGCAGATGCAACATCAACCCCATGTAGAAATCGAGATCCTTGCGCGGGATTTTCTCAAAAATGGTGAGAACATACCGGCCCTCGGTGGTGGTGACGAAGAAATTGGAATTCTCCACACCGGCCGCGATGTTCTGAAAATCAATGATGTCGCCAACATTGTAGGGCGCAATAAACGCGCGCGCTTCATCGGTAGTAATCGGGGTAAAAACGCTCACAAAAACACATTCACGGAAAACAAACTCGCAAGGTCAGAAAGACCACACATCTTGCCACGGATTTACCAGGACAATAACACCCACATCGGCACGGCAATTTTTAGATCAGGCCCATCGACGCGAACAAATTTGCCCTCGCCTTTTTCGTCGATCAATTCGTATGCAGGACCGGACGCTGGCTGAATGCGTTGTCTGTAGAGTCGTCCGCCAAGCCGGTATTCCTCGATCATGTCCGTCCCAGATTGACGCTTGGTCACCTTGATATCCTTGGCCGGATCGTAGTCCTTGACGATGGGCGGCGACGGCACATCCTCGACAACTTGCAGGTCTTTTGGGGTTGGCCTTTTCTGGCTTTGTGCTGCGACAGGAAACGCCAGTGTGGTGATGATGGCAACGACGAACAAACTCGCAAATGCACGCATGGCAAACTCCGATTATTGAGACATCACCGCAGCCCGACTAAGCTACAGCGTCATTTCCAGAGCGCGTTCACCAGGCGAAGGCGTAAAACCACGATTGGCATAGTGCGCAAAAATGGCGGCAACCACCTGATCCGGGTCGTCGATCACTTTGAAGAGATCGACATCGCCGGGAGAGATTACTTTTTCATTCACCATCGTTGTCTTCATCCAATCGATCAGGCCGCTCCAAAACGCACTGCCGACCAAAATGACCGGGAAACGTCGAAGCTTCCCTGTTTGTATGAGCGTCAATGCTTCGGAAAGTTCGTCGAGCGTGCCGAAACCGCCGGGCATCACCACATAAGCAGCCGCGTGTTTG
>JAYURJ010000187.1:0-32518 GCA_043756275.1 Betaproteobacteria bacterium | reverse complement strand
CGGCGAGACGGATATTGAACAGGATGGGCCGCCAGCGAATACGCGCCGGATGGGTAATGCAGCCTGCGAGCGCAATGGCGCTTTCGCCGACAAAGCTGAGCAGCGCGACGCTCTGCTTAAACGCCGACTCTACACTGCGGCCAATAGCCTCGAGCGCGCCCGGCGGTTTGATGGTTGCCGGTGCGGGATGGCTGGTCTGATCAGCGACCTGTTTTGCCACCACTTCGAGCAGTGTTGAAAATTGTGGCCGTAAGCCCTTCACCGTAACTTTAATGCCTTCGCCGTGCAGCCGCAGGAGCAACTTTTGCAGCACCCACGCGCCTCCCGTGTCGAGCGCTTTGATGAGTGAACCGTCAGCAACCAACTCTGTTTTGGCCGGAACACGGACCGACTCAAGCTGATGTTCGATCCCGCCGATCCCGAGCGCAGTCCAACATCCCGACAACGCAAGCTCTTGCGGCGTAGGCTGTGCGATTGCTGCGGGTTCCATCGGCACGGTGCTCATAGATGAACGCAGGTTAAACAAACGGTCACGCGTTGTATGTGCGAGAGCGCACAGAGCGAGAACGTCACCGGTTGTATCTTGACGCTTCGCGCCATTGCGGCTGCAAAACACGGCCGGCATTTTCAAGAATGAGTGACCAATGAAATACAAGGACTACTACAGCATTCTGGGCGTCGAGCGGGCTGCAAGCGAAGGCGATATCAAAAAAGCGTATCGCAAACTCGCGCGCAAATATCATCCCGATGTCTCCAAAGACCCGCAAGGCGAAGAGAAATTCAAGGATGTGGCGGAGGCCTATCAAACACTGAAAGACACCGAGAAGCGCGCCGCATATGATCGCCTCGGACAACATCAATCCGGCGAGGATTTTGAACCGTCGCGCGATTGGGGCAAGGAATTCAACACGCAGTTTAACGATGGCCACTCGTCGTTCGAGGGCGTTGATCTGTCGGATTTGTTCGCGAGCTTGTCGCGCGGTCGTGGCAGCGGTGGGCGGGCCAACGCGAACTTTCCGACCCCCGGCGAAGATTTTGATGTCGCAGCACAAATCAATCTGGAGGATGCTTTTCAGGGCACACAGGTAACGCTCAATCTGAGCGTGCCGGTTTTCGATGAGCATGGCCGCATGCGGCGCGAAGCACGCACTGTGGAAGTACGCATTCCCCAAGGCGCTACTGACGGCCAGCGTTTACGACTACGCGGTCAGGGCGGCAAAGGACACAACGGCGGACGCGATGGCGACTTGTATCTCAACATCAAATTGCATCCGCATCCCTTGTACCGCGTCGACGGCTTTGACCTCTATATCGACTTGCCACTTACGCCGTCAGAAGCCGCACTCGGTGCCACCATCGAAGTACCAACACTGGCCGGTGCCGTGCATCTCACGGTAAAAACTTCGACAAATACCGGACAACAATTGCGGCTCGGCAAACGCGGTTTGCCCAAACCCGGTGGCGGAGCTGGAACAGGACCTGAGGCGGGCGACCTGTTCGCGATTGTAAAAATTGTCATGCCGTCCACGCTCGATGAACGCGAGAAGGCCTTGTACAAACAACTGGCCGAGGGTTCAACATTTAATCCGCGAAGTCATTTCACTGAGGAGGCCGCAAATGCAAACTGAATTTGATGACACGCTGTGGCTGGATCATTCGCAACGAGTGTCGATCAGCGATCTGGTCGATCTGTCAGGTCTGTCAGAAAACGAAATCCATGAGCTGGTCGATTCCGGAGCACTAGCACCGGCGAATGAAGCAATACCATGGAGCTTCAGCGCCCAATGCGTGGTGACTGTGCGCACCGCCAGCCGCCTGCGCAATGAACTCGAACTCGATTCTCATGCGCTGGTGCTGGCGCTCACGTTACTTGAGCAGATTCGTGCGCTTGAAACCGAGCTGGCGCAATTGCGGGCGCAGATGCCCTTGTTTAGGCGCTTTTGATTTTTGGGGCGTGACGGCATAACGCAGTTGCGAAACTCTATATCTGGCGCGGCTTTCAGGCCTAAACTGTCACGAATACCGCACCAGATATAGAGTTTCGTCATCTTATGCTGGGATATAGTTATCTCAATTTTCTGAGCGCTTGCATGAAGCCGCTTTGGTCACTTAAACCGTTTTGGTCACGTAAGCCGCCTTGGTCATGCAATTGCAGAAGCATCATCATGCCGATCACGTTAATGCCCGGCGTCTCACCCGCCAAGAGTACGCGCACCCGTTGGTCAAACAACCGCTCCGAACAGCGTACCCACACCCGCCGTCATCGCCATCGCAAGCGCACCCCAGAAGGTGACGCGCCATGCACCCTTCAACACACTAGCACCGCCCGCGCGCGCCGAAACGCCGCCCAACACGGCGAGGAAGACAATCGACATGCCCGATACCCAGGCAATCAAATTCGGCGCGGGTGCCAATGCCGTCACGGCCAGCGGCAGCGCCGCACCGATGGCAAAACTGGTGGCCGATGCCAAGGCGGCCTGAACCGGTCGCGCGCTGAGGGCCTCGGAGATGCCAAGTTCGTCGCGGGCATGAGCGCCGAGCGCGTCGTGCATCGTGAGTTGCTCGGCCACTTGCTGTGCGAGGTCGGGCGCTAACCCTCGTCCGACGTAAATCGCGGTCAGTTCACGCTGTTCCGCAGCGGGATCTGCTGCAAGCTCGGCGCGCTCTCGTGACAGATCGGCATTCTCGGTATCGGCCTGGGAATAGACGGAGACATATTCGCCAGCGGCCATCGACATGGCCCCGGCGACCAGCCCCGCAATACCGGTGAGTAAAATATTGCCCTGACTCAAGCTGGCCGCTGCTACGCCCACGACGAGGCTGGCGGTGGAGACAATGCCATCATTGGCACCGAGCACTGCTGCCCTCAGCCAGCCAATGCGGTCTGTTCTGTGTCGCTCTGCATGTCTCATGATTTTTCAAGGCCTTTTGAAGACGAACGTTGCATATCCAACATGTTAATCTCCGGCCCACACCCGACCCACCCATTTCCGCAATTCGCTGACCCATAGCACCATACTGGCCATCGCCGCGCACAGCAACCATTGATCGAACCCCAACGGCACTGTACCGAAGGCGAGATTGAGGAAACCGAGGTTCACGACCGCGATCTGAAGCAACACCGACAGCGCGATCGCACCCCAAAGCCAGCCGTTGACGAACAGGTTTGTGAATGCACTCGCGGTCTCCGAGCGCGCCGTAAAGCAGGTAAACATACTCGTCAATACCAGCACCGTGAAGCCTGCCGTGCGAGCATTGGCGAGATCGTATGACCCCTCGATCAAGCCGCCGGGCAGGTAGATGTCAATCGTCAACAGCGTCAGTAGCGCGATCACCAGGCCGGTTTGCATCACGTCGGCCCACATGCGTGCGTCAATCAACCGATCATTTATGTGTCGTGGTTTGGCCGCCATGAGGTCATTGGTGGACGGGTCGACACCCAGCGCGAGCGCGGGTCCGGAATCGGTAATCAGATTTATCCAGAGAAGTTGTGTCGCGAGCAGCGGCAGCACAACGACATCACCTGCGCCTTTGAGCCCAATGATGCCCGCGCCGACCACACCAAGAAAGACTGTCAGCACCTCACCCATGTTTGATGACAACAGATAGCGCAGGAACTTGCGGATATTGTCGAGGATGCCGCGCCCTTCGCGCACAGCTTCAACGATGGTTGCGAAGTTGTCGTCGGCCAGAATCATTTTGGCCGCTTCTTTGGTCACTTCAGTGCCGTTGATCCCCATCGCGATACCGATATCCGCCGCCTTCAGCGCCGGTGCGTCGTTGACGCCGTCTCCTGTCATCGCGACGATGTTGCCATCGGCCCGTAGCGCGCCAACGATGCGCAGCTTGTGCGCGGGTGACACCCTCGCAAACACGGAGGTTGTACGCACCGTTGCGTTGAAGGCCGCATCATCCAGCGCATCGATCTCCGCACCGGTCAACGCACTTGCACCGGCGGCGGCGATGCCCAGATCGGCACCAATGCGCGCGGCCGTGCGCGGATGGTCACCGGTAATCATGATCACGCGGATACCGGCCCGGTGGGCCTCGCGGATGGCCACTGCCACCTCCTCGCGCGGTGGGTCGATGATGCCTACGGTGCCGACAAAAATGAGATCGTGCTCAAGTGCCTCTCCGGCTTCTCGGTCTTCATTTGAATCCAGTGTGCGGTAGACAACCGCGAGGGTACGCAGGGCCGCGTCAGACAGCGTGTCGACATCGGCCAGAATCTGCGCACGTCGCGCGTCATCGAGTGTGACAATCTCGCGTCCCACGCGCGCATGCGTACACCGACCAAGCAATATATCCGGGGCGCCTTTGGTAATCAGCACCACCGCGTCGCCGTGTTCGTGGTCGAGCTCGATAGCCGACATGATCTTTCGCTCGGACGTGAACGGGATTTCACCGATGCGCTCGAAACGCTGCTCGCGCCGTTCAGACACACCGAGCTTCTTTTCGGCGACCAGAAACGCCGCTTCGGTGGGGTCCCCATGAATTTCCCATTCACCCGCTTCACTCTGGCGAAGGTCGGCGTTGCCGGCCAGGCTACCGCCGCTCAACATCACGATGTTTTCGTCGAGTAGTGGGCCGGCCGCAAGCTTGATGCCGTCCCGTTCAACCTGCCCCTCCGGCGCGACACCCACGCCCGTGACATGGGTGGCACCCGAGGCTGTCATCACGCGCTCGATTGTCATTTCCGAACGGGTCAGGGTGCCGGTTTTGTCCGAGCAAATGACCGAAGCCGATCCCAACGTCTCGACTGACGAAAGGTTCTTGATGATCGCGTTGTGCTTTGCCATCCGCTGCACTCCCATGGCGAGCACCACCGAGAGAATTGCCGGTAGCCCTTCTGGCACCGCCGCGACGGCAAGGGCAACACCGAGCAGCAGCACGTGAATGACATCAGCGGCGCTGCGAATATTGGAGACCAGCAGAATTGTTGCCACCACCACCACTGCAATTACAACAATGGCAATTCCCAACATACGCCCCATGTGACCCACCTCCTTTTCCAGCGGTGTCGGCTCCTCCACGGTGACATCGAGCATGTGGGCAATGGCCCCCATTTGCGTGTCCATGCCAGTGGCGGTGACCACGGCGCGCGCACTGCCCTGCGCGACGGCGGTGCCCTTGAATACCATATTGAGCTGGTCGCCGAGCGGTGCCGACTTACTCATCGTGGTGATGTCTTTTTGCACAGCTTCACTCTCGCCAGTGAGCGAGGCTTCCTGTACCCGCAACGACGTGGCCTCAACCAGGCGCGCGTCCGCCCCAACGGCATCACCCTCGCCGAGCACCAGCAAGTCCCCGCGCACCAACTCGGCGCTGGGCACACGCAGCACCTTTCCGTTGCGCAAGACCGCCGAGGTTGCTGCCGTCATTCGCGCCAATGCGGCCACCGCGTCGGCGGCTTTCGATTCCTGCATATAGCCCAGCGCGGCATTGAGCAAGACCACCAGCGTGATGACAATCGCATCCACCGGCCAACCAGCCGACCCCTCAATCATCCATGCAACGAGGGCGATCACAATGGCGGCCAGCAACAGGTAAATGAGGGGATCCTGAAAATGCGCCACCACACGGCGCCATGCCGGTATGGGCGTTGCCGCGCGCAGTTCGTTGGCACCGTTTGCCAGCAGTCGGCGTGAGGCCTCTTGCGCGCCGAGACCATTCACGAGGTCTGCACTAAGCGCCTTCGCAACTTCGTCGACTTCTTTGAGGGATGGATCGTCAATTGTGGCCGTTGCCGTCATGTCTCAATCCCAAATTCGGCGCGCGAACAGCCTAAGCCTCAATGATCACTTTCAACGCCTTGGTATCGGCGGCGTTACCAAACGTATCGTAGGCCTCCAGTATCTGCACGAGCTTGAAGTGATGGGTGATCAATTGCTTGGCATCGATGCGTTTGGACTGTACGGTCTTCAGCAGTAGCGGGATCGAGAACGTGTCGACCAATCCGGTAGTGATCGTGATGTTGTGCGACCACAATTTTTCCAGATGAAGATCGACCTTGACACCATGCACACCAACATTGGCGATGGTGCCACCGGGTGCGATGATGTCTTCGCAGAGCTTGAAGGTTGCCGGAATGCCGACCGCCTCGATGGCGGTATCCACACCACGACCATTGGTTAGCTTCATAATCTGCGCGGCTGCATCGCCGCTGGCGCTATTGACCAGCGCGGTGGCGCCGAAGGTTTTGGCCACAGCAAGCCGGTTGTCGTCGAGATCGATCATGATAATTTCGGACGGTGAGTAAAGCTGCGCCGTCAGCAGCGCTGCCAAGCCAATGGGGCCAGAACCGACGATGGCAACACTTGCGCCCACCTGAACCTTGCCGTTGAGTACACCGCATTCAAAACCAGTTGGCAAAATATCGCTGAGCATCACCAGCGCTTCCTCGTCGCTGTTATCAGTACCCGGCAGGGCCTTTGGAATCGGATAGAGACTGGTATCGGCGTGCGGGATGCGCACAAATTCGGCCTGTGTACCGTCGATGCTGTTACCCAAGATCCAGCCGCCTGTCGTGCAATGCGAATTCATGCCTTTGCGACAGTATTCACAGCGACCACAAGCGGTGATGCAGGAGATCAGCACCTTATCCCCCGGCTTGAACACCGTGACACCAGAACCCGCCGAGTCGATCACGCCGACACCTTCATGGCCCAGCACAGTGCCGGGTTTGCAGCTCGGTACATCACCTTTAAGGATATGCAGGTCAGTCCCGCAGATCGTTGTCTGTGTCACTTTCACGACGGCATCGGTTGGCAACTTGATGGTCGGCTTGGGGCGATCTTCCAGATTCTTTTGGCCTGGGCCGTTGTAAACAAGCGCTTGCATATCGGGTTTCCTTTTCAACCGGTTTGGTCGTGCTCGTACGTATGCACATGTGGAGCTTGCACGCTCAATGAGGTGCGCGTCTGTTCGCCGCCGCACTTAGCACGACAGGTCAGACATTCGCACGCCTCGTCAATGTTTTCGGACCCCAAACCATGACAACCACCACGGCAGTGCAGGCCATCACGATGCCGCCAAGACGCATGTCGAAGTACGACCCATAAATCGGGAACAGCATATAAGTCAGGTTCAACGTAGCGTGAAACAGGGCTGCTGCAAACACACTTTTTCCGCTGTTGTTGTATAGCCAGACAATCAAAACGCGCGATGCCAATGCGTACAAACACCACCACGCAATCCATGCCGGGGATCTGTGGCTCAGCAGCAGCGGCACGAGGTGCCATACGACACCCACCACGCCCAAGATCAGGCTGGCTTGCAATGCACCCCATCGAGCCTGCATTGGGTCGGTGACGTAGCCCGACCAGCCCAGCTCTTCGCCCCGCGCACCAGCAAAGAAGGCGATGAACATCAGCAGCGCCGGCCATACCTGCACCTCTGGGGCGGGGAGCGGCATGTTAAGCCAGCGCATCAATGCGTACACCATGACGTTCACTACAACCATTAGAAACAGCACGGGCACATACCAGCGCTTTGCCTTGATACGCTTGTAATCAAAGGATCGCTTGAACAGCCCCAGCACGCCAGCTGCTCTGCGCTTTTGATAGACAAGAATCAAAGCTGCCAATGCAGGGCAAAAGGCTGCCAGCGTACTCACCGAAAGGCCTGGCATCAACTGCAGGCCTGTCACTTCCGCAAATGCCCAAAATGCGATGGAAAGGAGGAAGACCAGCGCGAAAAACTTTACAAGTGATGATCCTGAAACTTGCCTGATCATGCGTTCGTCCGTCATGGCCCCGCCCTAAACCAGTTTCGCAATCTCGGCAATGACCGCATCGTTGCGACCGACTAGTGCATGGCCACCCTCGTTGAAGCCAATAAAATTCGCGCCTGCTATTCGGCTGGCGGTGTACTGCGCGTTGGCGTAGGTGCCAAAGCCATCGTCACGCGCTGCCAAGTAACGGCGCAATACCCACATAGCCCAGTATTTCGCTCAAGTGATTTGACGCTGTGGGCCGCGCAGTGCGCCCCGTCAACGCTTTCTTCCCCCAAGGATTGCCGCCTTCTTCGCGCGTAAAAGCAAAACCGGGCCGTGCAACCTGTTCAAGGAAACCTTTCAGCTTCGCTGGCATGTCACCGAGCCAAAGTGGAAAAAAGAGAACAATGTGTTTAGCCCATGCGATGTCATCCTGCGCGGACTTGAGGCTGGCCGGGACGACGCCTTTTTCCCAGTCTTGCTGGCTGCAAAGCAACGGGAAATCTATTTCGGCAATATTGATCTGGCGCACGACATGGCCCGACTCTTAGACACCAGCGAGATAGCTGGCAGCCAGCGCATGGCATAAGTGAGGCTCGCTGGCATCAGGATGGCCCTGAATCAGCAGAATTTTTTTGGTCATTACTTTACTCGCTCGGTTGAAGGCGATTGGTCAGGTGAAACCAGCCCAACGCGGTCCGGCGGGGGCGGATAGCGGTAGATGGTTTCGTTGAGGTAACGCGCGACCTCGGCGATGTCAGCCTCAGTCCACTGCAAGCCTGCGTTGCCTTGCCAGCGACGAACCTGAAACTTCAGGCTGCCCCAGTCGTAGGCTTGCTTGTCACTGCGCCAGTGCATTTGTTTGGAGTGACAGCTGATGCAGTGGGTGCTGTAGAGCAACTCGCCGCGCGACTGCACGGGGAGCGGCTGGGCGTGAGAAACAACCCCATGACCCACAAGCGCCATAAACGCAACAAGTGCTATGAATCGGTTTGACAATGTCGTCATGCGTAGCCTCCAGATTATTCAAACGCAGAGACTGGAATAATCTTGCACCTGCCGGGTCACGTCTGTTCGCCGCCGCACATTTGGCTGTTATCGAGCAGCTACCGCCGCCAGTTCATCACGTTCAATGCGTCCGTCTACCAGTTCGATCACACGATCGCAGCGCGCCGCCAGACGCGGGTCGTGCGTCACGACGATGAACGAAATTTTTAGCTCCGCGTGCATGCGCCGCAGCAAACCAAACACCTCGTCGGACGAGGCGGTGTCGAGATTGCCGGTCGGTTCATCGGCCAGCACCAATGGGGGTTCCAGTACCAACGCGCGCGCAATCGCGACTCGCTGCTGCATGCCTCCCGAGAGTTCACCCGGGCGCTTGTTCATGGCATTTTCCAGCCCGACAGCCGCCAGTACCGCGCGGGCGCGTTCGCGCTGCTGTGACGTGACGACGCCTTCGCGCATCAGTGCGGGCAGGGTCACGTTCTCCAGCGCCGTAAACGCAGGAAGCAAATGATGGAACTGGAAAACGAAGCCAAGCGTCGTGCGGCGGCGCAGGGTTAAGCCCGCGTCATCGAGACGACTCGTTTCTTCACCGTCGATGCGGTAGCTGCCTGCGGTGGCGCGCTCAAGAAGGCCAACGATATTGAGCAACGTGCTCTTGCCCGAACCCGACGGGCCGATCAGCGCCACAAATTCACCGTGGTCTATACGCAGTGATGCCCCGTGCAGCACCTCGGCCTCGTTGGGCAGGCCCAGGTTATAGCTTTTGCGAATATCGATGAGCTCAATCAATGGCGCAGCAAATGTCGAATCGGGTGTCACGACCAGAGCCTCACAGGCGAATGGCTTCGGCCGGATCGAGCTTCGCGGCGCGGCGCGCTGGCGCGACCGCAGCCAGCACGCCGCACAGTGTGGCAATACCCGCAACCTGAAGCGCAAGTACCGGCGCTAACGTGATCGCAAATAGCGGCAGACCATCTGTACCACGTACCAGACTCGTGAAGACAAAAATCAGCCCCACTGCAAGCACCACACCGAGCACCGACCCAATCGCGCCGACAATCGCGCCCTGTAACAGGAAGACGCGCAATATTTGTCCTTGCGTTGCACCCATCGCCCGCAGAATGCCGATTTCACGACGTTTCTGCACGACAGACACCACCAGCACGCTGGCGATACCCAGCACCACCACGATCATTACCACGCCGCGAATCACGCCGGTACTGATCGACTGCGCGTTCAGCGCCGAGACCAATTGCGCGTTAGCCTCCTGCCAGCTTTCAATTTTGTAGGGGAATCGTTGCAACAAATCTGTTGCCAGCACTTGCGCAGACCAGATGTCGACGAGCGTGAGCTCAAGACTGGTGGCACCACCTGGCAGGCCGACCAAACTCTGCGCGGTGCGCAGCGGCACGATGACGGTGCGACGGTTGAGTTCTCGCACACCCAGATCCACCAACGCGGTGACGCGTATTGAATCAGTGACCGAGCCGGTGGCCAAACCGATGCGATCCCCAACGCGTACGCCCAAGTCGTCCGCAAGCTCGCGGCCAATGATGCCCTCACCGGGACCCAGCCTGGCCACGCCGTCTATCACCTTCGAGCGTAAATGCACGATGCGGTCGTACCGGTCGAGATCAACACCCACGAGAGCGATTGATTTCGACGCGTCCCCGCGTATTGCGAGGCCGGCACCCGTCACGGTCGGCGACACTGCGGCAACACCCGGCATTGCCTCCAGTACCGGCACGAGTGCTTGCCAGTTGGCGATGGCGCGTGGTCGCTGCGCGCGTGGTTGCGTTTGCACCAACGCGGTCGTGCCCGCTGTCGGGACACGCGCAGGGATCACGACGTTGTCGCGCTCGCTCACGATCACGTGCGCCTGCGCGCCGAGGGTTTTGTCCAGCGTATTTCGCTGCAGGCCGGTGATCAAGGCCGAAATGTAGGCGACGACGGCCACCCCAGCCGCGACCCCAATGATGATGAGCACGGTCTGCATGCGCCCTTCCCGCAAGAAGCGCGTCGCCACGCTGCGCTCGAATCCCAGCCAGTTAATCATTGCCGACTAGCGGCCCATTGCATTGCTCATCGCCGAGCCAGCGTCCTCGGCGGTGCCTTTGCGCGGCGGCTTGGCAAGCGGCACGGCGGTATTGATGCGGACACGACTGCCCGGCTTGGGGGTCGTGCCTAGCAGTACCACGTCGCCCTCGACCAAACCTTCAAGCACTTCCGCAACTGCGAGTGTCCGCAAACCGAGTCGCACCTTGCGCATTTCAACGCGACCATTGCGTTCGATAGGCACCACGCCGACAGCAGTTGACTCGCTGCTTTGCAGCGCTTCGAGTGGTACCACCAGCGCACGTGCGCGCCGCCCGGTCTCGACTTCCACCGATAGCGTCATGTCTTCGCGAAGAAAGGGCAGAGGCTGCTCCGGCAGTGTGAATTTGACTTCTATCGCCCCGCGCTGCGCATCGACCACCGGCGCAATCGAGTGCACGCGCGCGGCGAACCGCTGTTCGGGGAATGCGTCGGCCAGCACGCTTGCGGACTGGCCTACCTGCAATTGCTCAAGAAAGCGTTCGTCAACCTGTGCAATCAATTGAAGCGGACTGGACAGCGCCAGCGTAAGCAAGGCACGCCCTGGCTGGACGATCTGTCCGGGCTCGACCAAACGCGACAACACTTTTGCTTCCGCTGGGGCCGTCACCACTGTTTGAGACAAGCGCGCCTGCGCAACCGCTGTGGCGGCTGCGGCCAGCGCGAGTTGTGCCTCTGCCTGCAGGACGTCAGTACCTTCATCGGTGTTTGCTGATCGTTGCGCACGCGCACCTGTCTGCTGCGCTTGTGCAACGTCGACGGCACGGCGAACTTCGTCCAGCCTTGCCTGACTCAGGAAACCTTTTGCCACGAGGTCTTGCGTGCGCCGAAGCTCTGCCTCGGCTGCGCGGAGCACTGAATCCGCCTGCGTCACCGTTGACTGCACAACACTGCGCCCGGTAGTGCGCAATCCGGCCAGACGCGCGCTGGCTTGCCGTTGGTTGGCGCGCGCCTGCTCCATCGCGGCGCGCAGCTCATCGCTCTCGATCCGGATCAGCTCTTGCCCGATTTTGACTTGTGCGCCTTCAATCACTGCAACCTGCATCACCCGGCCTGTCATGGTGCTGCCCACCTCCACACGAGACGCCGTCGCCACGCGGGCAGAAAACTGCAATGACCGTACCATCGGCGCGTATGACAGGCGCGTTGCGGTTACGGCAGGCGCACGGGTCAACCACCAGACAGCCGACGCTGCCACGAGAATGACTAGCGCAGCGAGGATCAGATACCGTGGCCGCCGACGGGGTGGCTGTGGCGGCGCAATTTTCGGTGCAACCTGCTTCGTTGGCGAAGCGACCGATGCTGGTGCGCTCATGGCCGTTGGCAATGGTGAGCGCAAACTATTCGAAGCGCAATTCCCATCGATCTCATATTGAAACCCAGAAGTTGCTGCATTGAAAGAACCCTTCGCAAACGGGGGGTCTATATTCGGCGAGCCTCTCAAGGCACTTTCGGCCTGCAGCCCGCGTCAGTGCTCGAGATTTTCTCTTGTTGTGGCAAAGGCCAGGGTGGGAAAGGGGATTTAAGGAGCACGCTGCACGCGTCTCAGTGCGTCACGCCGATGCAGTCCAAGTTTCGCACCGCACGCGGGAGGAAGTCAACGCGGCGGAAAGCCCGGCCCACGGCTTGGGAATCCGTATTCGACTGATCATGACTGACCCCGATAACGCGAACAACAGTACCCACGGAAGTAGTTGCAACCCTGCGATAGTGCCCGCGCGCCTCCAAAGTGGACTGAGGCAGGTTCGGGCGTAGGCACGCGCATGTCACGCTTTCATGCGAATTTCATCGGCATGCGCTGGATATGGCGCGGCAAGCGATTGATCCACGGGCAGGCCTGAAAGTTTGCTCGCAAATCCATGATTGATGTCGCGATGATGCGCTTCATCGGCACGCACCAGGATGACCACATCGCGCAGCGTCGCGTCGGCGGGCAGTTTCCAATAGTGTTTCGCAATGTATGGGGCCGGCACGTTCGGCGAACGACCCTCGTCGATTTCCTGAAGGTATAGCGTGTAGCTGATGACAGCCTCTTCCTCGAAATAACCGACGACGCGGTGAGCCGTTCGCGACGACACCAGATAGAGCAGAAAAAAGCCGACATAAAAAATCCATTGCGCAAGCATCACCACCATGCGTTCAAAAAAAGTTGGCTTGGCGATCTCGATAAATGTCATCAGATGCATCCGCTCGTTTTCGGCCTCTTCCATCAGCGTGCGAATCCAGCCTTCGTCATCAACCATGCGGCGCAGGCTGGTGAGATGCTGGATGGTCGCGCCGACCATGCCGGGGACGGCGGCTACTGTTTCCAACACGATTGCGCGATGGCCGTAACGCTTGGCAAAAAAAGTATCAGCACAAAACCGAAGCAATCTGGTGAACCCCAATGCGAAGCGATCAGAGAATCCGAGAGGCGCGTGATGCATTCGCGCTTCGCGAGCCCACTCGTCTGATCTGACGAGCAGGCTGGCGTTGCTACCAGCAATGATGTGCGGCATTGACGACTTACTGGACGCGGCGTTCGATCACGATTTGTTCAACTTCTACGCGGCGATTAGGTTCCAGACACTTAATCAAATCAACACGCTTCTTGTCTGTACATTGAACGACAGGATTGCTTTCGCCTCTGGCAATGGCGGCCAAGCGGTTTGCGGCGATTCCTTTATTGACCAGATAGGCTTTAACTGCATCAGCGCGACGCTGCGAGAGCTTCATGTTGTAGGCCTCACTACCCAAACGGTCGGTGTAACCTGAGATGGTGATGTTGCTCAGTTGCGTGTTGCGGCTAAGTGCCAGCGCCACTTCGTCGAGCTTTGGCTGCGGCATGCTCAGTTCAGCGCGGTCAAAAGCGAACAGTTCAGTGGCCGAGAGCGTAATGCGTTCAAAGCGTGGCGGTGGTGCGGGCGTTGGAGCAGGCACAACGGCAACGGGCGGCGTGACAACAATAGTCGGCGACGGTGCAACGGAAGGTTCCGGTGGCATCACGCGGGCGACAGGTGCTGCGGCACGTCTATCGAACGCATAAGTCACCCCAATGGTTGCCATGTTGGTATTGGCACGGTCAAAGCCGAAGTTACTGCCGCTGCGCAAATAGCTATGCGAACGGCGTACATCGGCCTGCATTCCCCACTGGTCGTTGAACGAAAACTGAAAACCGACACCTGCGTTTACATACGGCGAGGTGCGTTCTGCCTGATAGAAGCGGCGGTAAATATTGACCTTGTCATTTTCAGCGCCAGCACCGATGAGCACGAACGGGCGAAAGCTGCCGCGCGAGAGCATGTAAAGGCCGTCAATGCCAAGCGTATTTTGCTGATAGCGCACGCCACCAAAACGCTGGCGCGCGTAGCTGCTGCCGATCTGGATGTCCCACGTTGGCGAGACCGCTTTGCCAAACCGCAGCCCGTAACCCTGGCCACGATGATCACTGCCAAACCGCTCATCCGGGGTGATCCGGTTGATGCTGGGCAGGACATACCAGGATGGATTGTAGTCGCGACTGATGGTGCCAAAAGCACTTGTTTGCGCAAACGCGTTGGCGGACACAACACATCCCAATACTGCGACAGCGGCGGAGATGTTCTTGATGCTCTTCGAATTTTTCATGTTGACCCTGTGTGATAAAAGTGACGCCGCGCGGCCCGGTATTGCATTCGCTATACCTAGGGCCGCGGTGACAGATGCGTCACCGTCAGCGAAGCCACATAGTTGGCGATTTCAAGATGGCCAAATATAGGACAGCGTGGTTTAAACCCGTAGGACAGACACGCATGTCTGAACCGCCTGTAAGCCTGCTCCTACGATGGTGTCGGGGATCGGCTGATAAACAGGGATTGATGAACGACGCAACATGACGCATCGTTTCTGTTTAGCGGAGGTCGTATGAAAAGCAATTCACGTATCGTCGGTGCGGTTCTGGTGGGCTTGGGTGCCTGGTTCCTTGGATGCTATGTCCAAAGCAATAAAAAACAACAAAAAAAACTGGCAGCCAAAACGTTCGCCAAAGAAGCTGTTCAATCCTGGGAAGGCGAAGGCGGCACGATTATCGACCCGGTACCTCGCGTCGCGACGAGCTAGCGGTGATCGATAGGGGTTTGTGCGTTCGCCAATGCGGCGATGAGTCCACTTTCTGCTTCGGTTGATATGGATTCCGATCTGCCATCAACTTCAGACAACAACGAACCTGCCAAAAACCTGATCAAACTTCTTGGTCAGAACGAACACGTCAAGGATCTAGTCGAAGAATGCGCAGTCGAACTGTGGTCAGCAAACGTAGTGCTGACGAGCGAGCTCGCCTATAGCGGCCCTCAGCCCGGAGTGGAAATCGCGCTTAGAAAAGGCGAGGCCGTTGAGGACAAAGTGCAGGAAGTTTCTGAAAAACTTTCCGTTGTAAATGAGGCGCTACAGCACGAGGTTCTGGAGCGGCAAGTACTGGCGCATCAATTAGCTGATGTGATGGAGCAAGAGAATGCGGTCTACCATGCCGCCTTCCACGATCCGCTGACGGGATTGCCCAATCGCGCGCTGTTTCACGATCGGCTCGAACATGGCTTGGCACAGGCGAAACGGCATAACTGGACGTTATCGGTGATGTTCGTGGATCTCGATGATTTCAAAATCATCAACGATGCGCATGGTCACCACGTGGGAGACGATGTACTAAAGACGGTTGCGCAACGCCTTCAGAAAGTTACCCGCGTGGACGATACGATCTGCCGACATGGCGGTGATGAGTTTGTGTGTTTGCTTGTGGGGACACAAGACGAGCAAACGGTCGCAAAGATTGCAGAAAAAATGATTCAGGCGATTCAAGCGCCGTGTGACGCAAACATTGACGCGCCGAACCCCCGCCCGAATATTCGAGCCAGCATCGGCATCTCGATGTTCCCGAAAGATGGCACCACCGCAGCAGCGTTGGTCAAAAGCGCAGACTTGGCAATGTATCGGGCAAAACGGGACAAGTGCGGTTACGCATTCGCCGAGTAGGTGTTTTAAGACGAGAGTTTTTTCTTGAGAACCTCGGTAACTTGCGCGGGATTCGCGGTTTTGTTGCTGGCTTTCATCACCTGACCGAATAGCGCGTTGAGCGCTTTTTCTTTTCCGGCTTTGTATTCTTCGACGGATTTTGGGTTGGCTTTGATGACTTCGTCGATCAGTTTTTCTATGGCAGTTGAATCTGACATCTGCTTCAGTCCGAGCTTTTCAATAATGGCATTGACATCGCGTTCGCCAGCCACTATTTTGGCAAAAATTTCCTTAGCACCATTTGGACTCACACTGCCATCAACTATGCGCGCGACTAGAACCGCTAGCGACTCAGCAGGGACATCAACAATCTTGCCTCCAGATCGATTGAGCATGGTCCCGATTTCCTTCATTGCCCAAACTGCACCTTGGACAAAATTGTCGGTCTTGCCCTCCACCATCGGCATGTAATGGTGCCAAAAAAGATCAAAGTGCATCGCTCTTTCGCGGTCTGAAACTAGAATCTCTGCCATCTCCGGCTCAAACCGATACACCTCAATAAATTTTTTCTTCAGTATAGACGGCGACACAGGCATGACGAACTTGATCTCATCGACCCAAGCTTGAGAAATCTCCAACGGCAACAAATCCGGATCCGGAAAATAGCGATAATCCATCGCATCTTCCTTGCTACGCATCGAACGCGTCTCATCACGATCCGAATCGTACAGACGCGTTTCCTGCACGACCTTGCCGCCGTCTTCGATTAACTCAATCTGTCGGCGGACTTCATACTGAATCGCCCGCTCCAAAAAGCGAAACGAATTCACGTTCTTGATTTCGGCACGCGTGCCCAATTTTGATTCGCCCTTGCGCCGCACCGACACGTTCGCGTCGCAACGAAACGAGCCCTCCTGCATATTGCCGTCACAGATGCCAATCCACGTCACGATGCCGTGCAGCGCCTTCGCATACGCGACCGCTTCTTCGGCAGAGCTCATGCACGGCTCGGTGACAATTTCCAGCAACGGGGTGCCCGCACGATTCAGATCAATGCCAGATACTCCGCTCGTTTCCAGCCCTTCGTGCAGCGATTTGCCAGCATCTTCTTCGAGGTGGGCACGCGTAAGCTGAACCGTTTTTTCAACGCCCGCCACGGTGATCTTGACTTCACCGCCAACCACCACCGGCAATTCGTACTGACTGATCTGATAGCCCTTTGGCAAATCGGGATAGAAATAATTCTTGCGCGCAAAAATTGAGCGCGGCGCGATCTTCGCATTCACCGCGAGGCCAAATTTGATCGCGCACTCGACTGCACCCTTGTTCAACACCGGCAACGTGCCGGGCAACGCCAGATCGACCACGTTTGCCTGCGTGTTTGGCGGCGCGCCGTACTGCGTGGGTGAGCCGGAAAAAATCTTCGACGCGGTGGAAAGCTGCGTATGCGTTTCCAAGCCGATGACGACTTCCCAGCCCGCTGGCGTGGTGGCAAATGCGGCGCTCATGCAAACGCCTCCGGACTTTGTTGATGCCAATCGGTGACTTGCTGATATTGATGCGCAGCTTTCAGCATGCGGCCTTCATCGAAATAGTTGCCGATGATCTGCAAGCCGACCGGCATGTTGTCGCCCCCGAAACCGCACGGCACCGACATGCCCGGCAATCCGGCCAGGCTCACGCCAAGCGTGTAAATATCTTCGAGATACATCGCGACCGGGTCACTATTTTTGGCACCGATATTCCACGCGGTGGTTGGCGCGACCGGGCCCATGATGAAATCGCACACCTTGAAAGCTTCCTGAAAATCAAGGCCGACCAGGCGACGCACGCGTTGGGCTTGCAGGTAATAAGCGTCGTAGTAGCCATGTGAAAGCACGTACGCGCCGGTAAGGATGCGCCGCTTCACTTCTGCGCCAAATCCTTCGGCGCGCGAATTCGAAATCATCTCGGCGAGATCGCTGTATTTTTTGGTGCGATGGCCATAACGCACGCCGTCGAAGCGGCTCAGGTTGCTCGATGCCTCGGCCGGCGCGATGACGTAGTACGCAGGAATGGAAAGTGTCGTGCGTGGCAGCGAAATCTCGACGCGGATGGAGCCGAGCTTTTCAAATTCCTTCAATGCAGCCTCAACTGCGTCTGCAACGTCTGCGGCCAAGCCTGCGCCAAAAAACTCTTTTGGCACGCCAATGCGCACTCCTTTTAGTGAAA
Organism: Betaproteobacteria bacterium; assembly: GCA_043756275.1. GTDB lineage: Bacteria > Pseudomonadota > Gammaproteobacteria > Burkholderiales > Usitatibacteraceae > UKL13-2. The sequence continues at coordinate 14,529 of JAYURJ010000187.1, read as the reverse complement.
CTCCAGCATTGACGGGTGTTCCAGAGGCAAATGCCTCTGAAAACCGCGCCAGTATTGATGTTTGCGCTAAATCGCTATATAAACTTGTAGAATCGCGCTCATCAAAGCCCGCCATCGCGTCGAGCAGCAAGGCGCAGTCTTCAGCGCTTTTGGCCATCGGCCCGCCCTGATCGAGACTGGATGCGAATGCAATCATGCCGTAACGCGACACGCGACCATAGGTTGGTTTGATCGCCGTGATGCCGCACATGGCGGCTGGCTGGCGCAGCGATCCGCCGGTGTCTGTGCCTGTCGCCGCGGGTGCCAACGCGGCGGCAATCGCGGCTGCCGATCCACCCGATGAACCACCGGGGATTTTGGCAAGATTCCACGGGTTTTTGACCGGGCCGAATGCGGAGTTTTCGTTCGACGAACCCATCGCGAATTCATCGCAATTGAGTTTACCGAGGCAAACCATGCCAGCGCCAGTCTCGCCAAGTTTTTCAACTACTGTTGCATCAAATGGAGAAACGTAATCGGCCAGCATGTTGGAGCCCGCCGTCGAGCGCCAATCTTTGGTGACAAAAATATCCTTGTGTGCAACCGGTATGCCGGTGAGGACACCTGCCTCACCGCGTGCGATGCGCGCATCGGCTTGGCGCGCTTGCTGCATGGTGAGGCCGCGATCAATATGCAGGAAGGCGTTCAACGTCAGGGCCTTCTCTGCGCGCGCCAGAAAATATTCAGCCAGCTCGACAGCTGACACCTGTTTTGTGTCCAGTGCTGCACGCAGCGCCTTGAGAGATGAGTGGGCGAAGGTCATCTGCGGCTCAATCAAGCACCTTCGGCACCAGAAACAAGCCGTTTTCCTCGGCGGGCGCATTGGCCATGTTTGCCACGCGCTGGTCGGTTTCGTTGACGCGATCGTCCCGCAGGCGCTGCGCCATAGTCTGCATCACGTCCAGCGGGTGGGACAAAGGCTCAACACCCTTGGTATCGACGGCTTGCAGCTCATCGATCAGCCCAAAAATGCCGTTGAGCTGGGTCTGCAGCAGCGCAACATCGTCGTTTGAGACGGCAATTCTTGCCAGATGCGCTAAGCGCTTGAGATCGTCAGGGGTGAGTTTCATGCGCGGATGACTTACGTAACCGGAATTGGCGTGCGGCGGGTAGTGTGCAGCGTGGATGACACGCCTGAAAGTTCCGCAAAAAACACTCGATTTGCAGTCAAATTGCCAGCATTCGCCATGCTTTTCGGGAATTGATACGGTATTATAGTCCATTCGCCGAAACGCCCTGCCTTCATAGAGGGATTTACGCGTTTCCCTGCGGGGAAGCATCGGCATAAAAGAACAGTTTTGGGCAATCGTTACCGTGAATTCAGGCGCACCGGTGAAGTTTGCAGGCAGGTTCGCAACTTGATGAGTTGATCCGGCAAGACGGGATCAATTGTCAGGCCGGATCAATCCCTCACCCCGGCCCTCTCCCAAGGGAGAGGGTGGGAAATGCGGCACGCAAGGACCTGCGTGCCCGCACCAAGAAAGGCTACATGTTTTCGTTCTTCTCGAAATACCTCTCCACCGATCTCGCGATCGATCTGGGCACCGCAAATACCCTCATTTATGTTCGTGGCAAAGGCATCGTTCTCGACGAACCTTCCGTTGTTGCCATTCGCCAGGATGCGGGCCCAAATTCCAAGAAAACCATTCAAGCCGTCGGACAAGCAGCCAAGATGATGCTGGGCAGAACGCCCGGCAACATCACCGCGATCCGACCGATGAAAGACGGCGTGATTGCCGACTTTCATACCACCGAACACATGCTCAAATTTTTTATCAAGAAAGTTCACGACGCGCAGTGGTATCTGCCCAGTCCGCGCATCGTCATCTGTGTGCCATGTGGATCAACGCAGGTGGAACGCCGCGCGATTCGCGAATCTGCCGTTGCGGCGGGTGCGTCACAGGTATTTTTGATTGAAGAACCGATGGCAGCGGCTATCGGCGCGGGCCTGCCGATTGCGGAACCGACTGGGTCAATGGTCGTTGACGTCGGCGGCGGCACGACTGAAGTAGGCGTGATTTCTCTGGGCGGTATTGTGTATTCCGCTTCGGTGCGCGTTGGCGGCGACAAATTCGACGAAGCCATCATCAATTACATTCGCCGCAATTACGGCATGCTGATCGGTGAGGCCACAGCGGAAAACATCAAGAAGACCATCGGCTCGGCTTTTCCTGGCAGCGAAGTGCGCGAGATGGAAGTGAAGGGCCGCAATCTTGCCGAAGGGATTCCGCGCTCATTCACGATTTCTTCCAACGAAATTCTGGAAGCGCTCACCGAGCCGCTTAACTCGATTGTGTCCGCCGTTAAATCGGCACTCGAACAAACCCCCCCCGAGCTCGGTGCTGACATCGCCGAAAAAGGCATGGTCATTACCGGTGGCGGCGCGTTGCTACGTGAGCTCGACCGCCTGCTGGTCGAGGAGACTGGCCTGCCGGTGATCGTGGCCGATGATCCGCTGACCTGCGTGGTACGCGGCTCCGGTCGCGCGCTGGAGGAAATGGACAAGCTCGGCTCTGTATTTACCAACGAGACGTGATGCATGGCTCCCATGGGGCTGATATTTGCTGTTGGTAAACGCTTAACAACAGGACCGGGTTGAAATGTCAGCCTATCAAGAAAATTTCTTCTCGCGCGGGCCCAGCGCGCTCGCGCGGCTGACGTTTTTTTCGCTCGTTAGCATTGCCATCATGATCGCCGATCACCGGTTTCAGGCGTTGGCGTTTGTGCGCCTGGGCGTCTCGGTGGTGCTGGCACCGATTGAGCAGACCTTGATGTTGCCGGGCAAAATAACGCAACGCATGGGCATGTATTTTTCCGATCAGGATCGGCTCACCGCCGAAAACGCCGCCTTGAAAGCGCAGGTAATGGAGCTGTCAGCGGGCCATCAACAAGCACAGCTGATTCGTTCCGAGCGCAAATATTTTGAATCCTTAAGCGATGCCAACAAACGCTTTGGCGATCGCGGTGTGATCGCTGAAATTATTCGTGATGCGCGCAATCCCTTCGTTCGCAAAGTCATTCTCGACAAAGGCAGCTCGCACGGCTTCAGGCCGGGCCTTGCCGTGATCGATGGCACCGGTGTCGTCGGCCAATTGACAGCGGTCGGCGTGCTCACGTCGGAAGTCACGCTGTCGACTGAAAAAAATCAATCAGTACCGGTGATGGCGTTGCGTAGCGGGCTGCGTGCCATCGCCGTTGGCAGCGGTCGCGATGGCACCATCGATCTGCCATTCATTCCTGTCGGGGCCGACATTCAGCCCGGTGACGCATTGGTGACTTCTGGCATTGATGGCACTTACCCGGCGGGGTTGTCGGTGGCAATCGTCATGAGCATCGATAGGAATCCAGCATTTCAATTTGCCAGAATTTCCGCCAAGCCCGTTTCAGGCATCGACCAGCAGCGTTTTGTGAAAGTGTTGATGCAGGAAGAGTTGCAGAATTATCCGCGACCGGATGTGAAGGCAGATGACGGTAAGCCCGGCCGCGAGCGGGCCACGCCCAAACGTCGCGAAGTCAGGTAAGAAACAATCTATGGATTTATCTCCCGCTTCCCACGAGTCGATGCGTCCGCCGGCGCCGTTACGCTTGCTGATCGGCTCGTTCACCGCCGCGTTATTGTTGAACTTGCTGCCTTGGGGTGGTTTTGCGCTACAGATGATTCCTGATTTCGTGCTGCTGGTGCTGCTGTACTGGGCGGTGCATGAGCCGCGCTCGATCGGGCAGGGACTTGGGTTTTTGCTTGGCCTGTTGATGGATGTTGCCGACAGCGCGTTGCTGGGCCAGCATGCGCTGATGTACGTGGCGGCCGTATTTCTGGTGCAGCTGTTGCGCGTGCGGGTGTTGCGTTTGAGCCTGTTGGCGCAGGCTCTGCACATCGGTGCCATCCTGCTTTTTGCGCAGTGCATTAGTGTGTTTCTCAACCTGTCGCTGGGTCGGGAATTGTCCGGTGCCTGGATGATGGTCGCGCCCATTGTCGGTGCCGTCTTGTGGCCGGCTCTCAGTCTTTTTCTGGGTTTGCCGCGTCTGCGTCGCGGTGCCGGGCCCAACATAAGCTAGCCATGATCGGCACAGCGATCAAAAACCGCGAAGCGGAATTAAACACCTTCCGCAATCGTGTCTTGGTGGCGGGGTTCATCATCCTGATTGCGTTCGGCGTGCTCGCGGCGCGAATGATTTATTTGCAGGTCCTCAAACGCGACCATTTTCACACGCTTGCCGAAGCCAACCGAATTTCAGTGGTGCCGGTGGTGCCCAACCGCGGCATCATCACCGACCGACACGGCGTGGTGCTGGCAGCCAATTATTCGGCTTATACATTGCGGGTGACACCCTCCAAAGTGAAGAATCTGGATGCCGCCTTCGATGCGTTAGCTGGCATCGTCGATATTCAGCCGCGCGACCGGCGGCGCTTCAGACGTTTGCTCGAAGACAGCAAGAATTTCGAATCGCTGCCACTGCGCAACCGTCTGTCCGACGAAGAAATCGCGCGCTTTGCGGTGAATCGCTTTCGCTTCCCCGGCTTTGAAATCAGCGCGGGTCTGTTTCGTAATTATCCGTTTGGCGAAGTCGCCTCCCACGCCATCGGCTACATCAACCGCATTAACGCGGCGGACTTCAAGCGGATCGAAGCCAACAACTTGACGGTCAATTACAAAGGCACCGACCACATCGGTACCTTCGGCATCGAGAAACGCTACGAAGCAGAGCTTCACGGTACCACCGGCTCCGAACAAGTCGAGATTGATTCCGGCGGACGGGCCATCCGCTCACTGGCAAAATCGGCGTCCATTGCCGGCAACAATCTCACGCTGTCGCTGGACATCAAACTGCAGAAAATTGCCGAGGAGGCATTCGGTGATTTTCGCGGTGGTCTGGTTGCCATCGACCCTAACAACGGCGAAGTGCTGGCACTGGTGTCCAAACCGGGTTTCGATCCCAACCTTTTCGTCGATGGTATCGATCCGCAGAATTGGGACCTGCTTAACAACTCGCCAGACAAACCGCTGCTCAATCGCGCTTTGCAAAGCGCCTATCCGCCGGGTTCGACCATCAAGCCATTCCTCGCGTTAGCTGCACTGGAATCCGGCAAGCGCATACCGACACAAAGCATTCGCGACCCCGGCTATTTCGCGCTGCCAAATGTGTCGCGCCGCTGGAACGACGATAAACCCGGTGGCCACGGCGTGGTGGACATGCACAAATCGATTGTCGAATCGTGCGACACGTATTACTACCAGCTCGCCGCCGAGACCGACATCGACAAGACCGCCGAATTTCTGTCGCTGCTGGGATTTGGCGCAAAAACCGGCATCGACATCGACGGCGAAAAAGAAGGCATCGTGCCCTCACGCGCCTGGAAAGCCAAGCAGTTTGCACGTGGCACGGCCGAGGAACGCAAGTGGAATTTGGGTGAGACTATTTCGACGGGCATCGGTCAGGGCCAAAATAATTTCACGCCGATGCAGCTTGCCCACGCTGTGGCCACCATCGCTAATGATGGCGTGGCTTTCCGTCCGCATCTGGTTCGCAATGTGGTCGATGCCGGCAGCGGACAGGTCCGCGCCGTGGCCAGCGGGCCAACCAACGACAAGCGTCTGGCACTGAAAGCGGCAAATATCGCCATCATCAAGCAGGCGATGCTGGGGGTGACGAGTGAAGCCGGCGGCACCGCCTTCCGCCCATTTGCCAAAGCCGGGTACAGCAGCGGTGGTAAGACCGGCACGGCACAGTTGTTCAATCTGAAAGGCGAAAAATACAAGGAAAGTAAAGTCGCGCTGAATCTGCGCGACCATTCTTGGTACATCGCCTATGCGCCTGCCGACAAACCGACCATCGCACTGGCGGTGTTGGCCGAGAATGCCGGCTTTGGCTCGGCCACGGCGGCACCAATTGCGCGCCTCGTGCTGGATTATTATCTGCTGCGCAAATCTCCCGAGCCGAAAAAACCGAAGATGCCAACAAATGAGCTCAAGAACGGCGATTGATCGCGTCTTCGATGTGCTTGCGCGTCGCCTCGACGGCCCGCTGATGGTTACGCTCGTGGTCCTGGCCGCACTGTCGCTGGCGGTGGTGTATTCGGCAAGCGGCCAGTCGATGGATCGTGCACTGGGACAAACGCGCAATTTTACGGTCGCGCTCATCGTGCTGTGGGTGGCGGCCAATCTGCCGCCGCAGCAATTGATGCGTCTGGCCATTCCGATCTACATCGCAGGGCTTGGTCTGTTGATCAGCGTGGCGTTGTTTGGCGAACTTCGCAACGGCGCGAGGCGTTGGTTGAACCTTGGCTTCGCGACCATCCAGCCATCTGAAATCATGAAAGTCGGTGTACCGCTGCTATTGGCCTGGTATTTTCACCGTAAAGAAGAAGGGTTGAATATTCGTGATTACGCGATTGCGGGCTTGATTCTGCTGATCCCGACGGCATTGATCTACCGGCAACCCGACCTTGGCACGTCCGTACTAATATTTGCATCCGGATTTTTTGTCATTTTTCTTGCCGGGTTGTCCTGGAAGCTCCTCATTGCCGCCGGCATTGCAGGACTGGGCGCTTTGCCCCTGGCTTGGCCGTACCTCCATGACTATCAACGCAACCGCGTCCTCACACTATTTGATCCCAATGCCGATCCGCTCGGCACCGGCTATCACATCATCCAGTCCACGATTGCGATTGGCTCCGGCGGCATCCTCGGCAAGGGCTGGCTCAATGGCAGCCAATCGCAGCTCGATTTCATTCCTGAGCGATCCACCGATTTCATCCTCGCGGTATTTGGTGAGGAGTTCGGGCTGGTCGGTTTGCTGCTGCTACTCACGTTGTACATGATCATCATCGGACGCGGTTTGATGATCGCGATGAACGCACCGACGACGTTTTCGCGTTTGCTGGCCGGCGCGATCACGATGACGTTTTTCACTTATGCGTTCGTCAATATCGGCATGGTCACGGGCGTATTGCCGGTGGTAGGTGTGCCGTTGCCGCTGGTGAGCTATGGCGGCACGGCGATTTTGTCGATGTTCATGGGCTTTGGCATATTGATGAGTATCTCCACCCATAAGCGGTTGGTGTCGACGTGACGGTTGTTTGGGCATTTGAAAGCGTAGAACGCCATTTGGTGCGAATTTCGGGGCAGTTTTGGCCTGAGAAGCGCGCCAGTGCTGGTGTTTGTCTGAATGTCGGTCAAGTTAAGACGACGACACCCTTTGATATCAGTCGTCGAGCTACGACCGGGGCCCCCATGAGAGTCGCAAGGGAAGCAGGGGTTTCGCTGATGTCCCTGCGGACATCAGCGCCTGCTGAGCGGGAATCTGATGCAACAGATTTCCAAAGACGCAGGAACGACAGGGGTATTCCGCGAGGACTGTCTGAGGACGAGCACAATCCCAACCTTTTGCGCCAATACCTAATCGAGCCCGAGTTCCGCAGCGGCCTGTCGTTCCGAGTAGCGCAGGGCACCCCGAAAGGGCGACGAACCTGGGGTCGCCTTTTCTTTGGATACTTTCTTTTGGCGAAGCAAAAGAAAGTATCTTGCCGCCGGGCAACCCCCGGCTTGGTCGCAATAGCGCTAACGCTAGCCCTCACAGGCTGCGGCTCCAGCCCTAAAAAAATCGACTCACCCAAACCTCCATCCACATCCCCCGCCAAACCCGGCGCCTACTACCTCGACGACGGCCCCGGCGAAAACCCGCCGCCCAATCTCGATGCGATTCCCAACGCGGTGCCGAAAACAGAAAAGCTGCACAGCGGTGCCAATCGCACCTATACCGTGTTCGGCAAAACCTACGTGCCCAACGTTTCAAACCAACCCTTCCGTCAGCAAGGTGTGGCCTCCTGGTATGGCCGCAAATTTCATGGGCAAAAAACCTCCATGGGCGAGACTTACGATATGTACGCGATGACGGCCGCGCATCCGACGCTACCGCTGCCGTGTTATGTGCGCGTCACCAATCCTGCCAACGGAAAATCGGTGGTGGTGCGTGTGAATGATCGCGGGCCGTTTCATTCCGACCGCATCATCGACCTTTCTTACACGGCCGCCGCCAAGCTTGATGTCGCACGCCGTGGCAGCGCGATGGTGATCGTTGAACGTGTCTTTGCGGGTGAAACTAATACGGCATCCCTCGCGCCGCCGGTGGCACCCCAGTCGATCGCAACGGCGGTGGTGGTCTCACCCGTCACCTCTGAAGCTGGCGTTCTTTATCTGCAACTGGGTGCGTTCGGTTCGATCGAGAACGCTGAAATTTTCCGCGCGCGGTTAGTACGTGAGTTGGATTGGAATCGTGAACCGATACAGGTGTCACGAAAAGACAATCTGTATCGCGTCCGCATGGGGCCCTACCATTCCCGCGAGGAGGCCGATGCGATCGTCGCACAAGTAAAACGCTCACACGATTTTTCACCTGTCATCCAGCAACCCTGAAAGTAAACCTCACTGTGCCAAAAAAAATAACCGCCTCAAATTTCGCCGCCTGTTTTATTGCGGCACTCGCCACCTTCGTTATCGCCACCTTCTCGACACTTGGTTTTTCCCAATTGCCCAGCGTCAGTGCGGATATTGCCGCGCCGCCGATTGCCGCGCGCGCCTATGTGTTGTTCGATGCAGGCTCCGGCCAGATACTCGCGCAACAAGCCGCGAGCGACCGTTTTGAGCCCGCTTCGCTGACGAAACTAATGACCGCCTATCTTGTATTTCAGGCGCTGCGCGACAAAAAACTCACCCTCACGCAAACCTTGCCGGTGTCCGAACGCGCGTGGCGGGCGGAAGGTTCGCGCATGTTTATCGACCCCAAGCAAACGCCAACTGTCGAGCAGTTACTGCGCGGCATGATCGTTCAAAGCGGCAACGATGCATCCATCACGCTGGCTGAAGGCATTGCCGGGTCGGAGGATTTGTTTGCGCAACTAATGAACAAGCAAGCGCAGAAACTCGGCATGAAGAACAGCAACTTTACCAATGCCACCGGCCTGCCGAACGCGCAGTTATTTTCAACCGCCGAAGACATCGCTATTCTCGCCAACGCACTCATGCGCGAATTCCCGACCGATGTGGGGTATTACAAAGAGCGTGAATTTACACACAATAAAATCACGCAGCCCAACCGCAATCGTTTGCTATGGCTGGACCCAACGGTTGATGGTCTAAAAACAGGCCATACGGAAGCGGCTGGATACTGTCTCGCGGCCACCGCCAAGCGCGGCGAAGGCGACAAAGCGCGCCGGTTGATTTCAGTCGTGCTTGGCACCACGTCCGACGTGGCGCGCACGCAGGAAAGCCAGAAATTGCTGAATTTCGGTTTTCAATTTTTCGATTCGCAAAAACTCTACAAGAAGGGCGAACCCATTGCGACGCCTGAGATTTACAAGGGCACGCAAAATACCATCAAGCTCGGTTTTGATCGCGACATCTGGCTCACGCTGCCTAAAGACAAATTTACCGGTATGAAGGCGACACTGACCACGATGCAGCCGCTAATCGCGCCCTTTGCTCCCGGCCAAAAAGCGGGCGTGATGAAATTGACGCAGAATGATAAATTAATTGCTGAAATCCCTGTTGTCGCGCTGGAGAACGTGCCCGTTGCTGGCCTGATCGGTCGTGGCTGGGACGCGATCCGGTTGCTGTTCAAGTGACCATCGCCGCCAGCGGCGTTGGATGCTCTTGTCTGTTCAAGCATTTTCACTGCACCCCTCATCCCCACCCTTCTCCCCAAGGAGAGGGGCTTTGGAACCCTCTCCCTTGGGAGAGGGCAGGGTGAGGGGTTGCAGCCACAATACAAAGAAAGCCCCAACCATGACCCCACAACTCTGCCTCCCCACCGTTTACCTCAATGGCAATTTCCTGCCCATCGAAGAGGCGAAAATTTCACCGCTTGATCGCGGCTTTATTTTTGGCGACGGCGTTTACGAGGTAATCCCCTTCTACGCCGGCCGTGGCCTGCGCATGCGTGAACACTTAAAGCGACTGCAACGCAGCCTGGACGAACTTGAGATCGAAAATCCCTACGCCATCGAGCACTGGGAAACGATGATCACATCGCTGATCGAAAAAAACGGCGGGGGCAATGTTGGTGTGTACATTCAGGTCACGCGCGGTGTGGCCAAGCGCGATTTCCCGCCGCCAAAGGGCCTGACGCAGACGGTATTCATGATGGTCAATCCGCTGGCCACGCCAAAGCCGGAGATTTATACCAAGGGAATTTCCGGTGTTTCGCTCGACGACAACCGCTGGCTTAAGTGCCAGATCAAATCGGTCGCCCTGCTGGGCGCAGTGCTGTTAAAGCACGAGTCCAATCAGGCGGGCGCGGACGAAGCGGTGCTGTTTCGCGATGGCTACCTGACCGAGTCCTCGGCGTCCAATATTGCAGCGGTAAAGAATGGCGTGATTCTTTGCCCGCCGATGGATAACCTGATCCTGCCCGGTATCACTTATGAGCTGATGATTGAACTGGCGCGTAAAAATAATATGCCGCTGGAAATTCGCCGGGTCGCACGCAAGGAGGTGAAAAAGGCCGACGAATTGTGGATCATGTCTTCCACCAAGGAAGTGGCGCCCATCGTGTTGCTCGATGACAAACCCATTGGAACCGGTCAACCCGGCCCCATATTCAAGCAGATGTATCAGCACTTTCAGGACTTTAAGCGTTCGCTGTCAATCATGTCCGCAGCGGCTGAATAGAACAATCGCGATGACGACAACCCAGCGCGCGAAGAACATTGGTGAAGCCGCAATGGAAAATGCGGAAACCCTCCTCACGTTCCCCACAGCCTTCCCGATCAAAGCGATGGGTCGCATGAAACACGACGCGTCCGATGAGAGTTTCGCGCAGGTCGTACTCGCTGTCGTGTTGAAGCATGCGCCTGATTTTGATGCCGCCACGGTCGAAATGCGCCCGTCAAAAAACGGCAACTTCATTTCTGTCACCGCAACCATCAACGCGCAATCGAAAGCGCAGATCGATGCGATTTATCTGGAACTCACCGGCAATCCTCTGGTGCTGATGGCGTTGTAGTCGTTGCAAACGCCCACCATCAAGCGTCTGGGTCTTGTCGAATTCGAGCCCACATGGCGCGCCATGCAACAGGCCAATAAATCGCGAACGCCTGAAACACCTGACGAAATCTGGTTACTGGAACACGCGCCGGTATTTACGCTCGGCCTCGCGAGCAAGCCCGAGCACCTGCTCGCACCGGGCGATATTCCGGTGATCAACATTGATCGCGGCGGGCAAGTGACGTATCACGGACCGGGGCAACTCGTTGTCTATCTGCTGCTCGACATCAAGCGCCTGGGCTTTGGTGTCAAAGCGCTTGTGAAACGAATCGAGCAATCAGTGATCGATTTGCTCGCAGAAGTTGGGATTGAAAGTTTTCGGAAAAGTGGAATGCCGGGTGTGTACGTGAAATCCCAATCTGCCGACGCCAAAATAGCCGCTATCGGCCTACGCGTCGCCAACCACGCCACTTATCACGGCCTGTCGCTAAACATCGACATGGACCTCGAACCATTTTCACGCATCAACCCCTGCGGCTATGAAGGTCTGGCGGTGACCCAGATGAAGGATTGCGGCGTTGATTTTGGCAACAAGGATAAAATGCAGATCATCGGTGACAAGCTGATCACGCATCTGTCGCAACAACTTTACGGAACGCATCATGGCTGAAGCCGGCGTCAAACAAACATCCGAATCAAAAATGGCCCGCATCCCCATCAAGGTGGTGCAGGCCGAACGCCTGAAAAAACCCGAGTGGATTCGCGTCAAGGCGGGCTCCACCAATTCGCGTTTCTACGAGATCAAGCAGATTTTGCGCGACGCCAAGCTGCACACCGTTTGCGAGGAAGCATCCTGCCCCAACATCGGCGAATGTTTCGGTAAAGGCACCGCTACATTCATGATCATGGGCGATCTCTGTACGCGTCGCTGCCCTTTTTGCGACGTGGGTCACGGTCGTCCGTTGCCGCTCGATGCCGATGAGCCGCGCCATCTCGCCGAAACCATCGCCAAGCTGAAATTGAAATACGTCGTCATCACCAGTGTAGATCGCGATGATCTGCGCGATGGTGGTGCCGAACACTTTGTAAGTTGCATTCGTGAAACGCGTGCACTGTCACCAAACACGCAAATCGAAATCCTCACGCCAGATTTTCGTGGCCGCCTCGACCGCGCGCTGGGCATCTTGCGCGCCGCACCGCCGGACGTGATGAACCACAATCTCGAAACCGTGCCGCGCCTTTACTTGCAGGCGCGTCCGGGCTCTGACTACGACCATTCGCTTAAGCTTCTCAAAGATTTCAAAGCCGAACATCCCAACGTGCCAACCAAAAGCGGCCTGATGGTGGGGCTGGGCGAAACCAACGACGAAATTCTTGAAGTAATGAAGGATTTGCGCGCGCACGATGTGGACATGCTGACGGTCGGGCAGTATCTGCAACCATCGGGACATCATTTACCCGTGTTGCGGTATGTGACGCCGGATGAGTTTGATATGTTTGCGCGTGAAGCTGAAAAGCTGGGATTCATCCATGCGGCTTGTGGGCCGATGGTGCGGTCTTCGTATCATGCGGATCAGATGGCGCATGAGGCTGGGATTTGAAGCGATCACGAACGCAGGAACTCACTAATTGGCCCGCGACGGCTCTACTGAAACCGGCAAGCCGATGTCTACACCGACAGACGGCAATGTATCGAGTTAATCATAAGCCAAGAAAACTTGCGGACCTATCACGCGATCCCCGCCCTCACCGCCCATGAACCCGCGCGCGCTCGGTTCGCCATTTGGCGAACTTCGCAGGCACAAAATGGCTGAAAAGCCGCTCTGGTAATAGTGTTTGCTTGATTTTCAAGCGTATTTTTTCATAACCACCGAATGAAAGGGAGCAGAGCGGGATGGCGATCTGCCCACATTGCAACACAGACTGTATCGGCTTTCTCACCGGCCATTTGAAATGGCGAAATGGTCCAGTCAAGTGTCCGAATTGCGGTGGTGTCTCATATCGCGACAGGTCAGGTATGCGCGGGCCAAACTTGATAGTGGGACTTACTGTCGGCTCAATGCTCCTGTGGTGGCCTCTGCTCATATTCTTGACCAAGTCATGGTGGTCGGCCTTTGCTCCCGTCTTGGTCATCGTGGTGATTTACATTCCATACGCTGTGATCGCTAGCCGACGAACCCTACTTCTTGGCAAGCGAATGCGCAATCCAGACCCTAAGCCACGAAGGCCCACTTGGTTGAATCGTTGGCTTTGATCAACTGGGTCGCACACAGAGCGTACTAGGGTCATAAGCGTATTAGGTTCTGGCATTCAATATCGTATTACTCGCTTCGATATGCCTGCCCCGATCCAAGCCTCACATTTACGGCCCAGCCTCAAACGGCAGCCCTATATCCCCGCCCTCACCGCCCGCGCCTGCAACGCCTCACTCAACCGCGCCTGCGTGACCAGCCTCGACATCTGCGAGTAACTGCGCGAAAGTGATTGCAGCAAATTGCATTGGATCGCGTGCTGCGTTTTTACTTCGGCACCGGACGACCCTTTGTATAGCGCCATAAATGCCGCCGCTGGAAACTCCAGCAGCAACGAGTTTTCCCGTGCCACCGCATTCGCGTTGTGAGGCGAGTCGGACAAAATGCCCATATAGCCGACCAGCGAACCGGGACCCAGCACGGCGAGGCGGCGCGCGCAATTTTCAATATAGATATTGGCCTCGACCGCACCGCGAACCACCAGATAGCACGCGTCGGCGGGCTGTCCTGCTGCGAACAGCCATTGTCCGCGTGGCACGTCGAGTATTTTTGCGGAAGTGATCACGCAATCGATTTCGTCATCGGTGAATCCGGCGAAAAAAGGCAGCAGCGACAAGAAACGCCGGTAATCGAAATGGCTGCCTGTTGTGCGTGGCGTATCGGCCAACGGGTCGCCCTGGGGTGCTGGCGCTGTCACCATCCTGTCTTCGGGGGCAATTTGCTTTTGCAACTCGCCATTCATGATGCCCAGACGCGCGACCAATCCGGACGTGATGGTGCGCTGAATCGCAAGTGCTGCCGGGTTCCGGCCGGCGATGAGCGCACGGAAGAGATTGCGCTCGATGAACCACCCATCGACATTGGTCACGGCAAATACGCTGGCGATGGATTGCCCGTTATCGAGCAACGACATTTCGCCAAACATGCTGCCATCGGCTAACTCCACAACTGTTTTTTCACCCCCGCCGGGCAGGGTGAGGCGCGCCTCGATGCGGCCTTTGCGAATCACGTACGCGCCACGTGATGGCTCGCCGTGCCGCACCATGCGGCTACCGGACACAAAAGAGACGGGTTGCGCCATCGCCAGCAACTGTGCCGCATCGGACTTATCGAGCCCGCAGCAAATACCGGTGGCACAAAAGGCCGCGAGCCCGGTGTCAGGAGAATCGTTGTGGATGTCGTTTGCGTTCATCGCTAAAAAAGAGGAATGCATTTGCATGAGGAAGCCTCTGATTAAGTCCTTCGACAGGCTCAGG
>JAYURJ010000186.1:0-3572 GCA_043756275.1 Betaproteobacteria bacterium | reverse complement strand
CCTTGTTCTTCTTCTCACCCGTCAACTTCACCGCCAACGCCACTGCCTGTTTTAGCGGCATTTCAGAGCACAATATAGATAAAGTGCGCTCCAGCTCTTGCTCCTGAGCCACTTTGCCTTCAAGTGCCGCACCAGTACTTGGGTTTGCCAAAATAACGACAAATTCGCCGCGGATATTGTTGGCGTCACTTTCCAGCCACGCAAGAGCATCGCGCAATTTCACGCGATGAATGTTTTCAAATTTCTTGGTGACTTCGCGCGCGAGAATAATTTCGCGTTCCTCACCGAATGCGTCGAGCAATGCAGCAACCATCTCAACGATGCGATGCGGCGTTTCGTAAAACACCAGCACATGCGGGCAGGATTTCCAACCATCGAGCGCGCGTTTGCGATCACTTGTGCCAGACGGCAAAAAGCCCGCAAACGTGAAACCGTGCTCGCCCTCGCCGCTGGCAGAAATGGCGGCGATCACGGCTGATGCGCCGGGAATCGGGATCACCTTGAAGCCCGCCGCACGCACTGCATTCACCACCACTGCCCCGGGATCCGATACCGCTGGCGTGCCCGCGTCAGTCACCAAGGCCACCGATTGGCCTTGTTGCAATAGATTAACGATGCCATCGGCGGCATTGCGCTCGTTGTGCTCGTGTACGGCAATCACGCGCGTCTTGATCCCAAAATGATTCAACAATATTCTGGTCACACGCGTGTCCTCACAGGCGATCACCTGTGCCGATTTCAGTGTGTCGATTGCACGCAGCGTGATGTCGCCAAGATTGCCGATCGGCGTGGCCACCACATATAATGCGTTGTCGAGTGAATGCTCAGTTTCGGAAGTCACAAATTTTTCACTTCTCTCTCGCAATGCGAACACTTTCCGTTTTGAGTGGAATTGCAGCCAAGAAATTTCTGCATTTATTTTTGATCGCCATCTCGATCACGACACCGACATTTTCGGCGCTTGCGCAAGAACGTGCAAGCAGTGACGAGCCCGCCCAGGCGGTGACTGCGCCCTTGGTGAGGCCGCCACCGGTGCAATCTGGCGCGCCTCTGACCCCAATAGTCAATGCCAATGAGCCCAATGCCGCGCCGTCTGCATCTCCTGTCAAAACGGTCGACAAGCCAATTCCGCCAATCCCACATATCGCCTTGCTATTGCCACTTGCCTCCAAAACATTTGGCAAAGTCGCGGACGCACTCAAACTAGGATTTGTCGCCGGTGCCGAGGCCGACGGAAAAAATGCCTGGCCTTATCGCATCTACACGGCCGAGGACGAAGGCGTTTCGCTCGCCGCGCAATACCGCAAAGCCGTTGCCGAGGGCGCTGCCGCCATTATCGGTGGCGTGACGCGCGATGGCGCAAACACGGTCGCACGCGAATCACGATTTCTGCCGACATTGGCCTTGAACGCGCCGGTGGTCGCAGCCGAGAACGAACTGCCCGAGCGTTTTTTTTATATTTCACTCAACCTCGACCTTGAAGCAAATCTGGTCGCACGCATGATCTCCGACGATGGCCTGCGCAGCATCGCCATCGTGGTGGCAAACAATCCACTGGCAAAACGTATCCGCGATAGCTTTGAAAAAGAGTGGCTGCGCCTCGGTGGTGAAATCGTTGCCAACATCTCGGTAGGCAATGATCCGAACGATGCAACGCGCGTCGCCACCGCAATGGAGAAAGTGGGCACAAAAGCAAATGCGGTGTTCCTCGCTGCTGATCCGGCATCCGCGCGCGTGATCCGCCCTTATCTGCCGGTGGGCATGCCCGTGTTTGCGACCTCGCACACGGTCGACCCGCGCGCAGAAGCGATTGCCAATCTTGACCTCGATAACGTTCGATTCCTCGAAATGCCCTGGTTTGCCGAGAAAGATCATCCGGCCGTGATGGCCTACGCCAAACCTGCGCAATCGTTGCCGGTTGAAATTGAGCGGCTGTATGCACTGGGCATTGACGCATGGCGGCTTGGACAACTCATCGCCAAAAACGATAATGCGCGCGGCCTGCCACCGCTCGATGGTGTCACCGGTCGCATTACGCTGGAAGGGCATCAGCTCACGCGGTCGCTATCCTCGGTCGAAGTACACGACGGCAAATCGCAGTTGTTTCGTCGCGGCGATTGAAGGATGCAGGAAGAAGGATGAGGGATGAACAATGAGTCTGGGCCAACTTTTTGGCACCAGGAAAACGGGCGACGATGCCGAACGAATCGCCGAACGATTTCTTAATGGACGAGGCCTCAAACTGGTCGCGCGGAATTATCGCTGCCGCTACGGCGAAATCGATCTCATCATGCAGCAGGCCGAGACGCTGGTGTTTATCGAAGTGAAACTCAGAAAAACAAAATCCGGCAAAGTGGATTTTGGCGGTGCGCTGGCGAGCATCACGGCCTCAAAGCAGGCGAAAATTATTGCCACCGCGCAGCATTACCTGGCTGGCATGAAGCAGTTGCCGCCGTGCCGTTTCGATGCGGTGCTGTTGAACGGTTTGAATGTGAACGATGTCGAGTGGCTCCCCAATGCGTTTGAAGCGTAAAATTTGGCCATGATAAATATTGAAAACCGCATCACCCGGCATTTTCAGGACAGCATCGACACCAAACAACGTGTCGTTGCAGCGCTCACTCCGCACGTCGCGGCAGCGTCACACGCAATGGTGAATTGCCTCAAAAGCGGCGGCAAAATTCTTAGCTGCGGCAACGGCGGCTCGGCTGGGGATTCGCAGCATTTTGCGGCAGAACTGGTGGGCCGCTTCGAGCGTGAACGCGCAGAACTGGCCGCGATTGCGCTCACCACCGATAGCTCAATTCTTACCGCTGTTGGCAATGACTATTCGTTCGATGAAATTTTTTCCAAGCAAGTGCGGGCACTCGGCAAACGTGGTGACGTCCTGTTTGCGATTTCCACCAGCGGAAATTCAAAAAATGTCGTCGCCGCCATTGATGCCGCACATCTGAAGGGCATGAATATAGTCGCCATGACCGGTCGCAACGGCGGCAAGATCGCCAGCCTGATGCATACCGGCGACGTGCTGCTCAACGTTGATTCGCAAGTCACCACACGCATTCAGGAGGTGCATTTATTGATGTTGCACTGTCTTTGCGATGCCATCGATAACCTTATGTTTGGAGAAATATAATGCGTCCGCCGTTAAAAATTTTAGCCGTGCTGTTTATTTCAGCGTCCGCACTTTTACTGCAAGGATGTTTCCCGCTCGCGGCTACCGGTATTGGTGCGGCAGTATTGTTGGTTGATGACCGCCGCTCGACCGGTGTGTATGTCGAAGACGAAAATATTGAATGGAAAGCCCGTGGCCGCATCGTCGAGCGATTCAAGGATAGTCATGTGAATGTCACCAGTTTCAACCTGACGGTACTGCTTACCGGTGAAGTCGCGACGGAGCAGATGAAACAGGAAGTTGGTGAGGCAATTCGCGGCATCAGTAGCGTCAAGAATGTCGTGAATGAGCTAGTCGTCGGCGGCAGTTCAACCTACACCTCGCGCGCCAACGACGGCCTCATCACCACCAATACAAAAACGCGCTTTATCAACAACGGCAAGTTTTCCATCAACCA
>JAYURJ010000185.1:0-32808 GCA_043756275.1 Betaproteobacteria bacterium | reverse complement strand
CCCGTGTGGCAGCGATGCCATAACCGGTATCGACAATCGTCCAGCAGCGCGCGCCGTTTTCATCGGTGTCCTCGAGCAGCCACAGATTGATGTGATTGAGCGCGAACGGCAGCGGCATGCGAATCCAGTAAATGCCGGGCGCGACAAGAATGGATTCACCCGCTGCGGGCGGTGTTTCGTGGGGGTAGGCGATCATTTATTGGTGCATCTGGCTTATCTGGCCGGGGCTGGCATTACTTGGTCGTAAACGTGAACACCCCATCCCAGTTTGCCCCCGGCGGTTTTGCGCGCAGTGCGGCGATCCGATCCATGTACACACGGTAGACCTTTCGCTTCGGGTCAGCTTCGAGCAGCTTGGTCAATACGGCCTCTGCATCATCCCAACGCTGCTCACGAAACCGATCCAGCGCGCGATGGAAGCGATCAATCTCATCGAGCATCTGATTGGCCACTTCGTCTTTTTCACCGATAGGTTCATAAATTGAAATCGGTTCCAGTTTGCCCTTGACGCGTACCCGATCCAGTTCGCGATAGATCACGCCTGGCACGGCATTCACGATATTTTCCGACACGAGAATACCCACCCCGTATTCCTTGGTCAGACCTTCAAGCCGCGCCGCCAGATTTACCGCATCGCCCAGCACCGTATATGCACGGCGGAAAGTTGAGCCCATGTCGCCGACGTTCATCATGCCGCAATTGAGTCCGACGCCGATTTCCAGCTTTGGCCAGCCGCGCTTGACGAATTCAGGGCCGATTTCCTTCACCTGCTTTTGCATGACCAGCGCTGAATGTAGCGCATGCTCGGCGTGCTTTTCATCGCGCAGTGGCGCGCCCCAGAAGGCCATGATCGCGTCACCGATGTATTTATCGATCGTGCCGCGATCCTGCTGAATCGTTTCGGTCATGTGCGTGAGGTACGCATTCATCATCGCCGTTAATTCGGTTGGTGCCAACCCTTCGGAGATAGTCGTGAAATTACGCACGTCTGAAAACAAAACGGTCATATCACGGCTTTCACCTTTGGTGGTGTATGTGCCGGGATCCTTGGCCATTTCATCCACGAGTTCTTTCGGCACATAGGTGCCGAAGATGCCGGTAATTTGTCGGCGGGATCGCGCTTCAATAAAAAATCCGTACGCCATGTTCAGCAGGTAAAGCGTGCCGATGAGCAACAACGGCATCGCCAGCGGCAATACATATCCCTGCGACCACCAATAAAAATTGAATGCTGTCACAAACGCCATCGTGACCAGCACCGTGGCAGTGGCCACGACTGGATTCATCTTTACCAGCGCGATGGCCAGTGGCAGGCCGATCAATAAAATCGTCAGCGCCTTGATTGCGGTTTCGTAGTAAGGCTTACGTTTCAGATTGTTGTCCAGATAGCCAGACAACATATTGGCGTGTGTTTCCACACCCGGATAAACCTCACCGACGGGTGAACTCCGCAAGTCGAACAGCCCCTGCGCGGATGTGCCCACGAGCACGATTTTTCCATCGAGCTCGCCTTTGGTTAAATTGCCGCGGATCACATCGGTCGCCGAGATGTAGCGGTACATGGGGCTCTTGCCCCGGAACGGAATCAGCGAAGAACCATCGTCGTCGAGTGGAATCGTGGTGTTGCGCAATTCAACGTGTTTTATTCTTTTGCGATTGTCACCTTCGTCTTCCCGCATCACGACCTTGATCGGCTCGTTATCCAGATAAGCGCGGTACACCGCAAGCGACAATGATTCGTAGTAGCCGCCTTTGAACTTGACGAACAGGGGCAGGCGTCGAACCACGCCATCAAAATCGATCTGCGGCAAAATATGGCCGGTTGCCGAGGCGGCATTTTGCAGCGTTTTCAGATTGCCACTGAAGCCGTCAATTTCGGCCGATGCTGGCGGACGCCCGTTGAACGTTGTCTCCAGAAAGGCGGGAGGCGGAAGCACACCGAGTTCGAGTTTTTGCAGTCCCGCGCGCTCGTTGTTGCCTGCAAACGAAAGTACCACCGGATATTTTTTGATGGTGTCGGCGAATTGCGCATCGAAGTCCAGAGACGGGCGCAACTCGGTCAGTTTTTCCTGAAATTCTGCATTCGACTTGAACGATGTTTGCCCCAGAATTTCCAGATTGGCAAGCCCGGAACTGGTGTCGGCTTCCGCAAAAAAAACGTCGAAGCCGATTACTTTTACCTTGTAGTTATCAAACGCCTGCTTGACCAGCATCGATAATTTGTCTCGTCCCCAAGGCCAGCGGCCTTCCGCGGCAATACTCTTTTCATCGATGTCAAAAATGACCACCCGTGGGTCCATTTTTTCCGGCATCGTCGACAGCAGTCGCGCATCGTAGGCCTGAAGCTCAAGACGCTGGAAAAACGACAATATGCCTCTGCTATCGAGCGCGGTGTAATACAACACAAATAACAGCACAATGCCAATGCCGAGGCCCGCGCGGATGAGTGCATTGATGGACGAAAAATACTTTGTCCAGAGGGCTGTAATTTTTTCCATCGTTGGGTCCGCTTCTCTGTTTTGGTGCGCAACATTGATTGTTCACGCAATAACCGGTTCACCCGCCGCGTTGCTCAAATCTGGTCACTGGACTCCCATCCAGCCTCCATCTAGTGCACTACGAAGTCAAGTTTACCCCAAAGCATTCGTATAGAAATGCCCTTGGGCGTGCCGCGATTGCGGTATTGGGCTGTGCGCTGTGAATCCCCCGCAGTTTGTTGAAAAACGTAGCGAGCGGGACGAGTTCGTGTCGAGGAGCGGAAATGTACCCGGTGTACTTTGAGCACCGGAGGCACGAAATCGGCCCGCGCAGTAGTTTTTCATCAAACTGCTAGCTCGCCTTCAGCAGCACGACCACAGCACCCGAGCCACCGTCAGCAGGCGCGGCATCGCAAAAGGCGAGCACTTCGTCGCGTTGCGAGAGGGAGTGCCTGACCTTGTTGCGAATGAGCGCGATGTTGTTGGGCGAGCGCGTTCCCTTGCCGTGGACGATTTGCACGCAGCGTATGCCGCTGTGGCGCGCATGGCCAAGAAAGCGCGCCAGCTCGCTGCGGGCATTAACGGTGCTGAGCCCGTGCAAATCAAGCAAAGCCTGCACAATCCATTGCCCGCGCTTCAATTTGCGCAGCACGTCCGTGGGCAGGCCTTTGCGCAGGAAGGTGATGAGGTCGCCGTTCTCAATATCGGCGTCCCAGCCGGAAGTGTCTTTCATCATCTCGGCAGGTATCGCGAGGTCGTCTTCGATGCGTTTGAACGGAATCGGTTTCGGACGCGGCTTTGATAACGCTGCGCGCGCTGGTGCGACCAACGGCACGACGCCATCGTCGGCCATTTCGGCGCGGAACAAATCCTTGTCGTTGTTGGGCGGGTCAGCCATCGCGGCTCAATATGAGTTAAAAATGCCAAACACTAGCATTGGCGGGCATCTCAGGCCATTATGCCGCTGAAAAGCGCGCCAGTGCTAGTGTTTAGCAAAAAATATAGCAGCGATTTACGACAGCGCTTCGAGATACTTGTCCGCATCCAGCGCCGCCATGCAGCCGGTACCAGCACTCGTCACGGCTTGCCGATAAACATGGTCCTGCACGTCGCCCGCTGCAAATACGCCCGGCACGGAAGTCGCGGTGGCATTTCCCTTGAGGCCGGTTTGCGTCACGATGTAGCCGTTCACCATCTCAAGTTGACCCGCAAAAATATCGGTGTTGGGTTTATGGCCGATGGCGATAAAGCAGCCGTTGACGACCAGATCGCGGGTCGCGCCATCGGCGGTGGATTTGAGGCGAACGCCGGTCACGCCGGTTTTATCGCCCAGCACTTCATCGAGTGTGTGATTCCAGAGAATGGTGACTTTGCCTTCTTTAGCTTTCGCGAACAGCCGGTCTTGCAGGATTTTTTCCGAGCGAAATTTATCGCGGCGGTGTACCACCGTCACGTGCTTGGCGATATTGGATAGGTATAGCGCTTCTTCCACCGCCGTGTTGCCACCGCCCACCACGCACACATCCTGACCTTTGTAGAAAAAACCATCGCATGTCGCGCAGCCGGACACGCCTTTGCCCATGAATGCTTCCTCCGAGGGCAATCCCAGATATTGAGCGGAAGCGCCGGTGGCGATAATCAATGCGTCGCAAGTGTAAGTGCCGGAGTCGCCAGTCAACACCAGCGGTCGCTGCTTAAAGTCGACGGTGTTGATGTGGTCAAAAATGATCGAGGTATCGAACCGTTCAGCGTGCTTCAGGAAGCGTTCCATCAGGTCAGGACCTTGCAGGCCTTCGATGTCGGCGGGCCAATTTTCGACCTCGGTGGTGGTCATTAGCTGGCCGCCCTGAGCGATGCCGGTGATCAGCACGGGCTTCAAATTGGCGCGTGCCGCGTAGATGGCTGCCGTATAACCTGCGGGGCCGGAGCCTAAAATAATCAGGCGGTGATGCATATTAGGCATGGACATGCTGGGGCTTTCTGTCTGAATGCGTGGTTGATAATGTATTTTAACTGAGCAATTGAATTACTCTTGTTCACGAGAAGCTATATGAGGAACTTATTGCAAAAAGCAATCAGGCGACCATTACGAAACACGCTCAACACACAGCATGAATCCTGCGCCCGCAAACGTGAGAAACTAAGGAAAAATAAATCAGCAGGGGTGAGTCAGACCCATGGATGGCAGACGAAACTGTTGACCGGAGGCAGCATGTTGCGATCAATACCGTTGTTCAAAGATTTGAGTGATGCCGATCTGGCATTGCTGGGCAATCTTGCCGTTGAGAAACCCGTGCCCAAAGGCACCGTCATGTTCACCGAAGGGCAGGAAGGCGATTCGCTTTACCTGATCGAAAGTGGCCGCGTGAAGGTGTTTATCGGCGACGAGGACGGTCGCGAGATCATCCTGAAAATTCTCGGTCCCGGCGATTTTTTCGGTGAAATGGCGTTGATCGACAAGCAACCCCGCTCGGCTTCGGTGTCGACGCTTGAATCATCAACGTTTCGCATTCTTTCGCATCATGCTTTTGAGATCTGCATCGAGAAAGCACCGCGTATTGCGGCCATTGTCATGCAGGCGCTGGCCAAACGGCTGCGCGATGCGGATCGCAAAATATCCACACTGGCGCTGATGGATGTCTACGGACGGGTCGCCAACACCCTACTGGAGCTGGCAATTGTCAATAACGGCAAGCTCGTGGTCGGTGAAAAGCTTTCCCAGCAGGATATTGCCAATATGGTTGGCGCATCGCGTGAAATGGTGAATCGCATCCTTAAAGACCTGTCGGATCGGGGGTATATTTCCGTTGAGTCCAAAACCATCACCATCCACGACCAAAAGTTGCCACCTTCGTTTTGATTGCACCCTCAGGTGTGCGGCTTTCAGCGGCTATAATCGCGCTCAATGAGCGCAAGAAACGTAGACGATATTTTTGATCCCACCGCACCGCCCCCGCGTGCGGATACGCCGCAATCGACGCGTCTGTCGCGCCTCATGCGCGAAGCTGGCTGGATTGTATTTTTGGCGCTGGCTTTTTATCTGGTGCTGATATTCGCCACGCACAACGCCAGCGATCCCGGTTATTTTTTCAGCGGCAAAGGCGGCGCAGTTCTGAACAAGGGCGGCGCCACCGGTGCCTGGCTCTCCGATTTTTTCTTTGGCCTCTTTGGGCTGTCCGCTTGGTGGTGGGTCGCCCTGGCCGCGTTTGCGGTGATGCGGCTATTTCGCCGCGTCGAAACATGGAGCGTATTTGATCGTCGCAATCTCGCCATTGCGCTCAGTGGTTTTTGTATTCTGCTGATTGCGTCAAGCACGCTAGAGGCGCTGCGCCTTTATTCGCTAAAAAGTGCCTTGCCCAACGGTGCCGGCGGTGTGATCGGTGGCCTTTTGTCTGACGGCGTTGAAACAGGATTGGGCTTCGTTGGCGGCACTGTTCTGCTGCTCGCGATCTGCGCTGGTGCGTTGAGTATTTTCAGCGGCCTTTCATGGATCAAACTTTCTGAGAAGATAGGCGCTGGTGTTGAGTGGCTGTTCTTTGTGGTCAGAGGCAAGCTTGAAGCGCGTCGCGACCGCGAAGTCGGCGACCAGGCGGTTGTGGAGCGTGACGAAAAAGTGGTGGAGATGAAACGGATGATCGAAGACCATCCGCCGATTCGCATCGAGCCGACCGTCACCGAGATTCCGCAATCAGACCGCATGAAAAAAGAAAAGCAGGCACCGTTGTTTTCGGATTTGCCTGATTCGCCGCTGCCACCGATTTCGCTGCTCGATCCACCCGACGCCAGCATCGAGCGGCCCACCAATGAAACGCTTGAATTTACCTCGCGGCTTATTGAGCGCAAGTTGATGGATTTCAATGTGTTGGCCAAAGTAGTGGCCGCACATCCGGGGCCGGTGATCACGCGCTATGAAATCGAGCCTGCGGTTGGTGTTAAAGGCTCGCAGATTGTGAATCTTTCGCGCGATCTCGCAAGGGCACTTTCGGTGACCTCGATTCGCGTCGTCGAAACCATCCCTGGCACTTCGCACATGGGGCTGGAAATTCCAAATCCGAAGCGGGAGATCGTGCGGTTGTCGGAAATTCTGGGCTCGACCGTGTATGGCGACATGAATTCCAAGCTTGCCATTGCGATGGGCAAAGACATCGCGGGTCGTCCTGTGGTCACGGATTTGGCAAAAATGCCGCATGTGCTGGTGGCAGGTACCACTGGGTCGGGTAAGTCGGTGGCAATCAACGCGATGATTTTGTCGTTGCTCTACAAGGCCACCGCGAACGAAGTACGGCTGATTCTGATCGACCCGAAGATGCTTGAGCTTTCAGTTTACGAAAGCATCCCGCATTTGCTTGCGCCTGTCGTGACGGACATGAGGCACGCCGCTTATGCGCTGAACTGGTGTGTGGCCGAGATGGACAGGCGTTACAAACTCATGAGCGCCGTGGGGGTACGCAATCTCGCCGGATACAACACAAAGGTGCGTGACGCCAAAGAAAAAGGCACGCCGCTGCCACATCCGTTCTCGCTCACGCCTGACGCGCCGGAGCCGTTGGAGCCGTTGCCGCTGGTCGTGGTGGTGATCGATGAATTGGCCGACATGATGATGGTGGTGGGCAAGAAAGTGGAGGAACTAATCGCGCGGCTTGCACAAAAAGCGCGGGCATCCGGCATCCACCTTGTCCTCGCCACGCAGCGTCCAAGCGTTGATGTCATTACCGGTCTCATTAAGGCGAACGTTCCGACGCGTGTGGCGTTTCAGGTCTCGTCCAAAATTGATTCACGCACCATTCTTGATCAGCAGGGTGCTGAGGCGTTGTTAGGCATGGGTGACATGCTCTACCTGCCGCCGGGCTCGGGTATGCCGCAACGTGTGCATGGTGCGTTTGTGGGAGATGCAGAAGTGCATCGCGTGGTCGAATACCTGAAAAAACAGGGCGACCCGCAATACATTGACGGTATTCTCGATGCGCCGGAAGAAGCGATGTTGGACGGCATGGGTGAGGGTGGTAATGGTGGGGGCAGTGGAGGCGGTGGTGGTGAAAAGGACGTGCTTTACGATCAGGCGGTGCAGGTCGTGCTGCAAAACAAGCGCGCTTCGATTTCCCTGGTGCAGCGCCATTTGCGCATTGGTTATAACCGTGCGGCAAGGCTGTTGGAAGATATGGAAAAAGCCGGGTTGGTATCGACAATGCAGTCGAATGGCAATCGCGACATTCTTGCGCCAAATCGGAATGTTGAAGGTAGTTGAGAGGTAGTTGAGGAATATGAATTTCAATCTTGTTCGCAATTTTCGCCAGCTTAAAACCGTGATCTCCGTTTTGGCGGGAATGACGGTTGCGATGTTTTCGCTGTCATCGTTTGCCAATGCGCTCGCCGATTTCCAGACTTTCACGTCGACCACACAATCGGGCCGCGCCAAATTTGAACAAGTGGTATTTGACACCAAAGGCAAGGCCACCCAGCGCACCAATGGCACACTCACGTTTGTGCGCCCAGGCAAGTTTCGTTTCCAATACGAAAAACCGGCGCAGGTGATCGTCGGTGATGGCAAAAAAGTTTCGTTTTTTGACCAGGACCTCAATCAAGTCACCGTTAGAAAATTGGAGCAGGCATTCTCAAGCACGCCTGCCGCGTTGCTGTCAGGCAAAAATGATATTGATAACGCATTCACGTTGGTCGCAGCCGGTGAAAAAGATGGCATAAGCTGGTTGGATGCGATCCCCCGGCAGAAAGACGCCGGCATCGATAAATTCCGCGTTGGTTTTGCCAAAGGGCAACTGGCGGCGATGGAAATAAATGATGCGTTCGGTAATCTTACACGGCTCAATTTTGCCACGTTTGAGCGAAATCCAAAATTCGAGAATAAGGAATTTATTTTCGTACCGCCGAAAGGTGCCGACGTCATTAGTGATGAGGCTGGCACCAAATAGGCGGTCCCGCGCGCGCAAGGCCTTCGCCGCAAAATCTTTTAACTCCCAACGGGTGAGAATCATGAAAACAAAAGCTGCCATCGCCTGGAAAGCGGGCGACCCATTAACGATTGAAGAAGTGGATCTGCAGGGGCCGCGCGCCGGTGAAGTGCTGGTGGAAATCAAGGCGACCGGTATTTGCCATACCGATTACTACACACTTTCCGGTGCCGATCCCGAAGGCATTTTCCCGTCGATACTTGGCCACGAGGGCGCGGGCGTGGTGGTGGACGTGGGCCCGGGTGTGAGCAGTTTGAAAAAAGATGACCACGTCATTCCGCTGTACACGCCGGAATGCCGCCAGTGCAAATTCTGCCTGTCGCGTAAAACCAATCTCTGCCAATCGATTCGTGCCACACAAGGCAAGGGCCTGATGCCCGACGCGACCAGCCGTTTTTCCATCGACGGCAAACCGATCTTTCATTACATGGGCACGTCCACGTTTTCAAATTACATCGTGGTGCCGGAAATCGCACTCGCCAAAATCCGCAAAGATGCGCCGTTCGACAAGGTTTGCTATATCGGCTGCGGCGTCACCACTGGAGTCGGCGCTGTTATTTTTTCAGCCAAAGTAGAAGCGGGTGCGAATGTCGTCGTGTTCGGTCTTGGCGGTATCGGGCTGAACGTGATTCAGGGCGCAAAAATGGTTGGCGCGGACAAGATTATCGGTGTCGATTTGAACCCTGCGCGCGAAGCACTCGCACGAAAATTCGGCATGACGCATTTCATCAATCCCAAAGAAGTCGAGAACGTGGTCGATGCCATTGTCCAGCTCACCGATGGCGGCGCGGACTATAGCTTTGAATGTATTGGCAGCACCAAGACCATGCGGCAGGCGCTCGAGTGTTGCCACAAGGGTTGGGGGCGATCAATCATCATCGGCGTGGCAGAGGCGGGTGCGGAAATCAGTACGCGCCCGTTTCAATTGGTGACGGGCCGTAAATGGGAAGGCTCGGCGTTCGGTGGCGCGCGCGGGCGTACCGACGTGCCAAAGATTGTCGATTGGTATATGGAGGGCAAAATCAATATCGATGATCTGATCACACACCGATTGCCGCTCGAAAAAATCAATGATGGTTTTGCGTTGATGAAAAGCGGCGAATCGATTCGTTCGGTGGTGATTTACTAATGCTGGAAACAGTTAGTGAGCACGCCTGTTTCGGTGGCGTGCAGGGTTTTTATTCGCACCAATCAGCCACTATCGGTTTGCCGATGCGGTTTTCGGTTTATCAGCCGCCGCAGGCCAAGCTTGGCCCGGTGCCAGTGCTGTTTTTTTTGGCTGGCCTGACTTGTACCGAAGAAACATTCATGATCAAAGCAGGTGCGCAGCGCCTTGCCGCTGAATGCGGCTTGATGCTGGTGGCGACCGATACCAGTCCGCGCAATACCAATATCGACGGCGCTGACAAGGATTGGGATTTTGGCCACGGCGCGGGTTTTTACCTCGATGCCACTGCTGCACCATGGAGCAAACATTTCCGGATGGAGACTTGGGTCGTTCAAGAATTGCGTGAATTGATTCTGGATAAGTTTCCTGCGCGCGTCGGCCGCATCGGCATCTTCGGCCATTCGATGGGCGGTCACGGCGCATTGACGCTGGCGCTACGGCATCCGGATATTTACCGCTCGGTATCGGCGTTCGCGCCCATCAGTGCGCCGACGCACTGTGCGTGGGGTGAAAATGCATTTAGCAAATATCTGGGTGCGGATCGGCAAGGCTGGGTGGAACACGATGCGAGCGAGCTGATGCGGAAACGTCGCGCGCCATTTCCCAAGGGTGTCCTGATTGATCAGGGTTTAAGCGATAAATTTCTCGCGCAACAGCAATTAAGACCTGAATTGTTCGAAGCCGCTTGCGCAGAAGCCGGCCAGCTGCTCACGTTGCGTCACCAGCCGGGTTACGACCACGGCTACTACTTTATTTCCACGTTTATGGCGGATCACCTTGCGTTTCATCGCGCGAATTTAAGTGATTGAACGCAGAGACGTTTTATAGCAAAAAAACACGTAGAACAATGGGATGGACTCCTCCCACCCGAAACGGCATCGAAGTGCCAGACTGGGAAGATTCACAAACCAGTCGATAGAGAAGAGAGGGGTCCGAAATGAAAGTTACCCGTGTTTGTGTTGATTTGGCAGAGGGGTTGTTTCAGGTTCATGGTGTTGGTAGCGGCGGCGGGACGGTGGTGCGCCGACGGCTGCGGCGCAGCGAGATGACGACCTGCTTCAAGAAACTACCATGGCTGATTGGCATGGAAGCCTGTGCCAGCTCGTACCACCGGGCACCTATCCTCAGCGCGCAGAGGTGCACCGTCAAGCTCATCGCCCCAGTTCGTTAAACCCTGCGTCAAAGACAATAAGAACGAAGTGATCCGGGCTATCGGTCAGGCCGTGCCCGCGCCGACGGCTAAAGTTAAAACCAGTCAGTAAGAAAGAACGATCAATCAATCAATCAATCAATCAATCAACATGAACACCAGTGTGCTGAACGCAGGGCAGGCAGCGAAGGAGAATCCTTGAAAACACTATGAGGTATTCCGGTAACGGAATAATCCTCGCCGGTAAATATACCCCGACAAAGCCGGGGCTTTAGGTTGTGAGCCGCTCAAAGCGGCTTGGCGGGGTCGCTAACGCGGCCCCGTATTTCATGAGCCACATTGACGGTGGCCGCTCATTGCCAAAGTGTCTGCTGCCCCATTCGTTCGTCCACCTTCTCTTGGGTACGCATGTACTCGCGAATCATCTGCTCATCCCGACCCACCGTGGAAACGAAATATCCCCTCGCCCAGAAATGCTGCCCGACGAAGTTTCGTTTCCGCTTGCCATATACCCTTGCGAGATGGATCGCGCTCTTTCCCTTGATATATCCCACCACCTGCGATACCGGATATTTCGGCGGAATCGCCAACAGCATGTGCACATGATCCGGCATCAGGTGACCTTCTTCGACCCGGCTTTCCTTTTGCCTTGCCAACTCGCGAAACACTTCACCAAGGTATCGCCTCAAATCTCCATATAGCGTCTTTCGACGACACTTCGGAATAAAATCAACGTGATATTTGCACTCCCACTTCATTTAACCTAGGCTCTCGACCTTGTCCATCGTGAAACTCCTTTGAGTGTGCTTTGGCGGTTCATGCTTTGAAGTTTTCTCCGATGGACTCCCGTAACTGTCAAACTTCTACTGCCTCTCAGGCAGAGCCGGGGGGCTTCCGCTGACGCTAGCAGCGCTTTGGCTGAACCCAGACAGCCGCGCGGCAATCCGATGTGAACTGGGAAATTTTCAGCGCAGCCAATCACTCGCGGCTTGTCCCAAACCGGGGAGCGCATCGCTTGTGCTTTGTAAAATTCAGGATTCTGGAAAGCGGCGAGACGAATGAGGCGATTCGCGAGCGGCTGTGGTAGTTGCGCTTTCTCGAAATACACAAGATTCGCCAATGTCAAAGTTTCTTCAGCGCCACATTCGCAATTTCATTTAGTACTTGCACGGTAATTGCGCCGCCAGCGCGTAAAACTGCTTCGGTAGCATCTGCTTTTTTTGCGTCTTTCGATAGCAGGTAAAGGATGACGTTGCCGTCGATAAAAATCTTAGCCACGGCTATTGTCTTCGTCGCGCTCGAACTTGAAGTCGGCGAGAGGCGGATGGCCAGGCTATCGCCCCATTTGGATACTTGCATAGTGGTTTCCGTGGGTATACGTTTTGTTGAATGTATATCTATGCGGAGGTGTGGACGAGTAGATTTGTTTTGCTATTGGGTTGCGGAAATTTTTGACACTAGCACTGGTGCGGGGTTTGAGGCGCTTTCTTGCCAGGAGGCTCGCGGGTGCTGGGGTTTTGCTTTTTGTCAGTGGGTGGAGCGGGAATCCTTTTTCGGCTTTGCCGGAAAAGCCCCCAAGTCGGTCGCTGCATCGTACTCCGATTGCGACAGCGGCAAGCAATGCTTATCGAAACCCTGCCTCCATCCTCGCGCCCTGCATGGCGCTCGTTTGGCATTGTTCATAACCGTGTCGTCAGCAAACCGTCGTCTACGTTGGCTGCGGTTAAGCGGCGGACGGTGAGTGCACAACGCTTTTCGATCAGCGCGACGATCTTTCCGAGAATGGCATGGCTGTTGCCTTCTGCGTCCATCGTCGCATGCGTTGTGCGGGCTAAATTTGGCAGGCGTTTGGCGATATCCAGAATGCGTTTTTTGACCTGTGCGGGTGACAGGGCGGCAGCAAGGGCGAACTGTTCCCAGTGCCGCGCTTGCACGTCGGCAAACCTGTACTTGCTGCCAATCTTCATGGCCATCTTGTCGCTCAGTTCGGGATATACCGCTGTGGACAAGGCATCGTACATTGGCGCGAGAACGGCACCTTGCGGGGTGTACAGCAGCGAGAAATTCTTTGCGTGCGCATCGTGGTTGCCTATGAGTGCGTTGAATACCACGAAGTCGAGCAGCCTCAATGTGTTCGGTGCGCTGGGTCGTGTTGCGCGGCGCACCAGATCGAAGGCTTGCGTGAGATCGGGGCCACCTTCGTTTTGGTATTTTGTTTCAGGGGCCACGCCAAGGGCCTGACAAAAATCCTCCTGATGTAGCCGTTGAAGTTGTGTATCTCCATCTTTGTTTTGCTTGGTTAGCTGTCGATCATATCGTTCAACAAGCAAGAAGCGTTGATCACCAATCCCATGGATGCTGGCTCTGGCAACATCAAGTTTGAGCGCTGCAGCCAGGCACATGCAGAAGCCCTCATTGAAGACGCTGCCCTCCACCCCTGCAATGGGAGGCTTGATGATGTGAGAGCTTGGCGTACCTTTTAGCGGCACACCGATCCGGTTGAGTTCAGCAACAACAGGTAATTTATCCTGCGCACCGGCCAGCGACAGGCGAATCCCGTCTTCGCCGGCGAGCATGGGTCGTTTTGGCATCTCTTCGAGAAGGCGCAGTAGTTGCGCGCCATCAAGCCAGCGCACCTGACTAATCGAATCGGGCGCGTCTGGTTTCTGGCCTGGCTCCAGCAAGGTCGCGGCACCGGCACATTCGCCGCCAATGCCATCGAGCAAACCAAAGTCGTTTTTGCGGGAAACGTGCAGCGCCCGAGCGATCAGGTTGAGCTTGGCACCCTCGGGCAGTAGCCCCGCAAAGTAAGGGCGGGCGGCGCGATCATCGAACGGCTCAGCTCTGAGAGGGAGTGATTTCGATAGCGGGATCGTGTCGCCGCCGCTGCCGTCTTTTATTGTGTTCTTATGGAGCCAATCCGTTGCGTAGGAAAAGCTCAATCGCCCCTCGACCTGCTCCAGTGTGCCGATGTGTTTCCCCAATAACCAGACCTCTAGCTGCTTGGGCATGCTATGTCGCCTTCTCGGCCGATGGCAGTCCGTCCACGTTCAACTTCGCGCCGAGCGCGTGCAGCACACGGAGAACATTTTCCAGGCGCAGGGTAGGCTTGCCGGCTTCCATGTCGACGATGAAGCGCACGCCTACGCCGGCCGCCAATGCCAACTGCGGCTGAGTAAGGCCAAGCTGCTTGCGTGCGGCGCGCGCGGCTTGGCCGAGTGAGCGGGGGGTATCAATGGTGATCGTCATGAAACTTTCCTGTTCGGGAAATTATCGCCATCAAATCGCCAAAATGCAATATAAATTTCCTGATCGGGAAATAATGTCCATTTTGAGCCAATTCCTATACAAAATATCCCGAACGGGAATTTTATTTACTAATTGGACACTGGCGTTCACCTTTGCATCGATAGCGTGCCTTTCCGGTCTTTTTGGGGGAGCCGGGCGGAATCCTTTTTCGGCGTAGCCGAAAAAGCCACCACGTCGGTCACGGCCCGCGCGGAGGCGAGCCGGTTTTTACGGCGTTGAAGCGCTCAGGCGCTTCAACGAATTCCCGAAAAAACTCCCCCGAAGAGTCTCGCGCCGATAGGCGCTCGCCGTTCGCAGCGGCGCAACGCATGCGTTGCGAATTCCCGCGCTCACCGTTCCGGCCACGGATTCGATTCCCGCCGGCGGAATCAACAAATAAAAACGCCCCGCGAGGGGGCGTTTTTACTTGTTGGTGGAGCCGGCGGGAATCGAACCCGCGTCCGCAAGCCCTCTACAGGCCGCTCTACATACTTAGATCCCGGTATTTGATTCTGACCTCTCACACGCCAACGGGCAAGCTTGTGAGGAGCGAGCCACCTTAATTTAACCTCACACCAAGTGACCCGATGCGAAGCGATCCTCGTTAATGACTCTGCTGTGTATTGCTACACCCGGCGTTGAGGCCCACCGGTGCAGAGTCCAGCTGGGTTTAAGCAGCTAGAGCGTAGTTTTCGTCGTTTGCGACTATTGGTTTGCGGTTGTATTTACGAGGTGACCACCCCTCGGTATGCACGGTTCTGCTTTGTAGCCCACGTCGAAACCAGGTCGGCCCCGAATTCGATATGTTGATTCTACCCTTAATGTGGGGGCGAGGCCGTCGTTTCCAAGCCCGGCGCGTTTCAGATGGCGGCTGTCGCTGCGGGCGGTTGCGCCAACTTTAGCTGGGCGATACCGGCCCAGACGATGCTGATGCGCGTGCCGCCCAACGGTGAGGTGGCGATGCTGGCGCGACCGCCGTGCCATTCGGCGATGCGCTGCACGATGGCTAATCCCAGCCCCGTGCCGCCACCGTCGTTATCGAGACGGCTGCGGCTTTCGTCGGTTCGGGCGAAAGGTACGAACAGGCGCGCGTGATCGGCCTCCGGGATGCCGGGGCCGTCATCGTCAACGTGGATCACAAATTGATTGTGCTCATGCACGACCGAAACTTCCACGCGCTTTTTTGCGAATCTCAGTGCGTTGCGCACGAGATTGCGCACAGCGCGCGCCATGTAACGCGGCTCGCATGGGGCATCGAGCACATTCATCACCACGGCTACTGGAATATGCAGGTCGCGTGCTTCAGCGGCTTCAATTTCATCATCAACCGCATTCGGGAGCCAGCTTTCTACGGACACCGGCTGCATGGCAATCTCAGGTGTGTCGCGATCAAGTTTCGAGTACAGCAGCATTTCCTGAACCAGCGCATCGAGTTCGTCGATGTCGTAGTGCATTTTCTTTAGCAGCCGGTCGCGTTCGGTGGTGCTTGCAGCATCGGGAATCAATGTGAGCGCGAATCGCAATCGCGACAGCGGTGTTTTCAGTTCGTGGGAAACAGCGTTGGTGAGGTCCTTGTGGGAGCGCATGAGCGAGCCGATGCGGGCCGTCATGCGGTTGAATGAGTCGGCGAGCGGTTTGAGTGCTGAGCCATTGCGTATTTCCAGATTGCCTTGAAACACGCCTTCGCCGATGCGCTCGGCCGCACCCGCGAGCTTGCGTAAATCGCGCCAGAACAATCGCAGCCAGAGCAAAATTGCCAGCGCATAAAGAGAGGACTCAACAATCCAGGTCATCGCCAACGGCGAGAAAACGCCAAATATTTTTGGCTGTGGTGGTGCCGCGACTTGCAACGCGGCGACGTACTGCGATTCCAGCACGGTGCGATACATATTCACGCCGACATCTTTAGCCAACGGCTGAAGATGGAATTCGTGAGAACGAAGTTTTTCGACGGTGCCGGCATCGACTTCGCCGGTGGTCAACAGGGTATCGATGGTGATCAAACGCGCCGGGGAGCCCATGCGCTGGGCCAAGGCATCAAAGCGCGTCGGCCATTCCGCTTGCGGGTAAGGGCGCAGCGCCTCCTCGACGAACATGAAGGTGCGACGAATACGCTCGCTGCGGTAACTGGTTTCGGCTTCCTTGGAGGTCCACTCAAATATCTGCTGCTGAACCAGAAACGACGTTAGCGACGTGAGCAGGATAAAGACCCACAGCTTGACAAATAGCTTACCCATGGCGTTCGCGATCTACCAATCAGCCGGGCTAAACAAATAGCCGTGTGGGCGCACTGTTTTGACATGCGCCGAGGCAGTGGCACCATCGCCAAGCTTGCGACGCAGCCGCGAGATGCGCGAATCGATGGATCGGTCCACGCCGTCGTAATCGAGCCCGCGCAACGCTTTCAGGATTTCATTTCGCGGCAACACGCGACCGGCATTGCTGGCGAGCAGCCAGAGGAGGTCAAATTCAGCGGTGGTGAGGTCGATGGTGTCGCTGCCGATTTTTACATCGCGCGATACTTTGCTGATGCGCAATCGGCCGAACTGCAATGATGAGGTGTCGCCGTCAGGCGGCGCGTTTGTGGTCGCGCGCCGCAGGATGGCTTTGATATGCGCCAGCAAGACGCGCGGTTGCACTGGTTTGGCAAGGTAATCGTCAGCGCCAATTTCCAGACCCAGCACCTGATCAATATCTTCATCACGGGCGGTGAGCATGATGATGGGCACATCGGAGCCGCGCGCGCGCAACCGGCGGCAGATTTCAAAACCATCCATGCCCGGCAACATGACATCGAGCACGATTACCTGCGGTCGTTCATTTTCAATGCGCGCCAGTGCGCGGTCACCACGATGCTCCACATCGACGCGCAGACCACGGTTTTGAAGATATTCAGCGGTCAGACGCGCGAGTTCAACGTCGTCTTCGATAATGAGGACACGAAACGGCTGCCCGCCGATATTTAACGAGTCTTTGATCGCGCCGTCAGAGGGCGCACTGGAATTTTGGCGTTCGGTTCGCACGGTTTTACTGGGTTTATGGTGAAGTTTTTACGATATGCGCAGGATACTTGCATTGGCATTGCCGTTTGTAACGATGTGTCGCCAATTTAGTTTGGTTTACGCAATATCTTAGTCGCAAAGCAATGGCCAGAGTTCTGACGGCGCAGCAATTGAGAATTCAGCACCCCAGCAACTGGGTTCGGTATCGATGCCAATATAGCCGTATGCGGCCACAACACCACGCATGCCTGCGGCGTGGGCGGCCTGAATGTCACGCGCGTCGTCACCAACATAGAGCGTATCGCCGGGCGCAATGCCGATTAATTTGGCGGCGTGCAGCAATGGGGCAGGGTGTGGTTTGGTATGCGCTGTGGTATCGCCACAGACAATGCAGGCGGCGCGTTTGCCGACACCGAGCGCGTCAGTGATAGGCATTGCAAAACGTGCGGCCTTGTTGGTGACGATACCCCACACGATATTGTGTTTTTCCAGCGTATCGACAAGTTCATCGATACCGTCGAAGAGTGTGCTCTCAACGCAGAGGTTGCGCTGGTATTGATCGTAGAACGCATCGCGTAACGCGATAAATGTTTCCTGCTGCGGACTGATGCCGAACCCAACATCGAGCATGCCGCGCGCACCGTGCGAAACATAGGGCCGGACTGCGGCAAGTGGCAGTGCTGCCAGGCCGTGATTATTACGGATGACATTCAGTGCGTGCGCCATATCGGGCGCGGTGTCGGCGAAGGTGCCGTCGAGATCAAACAATACCGCCTTCACTGGCTGTTCGGACAACGGAAGATCTCTCGAACCAGCAATCAGCTACGAGCGCAGGAGATCGAGCGGTTTGAAGCTGCGATCAAATACGCCTCGCGCATTACCACCCCACCATTGTTCGATGATCGTCGTGTACAGCTCGCGATAGTCGATCACGGGGGGAGGGCCATCAATGGCGAATACATCGACGACCGGCATGGGTTGGCCAAGCAGGCCGCCCTTTACTTTGCCACCGAGAACGATATGCGTGGAACCCCAGCCATGATGGGTGCCCTGTTTTTCGTTTTCTTTTGGACAGCGGCCAAATTCATCATAGGTCGCCAACAGCGTGTTGTCCCACTGGCCGATTTCGCGCATTGCGTTGCGAAATGCTGCAAGGCCTTCGGCTAGCCGCGTTAACGTCGGGCCGTGATAGGTGCGTTGGTCCCAATGCGTGTCGAAGGCGTGGTGTTGATCATCATCGGCGGCGGTCAGGGTGATATGCACGACGGGTGGCGCCATTCCCGCCGCCGCGATTTGAGCGGTTGCTTTTAATGCGTCCCCAAATTCATTGGCTGGAAAATATGTTTTCAATGTGATGCGCTGTGTTTGTGCATAGCCAGCAACAAGGCCACGGGCAGGGGCACTCGTCAGATGTTGGGTACCGGCGACCTTTTGTTCAATCAGCCATTCAGACGGATGCTGCATGTTGATCACGATGATTTTGTTGCCGCGAAATGGGCCCATCGGATCGGCTTCGCGAATGTCGAGGTCGCCAAAAGCGAGCGCATCAAGGTGTGAGGCCCGCAGTTTGCGGTTGCCGACGTTGGCGTGCAGCGCGCGCGTGAGCCAGCCATCCTCATAGTATTGCTCCGGGCCTGCTGCGGTGAACTGCATCTCAAGGTCGCGGTAGTGCTGATTGGTTATTTCTTGCTGGCCGATGCCTTGCAACAACGCCATTTCCTTGTTTTCCCATAGCGGCAACAGCGACTGTAATGCTGGATGAAAGCCGTGGGTGGTGGAAAAGGGAATGAGCTGGTCGCGGGCGATGGCGATGTTGGGTCGAAATTTTCGGTATCGCGCATCATTGAGCGGAACGAACGTGTTGTACGCGTCGTTGCCGCCTTTCAGATACACCAACACCAATAATGGCGATGGCTGGAGAGGCGCGCCAGTGCTCGTTTGCAGGCCGGTCGCTGCAGTTGCCCAAGGCAGGCCGAGCAGTGGTGCGGCTGATGCGAGTGACAGGAAATGTCGGCGATCCATGTTTTTTGATGTCAATGAATGTAGTTCAGACAGGTTTGCGGCACGCCACAATGTAATTCACGCTTACATCGTTGTTAAGTGCGTAGACTTTGCTAAACGGATTGTAGGTCATTCCGGTGAGCTCAGCGACGTTCAGGCCTGCATCGCGCGCCATTGCCGCAAGCTCTGCTGGGGTGATGAAGCGCCGATATTCGTGGGTGCCTTTGGGTAGCATGTTCAAGACGTATTCCGCGCCGATGATGGCGAACAGAAACGACTTCGGATTGCGGTTCAAGGTGGAAAAAAATACCCACCCGCCGGGTTTGACCAATGCCGCTGCGGCACGCACGGTGGATGGCGGATCAGGAACGTGTTCGAGCATTTCCATGCATGTCACGCAATCAAAGTGGGCGGGTAACTGTTGCGCAATGGCTTCGGCTGAGATCAAGCGGTAGTCGACCTTCTGCCCGCTTTCCCGCAGATGCAGTTGCGCCACCTTGAGCGGTTTCTCGGATAAATCGATACCCGTCACATCTGCACCAAGGGCCGCCATGCTTTCTGTGAGAATGCCACCGCCGCAACCGATGTCTATCACCCGCTTGCCTGCAACATCTGCGTGTTTGTTGATCCACGCCAGGCGCAGAGGATTGATGTCGTGCAGCGGTTTGAATTCACTGTCAGGGTCCCACCAACGGGCGGCAAGCGCGCCAAATTTGGCGAGCTCTGCCGGATCAACGTTGTTGTTCGTGGAGTCTGCCGTGCTCGTTGTGTTTGTTGTGCTTGCCGCAGAGGATGCGTTCATATTTAATTTTTCGCAAAACGCTGCTGCCAGAGAGCAGCTTTTGCTTTCAACTCGCTGATATCGAGACGGGTAAGAGTACGATTATCCAGCAGCAGTTCCCCATTTACCCACACATGGCTGACGTTTTCGCGCCCGGCGGCGTGAAAGATATGTGATACCGGATCATAGACGGGTTGCGTTTCAAGTGAGGACAAGTCGATTGCCGTCATGTCAGCGGCCTTGCCGGACACCAGCGACCCAATATCGTCCTGCCAGCCCAGCGCTTTCGCAGCGTTGATGGTGGCCATTTCGAGCTTTTGATGGGCGGGCAGGGCGGCGGCATCGCCAGTGGTGCCCTTTTGCAGCAATGAGGCAAGCCGTGTTTCGCCCAGCATATCGAGGCGGTTATTGCTAGCAGCACCGTCCGTGCCGATGCCAACATTGACTCCGGCTTTTAACATCGCGTTGACCGGCGCAATGCCGCTCGCCAGTTTCAGGTTCGACGCAGGGCAATGGGCAACATGGACGCCAAGCTTGGCGTAAAGCTCGATTTCGGATGGCGACATATGCACGCAATGCACGGCAATGAGATTCGGTCCGAGGATGCCGAGCCGTTCGAGACGTGCAATCGGGCGACAGCCGTACTCCTTTTCGCTCTGCACAATTTCATCCGATGTCTCGTGAATGTGCATCATGACCGGGTAATCGGCCTCGGCGGCGATGGTGAAGAGTCGCGCGAATGTTTTGTCGCTCACGGTGTACGGCGCATGCGGTGCCAGCATGAGTTTCAAGCGTGAATCGCGGGCAAACTCGTCGCGAGGTGCCAGGCACTTCTCGATATAAGCTTCAGGATCGGTCGCGTAAGGTGTCGGAAACTCCAGTATTGCGCCGCCGAGGGCCGCACGCATGCCCGATTTCAACGCAGCCCGGGCGGCAACATCGTGATAGAAATACATGTCGGCAAAGCAGGTGGTGCCGGAGCGGATCATTTCTGCCGTCGCCAATTCAGTGCCGTCAAATACGTATGCCTCGGAGAGATGCTTTACCTCGGTCGGCCAGATGTGGTCGTTGAGCCATGTCATCAGGGGCGTGTCGTCGGCGAGCCCGCGCATGAGCGTCATCGCAGCGTGTGTATGGAGATTGATCAGACCTGGAATAAGCACATGGTGCGGCAATATCGTTTCGGTAACGCCAGTAAAACGTCCGCGCGCGATTTCCGTTGGAAGAATTGCCAGAATTCTGCCGTGATCGATGACTAGAGAATGGTTCTCCAGCACCAGACCTGTAGGTTCGACCGGTACCAGCCATCGCGGCGAAATCATTTGCGTCGTTGTCATTTCAGCTTGAACCAAGTTCTTCGCATTATCAAAAAGGGTGGCTACAAACAAAAAGCCCCGCATGAAGCGGGGCTTTTGCGAAACATGACGGCGCTTACTTGAGTGACACGCCTTTGAACTCGATATCCACGCGACGGTTTTTCGCACGGCCTTCTTTGGTCTTGTTGGTGGCAACCGGCTGCGTCTCACCTTTGCCCAGCGTGGTGATCTTGGCCGCTGCGATACCTTTGGAAACCATGTACTCTTTAACGGTCGTTGCACGACGCTCGGAGAGCTTCTGGTTGTAAGCATCGGTACCGACGGAATCGGTGTGGCCCGTTGCAATTACCATTTGCACGTCAACTTGCTGCATTTTGGCAACAGCGTCATCAATCGATTTCTTGCCGTCTGGTTTGAGAACCGATTTGTCGAAATCAAACAACGCTTCGGCTTGGATCGTGATGGCTTGCTTGACCGAGGAAGGTGCTGCGGCAGCGGGGGCCGGTGCGGTTGGTGCAGCAGGTGCTGCCGGTGTTGCCGGTGCGGCTGGCGCTGCGGGCTTGGCAGGTTCTGCCTTCTTGGCCACGCAATCGGGATGTTCGATACCGCTCGATTGCACACAGGCACCGGATGCATCGCGGATCGGGAGACCTTGCGAATCGGTTGCGTTAGGGGTGACGCCCGCATAAGCGGCGGATGCAGCCAGCGCGGCGACGGCCACGTAAATCTTTGCCATATTGGCCGTGTTCACAATGAGGGATCTTTTCATTTGGTACTCCCGAGAAATATAAATTTTTTGTCGTTGGTCGCCAAGCGCTGCGACATGGCGATTTGGGGGCGAATTAAGCAATGGACGAAGCATTAATGGAACTCGCTAAATGATACACGATTCGTTTTGCCCGACACAACCTTAGCTTCGCGTATTTGCAACAACGGCCGCCATTGAGTTGCGCATTAACAACATTCCCTGTCGAAAATAGTAAAACCACTACATATTGTGTGTAGGACAGTAAGGACTGCCAAAGAAAGGTGGTTTTCATATGCGGCGTGGCATTCCACACGGCTTTGTGTTAAATTATCGTGCTTGATTGAGTTTTAATTCATTCAAAAACAAGTACTTAGAAGAACAGCAACCGAGAGAGCCGCAACGTGACTGAACCGCTATCGCCGCAATTCGCCAAAGAGACCATTCCCGTAAGTATCGAAGCCGAGATGCGTCAAAGCTTCCTTGAGTATTCGCTCAGTGTCATTGTTGGCCGCGCTTTACCTGACGTGCGAGACGGCCTGAAACCGGTACATCGCCGCGTGTTGTATGCGATGCATGAACTTTCCAACGATTACAACAAGCCCTACAAGAAATCCGCCCGCATCGTCGGCGATGTGATCGGCAAGTACCATCCGCACGGCGATACTGCGGTTTACGACACGATTGTGCGAATGGCGCAGAATTTTTCGCTGCGTTACATGCTGGTAGACGGCCAGGGAAACTTCGGCTCCGTAGACGGTGATAACGCGGCGGCGATGCGCTACACAGAAATCCGCATGTCCAAGATCGCGCAGCAATTGCTGGAAGACTTGGATAAGGAAACGGTCGATTTTGGCCCTAACTACGACGGCAGTGAACATGAGCCGCTGATTCTCCCGGCACGTTTCCCCAATTTGCTTGTCAACGGCGCTACAGGTATCGCTGTTGGCATGGCGACCAATATCCCGCCGCACAATCTTTCCGACATCATCGATGCCTGCCTGAAAGTGCTGGAAGCCCCGGCGATAGACATCGAAGAGTTAATCGCCATTGTGAAAGCGCCAGATTTCCCGACGGCCGGCATTATCTATGGCCTCGATGGCGTTCGTGAGGGCTATCGCACGGGTCGCGGTCGCTGCATCATGCGCGCACGAACCCACTTTGAAGCGCTGGACAAAGGTAGCCGCCAGGCCATCATCATCGATGAACTGCCTTATCAGGTAAACAAAGCCAATTTGCTCATCAAGATCGGCGAATTGGTACGCGATAAGAAACTTGAAGGTGTTTCCGATTTGCGCGACGAGTCCGATAAATCCGGCATGCGCGCCGTGATTGAATTAAAGCGCGGCGAAGTCCCGGAGATTGTGCTGAACAATCTCTACAAGATGACGCAAATGCAGGACACGTTCGGCATGAACATGGTGGCATTGGTGGACAACCGGCCACAGCTGTTGAACCTGAAACAGTTCATCACCGCGTTTTTGCGTCACCGCCGTGAAGTGATTACCCGGCGTACCGTTTTCGAATTGCGCAAGGCCCGCGAGCGGGGCCACGTACTTGAGGGATTGGCGGTTGCATTGTCCAACGTCGATGAAATCATCGAGTTGATAAAAAAATCCGAGAGCCCGGCAGTTGCAAAAGAAGGTTTGATATCGAGGGTGTGGCGTTCCAAGCTGGTCGAAGAGTTATTGACCCGTGCGATGGCCGATCAATATCGCCCAGAAGGGCTGCCAAAGGAATTCGGCCTGCAAAACAATGGCTACCGCTTATCTGAAGCCCAGGCGCAGGCAATTCTCGAATTGCGTCTGCAACGCCTGA
Organism: Betaproteobacteria bacterium; assembly: GCA_043756275.1. GTDB lineage: Bacteria > Pseudomonadota > Gammaproteobacteria > Burkholderiales > Usitatibacteraceae > UKL13-2. The sequence continues at coordinate 9,096 of JAYURJ010000185.1, read as the reverse complement.
CCGGGCTGGAGCAGGACAAGATCGTTGCCGAATACAAGGACGTGATGGAGAAGATCAGCGACCTGCTCGACATTCTCAATAAGCCAGAACGCGTATCGCTGATCATTGCCACCGAGCTTGCCGAAGTGAAACAGCAATTCGGCGACAAGCGCCGCTCCGAGATCGTCGTTAACGGTCAGGAAATGTCGATGGAAGACTTGATCGCCGCCGAAGAGGTGATCGTGACGATGTCGCACACTGGCTATATCAAGTATCAGCCAATTGCCGACTATCGCGCGCAGAAACGCGGTGGGCGTGGCAAACAGGCCACGGCGATGAAGGAAGATGATTTCATTGACACCTTGTTTATCGCCAACACGCATGACTATGTACTTTGTTTCTCGAATAAAGGACGTGTGTATTGGGTGAAGGTGTATGAGATTCCCCAAGGCTCGCGTGCGTCACGGGGCAAGCCGATTGTGAACCTGTTGCAAATGCAGCCAAACGAAAAAATCAGTGCGGTGTTGCCGGTCAAGAATTTTGCAGACGATAAATACGTGTTCTTCTCGACCAGCGATGGCGTAGTCAAGAAAACGGCGTTGTCAGATTTCAGCAATCCGCGCAAGGCCGGCATTATCGCAATCGCGCTTGATGAGGGCGATAACCTCATTGGCGTCGCGCAGACCGACGGCAAATGCGATGTCATGCTGTTCTCCAACGAAGGCAAAGCAGTTCGCTTTGAGGAGGGCGACGTACGCAGCACTGGCCGCGACACACGTGGTGTGCGCGGCATGAATTTATCCAAAGGCGGCAAGGTCATTGCGATGCTGGTTGCTGAAGATGAGCAGCAAAGCGTATTGACGGCGACTGAGCGTGGCTATGGCAAACGCACTTCGATTGTTGAGTACACGCGCCATGGTCGCGGCACGCAAGGCATGATCGCCATCCAGACCAGTTCACGCAACGGCAAAGTTGTCGCCGCGGTTCTGGTGCGCCCGGAGGACGAAATCATGATGATCACGACCGGTGGTGTATTGATCCGCACAAAGGTCAAGCAGATTCGTGAAATGGGCCGCTCTACACAAGGGGTGACGCTAATCAACCTGGACGAAGGTTCCAAGCTGTCGGGCTTACAGAAGATTGTTGAAAGCGATGACGACGAAGTAGTATGAGTCGCGTCTTTAATTTCTCCGCAGGCCCCGCCGCGATCCCGCTTGAGGTTCTGACGCAGGCACAGGAAGAACTGCTCGATTTCCATGGCACCGGCATGTCGGTGATGGAAATGAGCCATCGCGGCAAGGTGTTTATGGAAGTTGCGGCGGAGGTTGAGGGCGACTTCCGCGAACTACTGGCGATACCGGCCAATTACAAGATCCTGTTTCTACAAGGTGGCGGCAAAGGGGAATTTTCACTGGTGCCGCTGAATTTATTGCGCGGTAAAACCAAAGCCGATTATGTCAATACTGGGCATTGGTCAGCTGGTGCGATCAAGGAAGCTGGCAAGTATTGTGAAGTGAGTGTGATCGCGTCTTCTGAAAACGAAAATTTCACTTATGTGCCAAAGCAGACCGATTGGAAACCCAATAAGGACGCGGCTTTCCGGCATATCTGTACCAATGAAACCATTCACGGGGTGGAGTATTTCTGGACGCCGGAAGTCGATGATGATGTGCCGCTGGTCACTGATGCCTCCTCGCACATCATGTCGCGACCGATGGATGTCTCAAAATTTGGTTGCATCTATGGCGGCGCACAAAAAAACATTGGCCCCTCAGGCCTCACGTTTGTGATTGTCCGTGAGGATCTGCTCGGTGGCGCGCATCCATTTACGCCATCCGTCTTTGACTACACGCAGCAAGCGGCAAGCGACTGGATGCTCAATACGCCGCCGACCTTCGCCGTTTATCTCGCGGGGCTTACCTTCAAGTGGATAAAAAAACAAGGTGGGCTGGCGGGGTTGGAAAGGCAAAATATTGATAAAGCGAAGTTGCTATACGAATGCATCGACGAGTCGCACGGTTTTTACCGCAATGATGTCGCTGTCGATGATCGTTCGCGGATGAACGTACCGTTTTTTCTGAACGCTGATTCGCTCAATGCAAAATTTCTGGACGGTGCGCAAGCGGCCGGACTCGCGGGATTGAAGGGCCATAAAGTGATCGGTGGGTTGCGCGCTTCGATTTATAACGCGATGCCGCTGTCCGGTGTAAAGGTGTTGTCAGAATTCATGCGGGAGTTTGCGCGTCGTAACGGGTAAAATCAGGCTCAATTCACCTTCATAGTCCGCTTCTTTTCGTTGCCGTCCGCGAGAGACAGAAAACCGACCCAATGTCTGATGACCTCACCAAACTTCGTTCTGAAATTGACGCGCTGGATGTCGATATTCTGGCGCGCCTAAATGCACGTGCGGTGCTCGCGCGCAAGGTCGGGTCTTTGAAAGTTGGACAAGCTTACCGCCCCGAGCGCGAAGCCGAAGTACTGCGACGCATTATCGACATCAATGAAGGCCCGTTACCGGACGAAGTCGCCGCGCGGCTGTTCCGCGAAATCATGTCGGCCTGTCTGGCCCTTGAACGTCCAGTAACGGTTGCCTATCTTGGGCCGCAGGGTACTTTTAGTGAACGCGCCGCTGTAAAACAATTTGGCGAAGGCGCTGAAACCCTTCCGCAGTCTTCCATTGATGAGGTCTATCGCAGTGTGGAATCCGGTGCCGCCGATTTTGGCGTGGTGCCGGTAGAAAATTCCACCGAAGGCGCGGTTGGTCGCTCGCTTGATCTGATGCCGCAAACTACGCTGAAAACCTGCGGTGAAGTGTTGCTGCGGATTCATCATCACTTGATGGCGCGTTCGCGATCTGAGCTGAACGCCATTCAGCGCGTGTTCTCGCATGGACAATCATTGGCGCAGTGCCATGAATGGTTAAACGTGAATGTGCCGCATGCCGAACGTGTCGCGGTTTCTTCGAATGCCGAAGCTGCGCGACGTGCGTCGATTGAGCCATTTTCCGGAGCCGTCGCTGGTGAAATGGCAGCTGAGCACTATGGCCTGACACTGCTTGCATCAAACATTGAAGACGAACCGAACAACACCACGCGCTTTCTGGTGCTGGGCAATTACGAGCCCAAGCCTTCCACGACGGGCAAAGATAAAACGTCGCTCGTGTTATCTGCGGCCAATCGTGCCGGTGCCGTGTATGAAATGTTGACACCGTTTGCCAAGCGTGGTGTCTCGATGAGCAAGTTCGAATCACGACCATCGAAAGTCGCGATGTGGGAGTACTTGTTCTTTGTCGACATCGATGGACATCAGGAAGATGCCAACGTGGTGGAAGCGCTCGCAGAACTTCGCAAGATCGCAGGCTACGTGAAAGTTCTTGGCTCGTATCCGGTGGCGGTTCTCTAGCGCCCAAACCCGCGACCCACTGATTCCATCTGGTGCGGCACAGACGTTGCGTTTTTGTCCCCAGCGCCATTCGACAATAACTATCTACCTCGATTGAAATTATGACTCCGTCGTCACCCGCCACTGACCTTGCAGCGCTTGCGCCGACATACATAAGGTCCATCGCGCCATACCAGCCCGGCAAACCGATCTCCGATGTTGCGCGTGAGCTCGGCATGAACGAGGTCGACATCGTCAAGCTCGCATCCAACGAGAATCCACTCGGGGCCAGTCCCAAGGCGCTGGCGGCGATTCAGGCGGCGCTTGGCGATTTGGCGATGTATCCGGACGGCGGAGGATTTGCGCTGAAGGCGGCGATTGCAAAAAAATATGCGGTATCGCCCGAGCAAATCATTCTGGGCAATGGCTCCAACGACATTCTTGAATTGGCTGCACGCGCGTTTTTGAGGGCGGGCGATTCGGCAATCTATTCGCAGCACGCATTTGCCGTGTATCCATTGGCCACGCAGGCTGTTGGTGCTGCGGGCATCGAGGTGCTCGCGAAGAATTTCGGCAATGATCTCGACGCAATGCTGGCCGCGATTAGCACGGATACCAAGATGATTTTTCTTGCGAACCCGAATAATCCGACCGGCACGTTTATTCCGGGGGCCCAATTGCACGCGTTCGTCAAGCAGGTGCCACCCAATGTGCTGGTGGTGCTCGATGAAGCATACGGGGAATATCTCAATGACGTGAATGTTTACGACAGCGTGCCTTGGCTGGCAGATTTTCCGAATGTAATCATTTCGCACACGCTATCAAAGGCCTACGGATTGGCGGGGCTGCGCATCGGATTCGGCTTGGCCCATCCGCAATTGATCGATTTGATGAACCGCATCAGGCAACCGTTTAACGTGAATCATCTGGCGATGGTGGCCGCGGTCGCCGCACTTGGCGATGATGCGTTCATCAAGGAGAGCCGCCGCGTCAATGATGCCGGACTGGCGTTGCTGAAAGCAGAAATGGCCAAGCGACAGCTTGAAACCATTCCTGCGTTCGGTAATTTCATCACCTTCAAAGTTGAAAACGCCAAACGCGTGTTTGAAGCACTGCTGCGGCAAGGTGTCATCGTGCGGCCGATTGCAGGCTATGGATTGCCGGATTATTTGCGCGTCACCATCGGTACTGAAGCGCAGAATCGGCGTTTCCTCGCGGCCTTGGACAAGGCAAGAGAATAATAAGGAAATAGTTTAAACTCTAGCACCGGAGCGGGTTTTCAGGCATTTATGGCCTGTGATGCCCGTCAATGCTAGTGTTTTAATATTTTATATGAACATTGCGATTATCGGCGTTGGCTTAATAGGCGGCTCATTTGCACTCGCACTGCGTCGCGAAGCAAGTAAGCTGCGCGTGATCGGCATCGACCGTGATGCGGTAGCACTTGACGAGGCATTGCGGCTCGGCGTGATCGATGAAGCGGCATCGCTCGCGTCGATTGCGGACTGCGATGCGGTGTTGATCGCCGTGCCGGTGCGACAATTCCCGCACGTAATGGCCGAACTGTCTAATCATCTGAAGCCGGAAACCGTCGTCACTGATGCAGGCAGCACCAAGCAGGACGTGATCGCCGCGGCGCGTGCCGCGCTAGGCAACAAAATTTCGCAGTTCGTACCGGGCCACCCGATTGCAGGGCGCGAGTACGCTGGCGTCGCAGCGTCGCAATCAGCGCTGTTCGAGGGAAAAAATGTCGTGCTCACGCCGATTGCCGAGAACGCTGCGCAATCAATTGAGCGCGTTCGCGCGCTGTGGCAGGCGTGTGGCGCACGCGTTGTCGAGATGCCGGCCGAGGCGCACGATGCCGTGTTCGCGGCCGTAAGCCATCTGCCACATCTGCTGGCGTTCGCGTTGGTTGATGAGCTCGCCGCGCGCCCGAATGCGAAAACGCTGTTTTCTTTTGCCGCCAGTGGCTTCCGTGATTTCACCCGTATTGCAGGATCAAGTCCGGAAATGTGGCGTGATATCGCGCTCAATAATCGCGACGCGCTGCTGCACGAAATTGACGCTTACGAAACACAATTGACAGGACTCAAAAAGGCGCTGGGATCCAGCAACAGCGAGGCGCTTGAGGCCTTGATGACGCGCGCTAAACACGCGCGTGACCGCTGGATGGCAGGCGAACTCGATGGCTTTCGAGATGAGGCCACCTGATGGCGCATCTTGAGTATCTCGATGTCGGCCCGTATCGCCACGCTGCGGGGGCGGTGACGTTACCGGGTTCCAAAAGTATTTCCAATCGCACACTGTTGCTCGCCGCACTTTGCAAAGGCGAAACGGTGGTCAAAGGCTTGCTGAAGTCTGATGACACCGATGTAATGATCGACGCGCTTCGCTCGCTGGGGGCCGGTGTCCGTGCGGCAGGTGAAGATACGTTTGTCATCGACGGCACTAATGCCTTTTCCGTAACCAATGGCAATTTATTTCTCGGCAATGCCGGTACTGCCTTTCGGCCATTGACCGCCGCATTGTCATTGCTCGCGGCATCCGGCAGCCGTTACCAGCTATCAGGTGTGCCACGCATGCATGAGCGGCCCATCCTTGATCTCGTCGACGCGTTGCAGCAGCTCGGTGCAGATATTCGTTATCTGCAGACGCCTGGTTTTCCGCCGCTGGAAATTCGTGCCCGCAAAAAAGTATCGGTTGACCGGGTGCAGGTTCGTGGTGACGTATCCAGCCAGTTTTTGTCGGCGCTGTTGCTTTCATTGCCGTTGTTGACGCGTCAAACAGGAAGTGCGATCAGCATCGATGTTATCGGTGAACTGATATCGAAGCCTTACGTTGAAATCACACTTAACCTGATGGCGCGTTTCGGTGTCGTCGTTGCGCGTGAAGGCTGGCAAAAATTCGTGGTTCCAGCCGACGCACAATTTTGTTCGCCCACCGGCAACGTCATCGATGTCGAGGGTGACGCGTCAAGCGCGTCGTATTTCCTTGCAGCAGGAGCGATTGCGGGCGGTGCCGTGCGTGTGCTGGGTGTGGGCCGCAATAGTATTCAGGGCGATATACGTTTTGCCGACACGCTAACGGAAATGGGCGCGCGAGTGCAGATGGGGGACAACTGGATTGAAGCCGCTGCACCGGTCTCCGGAAAATTGAAGGCTATTGATGCCGATTTGAATCACATTCCGGACGCTGCGATGACGATCGCGATGTGCGCATTGTTTGCCGAGGGCACCACGACAATTCGCAATATCGCCAGTTGGCGCGTTAAAGAAACCGACCGACTTGCCGCAATGGCAATCGAACTGCGAAAGTGCGGCGCGATCGTGGAGGAGGGCGCGGATTACATTCGGATCACGCCGCCCGCTGAGTTGAAGGCTGATGCCGTCATTGATACTTACGACGATCATCGGATGGCGATGTGCTTTTCGCTCGTTTCGCTTGCCGGTGTGGCTGTGCGTATCAACGATCCGGGCTGCGTGGCCAAAACCTTCCCAACGTACTTTGAAGAATTGGCAAAAATCGCGTCATGAAACCCCCCGTCATTCCCGTCATCGCCATCGACGGTCCAACCGCGTCCGGCAAAGGCACAGTGGCCCAGCGGGTCGCAGAACGGCTTGGCTTTCATTATCTCGATAGCGGGTCCCTTTACCGGCTCGCCGCCCTCGCCGCACTCAGGCAAGGACAAGATTTGGCGGATGCGGAGGTGGTCGCGCGAATCGCCGCAAATTTAGACGTTGCGTTTCGCGATGGCAAAACGCTGCTCGAAGGGCAAGATGTCGGCGACGAGATTCGCACCGAGGCCGCCAGCCAGAATGCATCAAGAGTGGCGGCCCTACCAAAGGTGCGCGCAGCACTTTTGAATCTGCAACGCAATTTTCGCGTCTCCCCGGGTTTGGTCGCCGACGGTCGGGATATGGGGTCAGTCGTGTTTCCAGACGCAGTACTCAAGGTATACCTCACCGCGAGCGCCGAAGCGAGGGCCGAGAGGCGCACTAAGCAGTTGAAAGAAAAAGGAATGTCTGCGATAATGCCCGACGTTGTGAAAGAATTGCGTGCCCGGGATGAGCGAGATATGAACCGCCCGGTTGCGCCCTTGAAGCATTATCCAGATGCCTATCTTATTGATACCACTGGGATTTCCGCAGAAGTTGCGGTGCAAAAAATCCTCGGCTGGGCTCATAAAACAGTAGGTGCTTGAAATCAGTCGGTTTTTTTTCTGATTCAGTCTGTTTTGCTTGATGGTTGAATTTCCCAGCTAATTTGTATGCCGGTGTTGATTCCCCCAAAAGAATCAACGTTGATCAACCGCCACCGTCGCCTGACGGCGGCCTAACCCGAAAGTGCAGTCCTATGTCCGCATCCGCCCAACCTCCTAAATCCGCCCCGCACGCCATCGACAGCTTTGCCGCTTTGTTCGAGGAAAGCCTGACCCGTCAGGAAATGCGTATCGGCGAAATGATCACCGCTGAAGTGGTGCTCGTTGATCGCAATATTGTCGTGGTAAACGCCGGCTTGAAGTCCGAGTCCGTGATCCCCGTCGAAGAATTCAAGAATGACAAAGGCGAACTTGAAGTTAAAGTCGGCGACTTTGTCACCGTTGCAATCGAGGCCATCGAAGATGGCCATGGTGCAACCAAGCTGTCGCGCGAACGCGCCAAGAAACTCTCTGCCTGGCACGATCTGGATGTAGCACTCGACAAGGGCGAAATCATCACCGGTATGGTTTCGGGCAAAGTGAAGGGCGGCCTGACCGTGATGGTCAATGGTATTCGTGCCTTCCTGCCGGGTTCGCTGGTTGATGTGCGTCCCGTCAAAGACACCTCGATGTTCGAAGGCAAGGAACTCGAATTCAAGGTCATCAAGCTTGATCGCAAACGCAACAACGTGGTGGTTTCACGTCGCGCTGTGATGGAAGCCTCCGCTGGTGCCGACCGCGCTGCGCTGATGGCAAATCTTAAAGAAGGCGCTATTGTTAAAGGTATCGTCAAGAACATCACCGACTACGGCGCGTTTGTGGATCTGGGTGGTATCGACGGCCTGCTGCACATCACCGATCTCGCATGGCGTCGCGTCAAGCATCCATCCGAAGTATTGAATGTCGGCGACGAAGTCGAAGCCAAGATCCTCAAGTTCGATCAGGAAAAAAACCGCGTTTCGCTGGGCATGAAGCAATTGGGCGACGACCCATGGACGGGTCTGTCACGTCGCTATCCGCAAAGCACGCGCCTGTTTGGCAAAGTCACCAACCTGACCGACTACGGCGCATTCATCGAGATCGAGGCCGGCATTGAAGGGCTGGTTCACGTTTCCGAAATGGATTGGACGAACAAGAACGTACACCCTGCCAAAGTTGTCTCGCTCGGTGACGAAGTTGAAGTGATGATCCTTGAGATCGACGAAGAGCGTCGTCGTATTTCGCTCGGCATGAAGCAGTGCATGGTGAACCCGTGGGAAGAGTTTTCGATGTCCCACAAGAAGGGCGAAAAAGTCAAAGGTACCATCAAATCAATTACCGACTTTGGTGTGTTTATCGGCTTGCCGGGCAATATCGACGGGCTTGTTCACTTGTCGGATCTTTCCTGGAATGTTGCCGGCGAAGAAGCTGTCAAGAACTACAAGAAGGGCGATGAGTTGGAAGCCGTTGTGCTGGCCATCGACATGGAGCGTGAGCGTATTTCGCTTGGCATCAAACAGATGGATGATGATCCTTTCACCAACTTTACCGCGATCCAT